>NZ_CP110009.1:3404527-3729933 GCF_025947305.1 Flavobacterium sp. N3904
TTATTCTCTCCTTCCAGTAGTTTTGCTCCGACAGATTTTATCTCAAAATCAATTCTTACCTATAATAGCGTTGCTGATGCTTTGCAAACTAACAAAGTTTTTAAACTGAAGAATATTTTTTCAGAGCAATTCAATGGCTTAGACAATACCAGTAGCGAAACAACACCATTATATGATTCTGATAATAATATTATTCAATCAACCACTAAAGTCAAAAATGGAGTAACAGTAGAACAGACCACTGTTACAAATTTAACCTATGACAAACAAACTACAGGTACGTATTATATAGGTCGGCTTATAAATAGAACCCAAAGTGTAACTGTAGCAGGTGATGTAATGACTAGTGAAGAAAAATACATTTACACCAATCATTTACTAACGCAAATAAAGAAAAGAGGCAATGATCTAAATGATTATATTACTGAGGACAATGTATATGATGCTTTTGGAAATATTATCAAAAAAACAATAACCGTTCCAGCCGTAGCTCCCAATCCAGCACCAGATCCACGAGTAACCAGTTACCAATACGACACTTCGGGTAGATTTCTAATCAAAAGCACCGATATTGAAGGACTGGCAACAAATTTCGTTTATAACACCAGTAGTGGTGTGCTAACTTCTGAAACCAATCCGTATGGATTGACAACTACTTATGGTTATGATGTTTGGTTCAAAAAAATAAAAAGTACTGATTATTTAACTAAAAGCAATACGTATACTTATGTCCGCAGTACCGAAAAAACAATTGTCACAACGACAGGTGACGATGGCAGCGGTAGTGAAGAGACTTTTGATGATTTGGGCAGAAAAATAAAATCTGGAGTTAAGAATATAAATGGTACGTTCTCATACGTTGATTACCTGTACGATATTTACGATAGGAATTACAAAACAAGTGAACCGTATTTTGGAGCAAGCGCAACCCAGTGGAATGAAACTTTATACGACAACTACGGCAGACCAACTCAGAGTACGTCTTTTACAGGAAAAAAGATAGATATTACATATGCAGGATTAACAACAACAGTAGACGACCACATTAAAACTAAGAAATCTACCAAAAACGCCATAGGCAACGTGATCACCATGATTGATACGCCAGGAGGCAAAATAGACTATACCTATTTTGCCAATGGAAATTTAAAAGAATCCAATTACGATACTGTAAAAACTACCATTACCCAAGATGGTTGGGGGCGAAAAACGACTCTGACTGATTCCTCAGCAGGGTTGTATTCCTATAAATACAATCTATTTGGTGAAACAACATCAGAAACTACACCAAACGGTATAACATCCTATAATTTAGATAAATTTGGAAAGTTAGAAAGTAAAACTATAACCGATCCCAATATTGGTGCAACCAATAGTACTACAGCATATACTTATGATGGCATAAGCAAATTGCTAATAAAAACAGAATTTAATGATATCATTTCGAATACTAAAATAACGACTGAATATATTTATGATACAAAGAAGCGTCTCTCAAAAGTTACAGAAACTAACTCGATGGGGCCTGTTTTTATAAAAGACATAAGCTACGATTCTTTTGGAAGGACAGATGTTACGAAAAACACAGCCACATTAGGCAGTAATAGTATCGTAGCAAATCAAAATTTTTACAAAAACGGATATTTATGGCAAATTAAAGACTCGCCAAACACAAAAGTATTATGGGAAACCAAAGATACAAACGCAAGAGGTCAGTTAACAAGTGCTGTGCTGGGCAATACGATGACTATAACCAATACGTATGATACTTATGGTTATGTAACCAAAATGCAACATGATCTGGGAACTACTAATGTGATGAAGTTGGAAACTGCCTTTGATGTCCAAAGAGGTAATTTGACAACTAGAAATAATAGTCTTTTTGGGTACAAAGAAGCTTTTCAATACGATAGTCAGGATAGGTTAATTAGTACTATTACAGACGATTCTTTTCTTAATAATACCTTTAGTACCACAGATACTGAAGGATATCAAACGGAAGGTGGAGCAATTATAAGTAGTTCTGGTGGCGCACTTCAAACACAAGCTACAGCTAGCGGGGCTACAGTAAAGAAAATACTACTTACAGGAGCGACAATAGGCGATAAAATAACCCTGAATTTTACTTTGCAAAAAATTCAGGGAACAGATGTTCTAAACGTCTACATTCAAGAACAAGACCCAAGCTCGGGAACAGTGGTTAAATACTTAAAAACAGTAGCAACTGGAGGAGCGATTAGTATAACCCATACGGTAACACAATACAGTATTCTAAACCTAAGAATAGAAAAAGCCAATACCACCGCTATAAACGTTTTTATTATAGACAATGTTACGGCTGCAAAACAATCTACAACGACACAAGACTATGATAATCGTGGAAGAATAACCAAAAATGATATTGGGACTTATAACTATAAGGATCCCGATGCCCAAAAAGCATACAGAAACACTTCTGTAACCTTGACACCAAATGCATTAACCTATTATCAGGGGAAACAAAACCAAAACATAACTTACAATACCTTCAAGAGTCCTATACAAATTGAGGATGTTGGAATTGACAAACTCAGTTTTGTTTATAACGATAACAACGATAGAAGTATAATGTACTATGGTGGTACACAAAATGATAAACTATTACGTAAGTATAGAAAATACTATTCTGCTGATGGCAGTATGGAGATTAAACAAGATATAACAACTGGAGGGCCTATAGAATTTGTAACTTATATAGGTGGAGACGCTTACACAGCTCCTCTACTGGTAAAAAGTGACGGTACAACCCAAAAATATTTATATTTGCATCGTGATTACCAAGGTTCGATACTTGCCATAACAGATCAAGCAGGAGCCGTTATAGAAAAACGCCTTTTTGATCCTTGGGGTAGTATTGTAAAAGTACAAAACGGAGCTGGAGTTGCTTTGGCTGGATTAACTGCTCTCGATAGAGGATATACTGGTCATGAGCATTTGCAGAGTGTTGGGTTAATCAACATGAATGGTCGTATCTATGACCCTAAATTACATCGTTTTTTACAACCAGATAATTATGTGCAGGAGCCGTTTAATACTCAGAACTATAACAGGTATGGGTATTGTTGGAATAATCCTTTAAAGTATGCGGATTATAGCGGAGAGTTTATATGGTTTGCTGTTATTATAGGTGCTGTTATTGGAGCCTATAGTGGGGGTGCAATGGCAAATAATGGAGAATATAATATAGGAAATTGGAATTTTAATTCAAGTAAAACATGGGGTAATATGCTAGGAGGTGCTATTGTTGGTGCTGTATCAGGATATATAGGAGGTACAATTGCTACTGCTGATATTCCCTTTGCAAACACTTTAGGTATCGCTAGTGCTTCACTAACAAATTCTATTGCTAGTAATGCTTATTCTGGAGGGCATACAGATATTTCTGTCGGATTTGGATTTGGAAGTTTTAATTTTAGTACAGGAGAATTTGGTTATCTTGGTAAAAAAGGTAATTCATTTATGGAAAATTTGGGTTATGGGTTAGGAGCTTTAGCGAATATTGCGGATATAAATCAAGTTATAAATAGTACAGAAGCAACTCTAAATACAGATAATAGTGATTTTATTTCTCATAGTTCCATTAAAGATAAAAATACAGGAAACTCTTTAATGTCTTATGGGCCAGATGACAATAAAGTTCCAAGTACAAAATTGGGGTTTGCTCTTAAACTTAGGAAAAGTACATCTGATTATCATCTTGCTGGAACACTACCAGTAGACGTTACTGTAAACAAGTATGCAGTAAATCTTGTTCGGACTTTAGGTAAAATATTACCATATCAAGGTGCAACAACAAATTGCGTTAATATGTCTTCATTATCTCTTTGGCTTAATGGTATACCTAATATTGGATTACACCCATATTTTTTATATGCTACAACATGGGCTTATACAGCAGGAATCAGACCAGATTTATTTTCATATTATCTTCAAAATCATTAAAAATGAAACTATTAATAATTACAGTACTGATGCTTTTTAATTCGTATAAAAGTGAAAGCCAAAGTTATTCAACTGACGATAAAAATCTATATATATTCGAATACTATCCTAAAATTTATGGACAAGCTATTCTATGTTTTCTTGAAACACAAGATGCAAATGCATTACAAATTTCTTTTAAAATTTACTATACAAAAGATAAAATTTGTAAAGTAATAAAAACCATAGGCAGTAGTGAATATAAGTATCAGAAAAAAGAAGATGGAAATGTTTATGTTTACGGGCTGAAAATGAATTGTTATAGTAGTAAAGATTTTAAAGATAAAAGAATTAATAACGATAATTTTTACAAGTTACTATCATCAAATTTTCTTGATATAAATAATAAAGATAGATTAGCAATCCTGAATAAATTTTTGAAATAAGAAATCAAAAAGTTAGATATGCAAATACCCCGTCGTGCTGTGTGAATGTCTCCGACTTCGCACCCGTTCCAATAATCCAAATAGTTAATCAGGCAAAAAAAATGTTTATTTGTAGTAAAAAACTATTGTATTTGAATAAAAAAAAGTATGTCAGACGGATAAAAATAAGAGATCTGTTGGCACGAGTAATTTTTACATTTTTCAAAAACATAATGATAATAAAATACACAATTAATCTAAATCCTATTTTAGAATATAGATTCTATGAAACACAAATTACTTTTTACTATACTTTTATATACATCGCTGGCTTTCTCCCAACAGGAAGCTAGTAATTGGTACTTTGGAGAAAATGCAGGAATTAAATTCCACGCTGATGGTTCTGTAACCCCACTTATAGATGGGCAATTGAATACTATAGAAGGTTGTGCCACATTGTCGGACAGTAATGGTGATTTAATGTTTTATACAGATGGAATAACAGTTTACAATAGGAAGCATCAAATTATGTTAAACGGCACTGGTCTGAAAGGACATACTTCAAGTACCCAGTCGGCAACAATAGTCCAAAAACCAGGTTCTTCTAATTTATTTTATCTTTTAACAATAGATGCCATTGCTGGAACAAATGGATTAATGTATAGCGAAATTGATATCACTCTTGATGGTGGTTTGGGAGGTATTACAGCAAATAAGAATATCCAGATATTAACTCCTCTTTGTGAAAAACTTTCTGTTGTAAAGCATGCAAATGGAATTGATTATTGGGTTGTTTCACATGGTTGGAAAAACAATACGTTTTATGCTCACCTACTATCTTCCTCTGGCATAAATTCAACTCCCGTAATTTCAAATTCAGGTATTGTGGTTGATGATTCGTCAATAAATAATGTAATGGGTTATATGAAAATATCACCCAATGGAAAAAAAATAGTTTTATGCCATTTTTTTTTAGATCAAACACAGCTATTTGATTTTGATACAACAACAGGTGTAATATCAAATCCCATCGATATAAACGATGGACACCAACCTTATGGAGCAGAATTTTCACCAAATAGTGAAGTGTTGTATGTTTCTCTTCAACTAAGTCGTGAAGTTTTCCAATATGATTTGAATGCATCAGACATAGCTTTAAGCCAAAATTTGATTGTAACTTCTCCTTATTATTTAGGTGCATTACAGTTAGGACCTAACAATAAAATTTATATAGCAAATTTTAACACTTCGAGCCTAGGTGTAATAAACAACCCTGACATTTTAGGGGTAGGTTGCGATTTGCAAACCGGTTTGGTGAATTTGGGAGGAAGAAATTCAGTCATTGGTTTACCTGCGTTTTGCCAATCTTATTTTAATCCTTCATTCACGGTCAAAAATGTGTGCCACGGCAATACCACTGAGTTTACTGTTAATTCATCCGAAAACATAACTTCAGCAACTTGGGATTTCGGAGACGGTACTACTTCAAACACTATTAATCCAACTCATGTATATGCAAATACAGGCACATACAGTGTCACGGTTACCGCAACAAATGCAAACGGTACCAGTTTTAAAACTAAAGAAATAACTATTTATCAAGTCCCAACCTCATCAAAACCTGCTGATATGTTGGTTTGCGACGACAATAATGACGGTTTATATACTTTTGATTTAACAACGCAAAATACAGCCATTTTAAACGGCCAGGATCCTAGTTTATTTAAAGTAAACTATTATGCTAGTAATGTGCTTATTGCTTCGCCAACAACATATACTAATTCATTAGCCTATCAACAGGAAACCATCACCGCCGAAGTCTCCAACAAAGCCAATGGCGAATGCAAAAGCACAACCACTTTCAATATTGACGTATTTGATACGCCTTTGCCCAATTTACCAACTGCTATTATAAATTTAACGAGTTGCGACAACACCAGTGTTGGAACTGATAGTGATGGAAAAGTTATTTTTGATTTAACGCAAAAAGCAACTACGATATTAAACGGTCAATCGACTACTCAGTTTTTGGTTTCGTATTTCAAAGATTTGGGATTCACACAACCCATTTTGACACCAACGACCTATCAAAATACCAATCCAACAGAAACCATTTTTGTAAAAGTGGCCAACAAAGACAATCCTAGTTGTACAGCGACTACTTCATTCCAAATTGAAGTTTTTGCTTTGCCAGTCATTACCAATGTAGTCGACTTGAAACAATGTGATGATGATATCGATGGTTTTAGTGTTTTTAATTTGGAGGAAGCCATCAGCAAAATAACGGCCAATACAACAGTTGAAAACATTGCTTTTTTCAAAACGGCATTAGATGCACAAAACAATACTAACCCAATTCTAAACCCAACGAACTATACCAATCAAACCGTCAGTATCGACAAAATATTTGTTAGAGTGTCTAATGCTAACGGCTGTTACAGAATTGCTCAACTGAACCTTATTATTTCAACCACGCAAATTCCATTGGATTTTATAGAAAATTTCACCCAATGCGATGATGCTATTTCCGGCACCAATACAGATGGAATTGCTTCATTTGATTTTAGTGGTGTAACCGCTAAAATACTTAAGATAATGCCTGTTGGACAACAATTGGATATTACCTACTATAGAAATTTAGCAGATGCACTGGCAGAGAAAAATAGCATTTCGGATATTTCAAATTACAGAAATATAGGGTATCCAAACACTCAAAACATTTACATCCGTGTCGATAGCAGACTGAATAACGATTGTTTGGGATTGGGAAATCACATTACACTCACCGTCGAACCCATTCCTATTGTACAGTCAATGAAACAAAACCATTGCGACGACAATCAGGATGGGCTATATGCTTTTGACACATCTGCAATTCAAACTAACTTGCTGAATGGATTGTCCAATGTCTCTGTTTCTTATTTCGACCAAAACAACAATCCATTGCCAAGTCCGTTGCCCAATCCATTTATAACAGGTTCTCAAACGCTAAAAGTGGTTGTAAAAAACAATACCGCCAACGCCTGTTCATTTGACACCACATTGCAGTTTATCGTAGACGATTTACCCGAGGCCTTTCCAATACCCACATCACGAACAACCGTTTGCGATGATGAAACAGATCCTGTTTTACAGGACGGTAAATTTGCTTTTGACACTTCCGGTTACCAAACTGCAATTCTGGGAGGACAGACGGGAATGACAGTCAATTATTTTGATGGGAATAACATTGCGCTATCCAGTCCGTTGCCGAATCCTTTTGTAACCGCTACACAAACTATAAAAGTGGAAGTGGTCAATCCAATAAATCCAACTTGCACGGCGACAATAGTAATTCCATTGGTTGTTAATCCAGTTCCGAAGATTCAATTAACAGGAGACGAACTGGTCTGCAGTGACTTGCCCACTTTTACCAAAATTATCAATGCGGGGCTACTGGACGAAAGTCAAAAAAATAATTTCACTTATACTTGGACACTCGATGGAAACCTCATTACAGGAGAAACGAATTATGATTTGACGGTCAATAAAAAAGGAATGTACAAAGTAGCAACAACCAATAGTCAGGGCTGTTCCAGAACAAGAACTATCACGGTAAACGCATCCGACAAAGCAACTGTAAAAGTAGACATTGTTGATTTGTCTTCAGAAAACAGCATAACCGTTTTGGCAACAGGTGCTGGCGACTATGTTTTTTCTCTGGATAATGAATATGGAGACTATCAAAACAACAATACATTTGTCAATGTTCCTGCGGGAATTCACACTGTTTTTGTAAAAGACCTGAATGGTTGCGGAATAGTTCCTCAGGAAGTCGCCCTTTTGGGAATTCCAACGTATTTCACGCCCAATCAGGACGGGTACAATGACACCTGGAACCTGAAAGGGGTAAATACAATTTTCAATGCAAAAACTACGGTTCGAATTTTTGATCGTTACGGAAAATTGATAAAAGAAATTAATCCAATGGGCGACGGTTGGGACGGTACATACATGGGTCAGCAAATGCCCGCCACAGATTATTGGTATTCGATTCAGCTACAGGATGGCAGGGCCTTCAAAGGGCATTTTGCATTGAAAAGATAGGGAATTTATAGCCACTTTAATTAATTAGATTTAGTTGATTCAATAGTTGAATTTTTTAATGCAAATTTATTTCTTAAAACCATCATATCCTCACTCACTTTTTTGTCTAATATCTTTGCATAATGCTGTGTGGTTTTTAAATTTTTATGACCTAGCATTTTGCTTACGCTTTCTATAGGAACACCATTTGTAAGGGTCACAGTCGTTGCAAAAGTATGTCGAGCAATGTGGAAAGTTAATTCTTTTTCAACATCACAAACAGTTGCTATCTCTTTTAAATATCCATTCATTTTTTGGTTGCTTAAAATTGGAAGTAATTTACCCTCATTGATACTCTGTGGATGGTTCTCATATTTATCGATAATCATTTGCGTCACTGGAAGGATTGGGATTTAAAGATAGAAAAAAGATTACAAAATACGATGTGAGAAAGATATTTAAATCCCGATGGCGGATAAGTATCTAAGCACGATAATCCGGATGGGGCGGATTTGTAATCCATGCGCACAAAGTAGATCAACAATCTAAAACACCCGAGGCTTTATCCGAACTGACGAAGTTGCCACTCGCAAGGATTTGCCCTCAAACGAAGGAAAGTAAAGAAGTAATCGATGCACACACAGTAATTAGACAACCCACTTCCCCCTCGTTCTCAAAATCAATCCAAAATTATTCTATTGATATTTTGTAAGGATTAATATGTATATTTGATTTTAAGAAAGGGTAATATAAACATTATATCCCTTTTTTTGGAGGATGTGTTTGACGAAGTCACACGTATATATTAGTTATGCCATTTTAGAAATCTCATTAAAAACAAGAACCTATGCCTGTTTTAGTTGATACACTTTTTAAAGAATTTAATTTGGAATATTCAAAGCCCTATAAATGGAATGAAAAGCTTGATGCAGATTTTAATGGTGTTTATATAATATCGACATCAAATAATCCAAAATTACCCAATCAAAGTAATATTGGATTTAACATCTGTAACAGAGCGTTTGAAACTTGGCTTATTGAAGCACCAGATTTAGAAATTGAAGGACAAAAGGTGACAGATATTGTTCAAGTTAAAGAATACTTGACAAAATTTTGGAATGTTAATGAAAACATACTTTATATCGGAGAATCAACTTCAAAAACGAATCCAATTAAGAAAAGAGTTAATCAATTTTATATTCATAAGGTCGGTCAAAAAGGTCCACATACTGGAGGTTATTGGATAAAGCTTCTAGCGTGTCTTGAAGATTTACATATATTTTTTGCGAAAAGTTCTAATCCAAGAGAAACAGAATTTAAAATGATAATGAAATATGTAGAATTAAGTTCCGGTAAAAGTTTTTTTGACCTTGAGAATTTAAGTAATTATTTTCCTTTTGCTAATTCAAAAGTTGACATATTGAAAAGTAATTCAATCAAAAATCATATAAACAAAAATACTAGAGCCAAAAAGAAAAACGGCGGATAACAGGTACAACGAATTTGGGCAATTGACTTAATGGAAATATAGTTTTGTATTTGGGAGATTTGGCAAATCCGAAGAATAGGCTTAATTTAGTACCAAACCCGCTGTAGTAGTGGGACATTAGCGGTAATCCGCCGCCCCCATAGTCCGCGTGCCTTACCTCCCGAAGCTAACGTCAAAAAGTGAAAAATGAAATGAATTATTAAAGAAAAACAATATATTAAAAATACTTGATTTTAAAAGCATTATAAAAACGTTAGTTAGAATTTTAAAAACTAAAAGAAAAATAAGATGTTTAACCAAATAATATCCCAGAAAAGTGGAAAAATCTATATTTATAAAACATCCGTCAAAATTATTAAGTGACCTTTACTCTAAAAAAAATTATCAAGGAGCAAATCCATTTGATGCAAAAATTTTATTTGTCGGAAGAGACCCAAATTGGGCAATTGATTTAGAAAGTAAAGAAATGTTCAATTTTGTTTCTGAATATCTAACTGATGGAATATCTTTTTGGAAAACGCACAATATTCATCACCCTTTTTTATTGCCAAATTATAAAGGTGATGGCAAACGATATCATAAAATTTTTTCTAAACTAAAAGTTGACAGTAATGAATCAAGTAAAATTTCTTTCGTAGAATTACTTGGTTTTCCTACCACAGGAATGGCTAAAAAAAATAATAAGATATTTTTAGAGTATTTAATTTCAGAAGAAAATCGAAATCACTTAATTGAGCTGAATAACTTATTAAACGATTTTGAAAAAACTATATTCATTGCTTGGGGACTGATAGAAGATTTTAAATTCTTAAACCGAAAAACTGGATTATTTAAAAAATTTGCTGAATTAGATAAAAGTGAAATGAATATAAGTGACTTAAATGAATTTGAAAATATTTATATTCATCGACATTTTTCCGATGCAATTAGTAATATAACGCTTGAGAAAATGGAAATAAAACTTAAACAGCAACTGCAAAAAACTACCGCTAACACACGCTACAAATAATTTGGGTTTTAGGCTTAATTTGAAATTGGTTTTGCATTTGGGTCCCGATAGCTATCGGGATTGGCAAATCCAAATAATGGGTTTAAATTAGTCCCAAACCCGTTGTAGTAAAGGGACGTTCTGCGCTACCTATTAACCGAAAGGGGACTATTAAAAAGTACCAGTTAATTAGAGCAAAAATTCATTAATACTAGTTTCAAATTTTTGGATATTTTAAATGAAGAGAAATGAAGCATATTTTATCAAAATGAGGAAAACCGTAAGATTGAATAATATCCAAGCTGTAAATTTGATTTTTGTACTTTCAAACTAATTTGAAATATATAAATAAAGTTTTACAGAAAATACCTCAAAACTCATTCAATATTTTTATAGGATATTTAGCCAAAAACAATTAGATTTACAATTCGTACTTGCAGTTGGAAACTTTTATAAAACAACAGAATGTACATAAAGTTAATAACACACAAAAATGGCATTCAACGAAGATTCTCGTGTTAAAATCCCTACTATACTCCATTTAACCCGTTTAGGATATAATTACATATCATTGAAAAATGCCGTTTGGGATGAAAACACAAACATTTTCAATACCGTTTTTATAGACAGTATTTCTAAAATCAATCCAACTATTGATTTATCCGACTGCCGCAGACTATTAGATGAAGTTTCTTTATTGCTCGATAATGAAGATTTGGGAAAAGCTTTTTATGAACGGATTACAGAAAAATCAGGTATTCGATTAATCGATTTCGAGAACTTTGACAACAACACTTTCAATATAGTAACAGAGCTGACTTGCAAAAAAGATGATGAAGAGTTTCGCCCAGATATTACACTTCTAATCAATGGAATGCCTTTGATTTTTATTGAAGTAAAAAAACCAAACAATCAAGATGGGATTTTAGCGGAGCACAAACGCATTCAAACTCGTTTTGAAAACAAGAAATTCAGAAAATTTGTCAACATCACACAATTAATGATTTTCTCCAATAATATGGAGTATGACAATAGTTCTCCGATGACAATTGAAGGGGCTTTTTATGCCACAGCATCATATCAAAAACCATCCTTTAATTATTTTCGAGAAGAAGATACTTTTGATTTGAATGCACTTCTGACTGAAATTGATGATGCCAATGAAACGGCTATTTTAAAAGACAATAACGTAGTTGGAATCAAAAATTCTCCGGAATTTATAACCAATAAAAATCCTGATACACCAACCAACAAAATCTGTACTTCTTTGTTCCAAAAGGAAAGGTTGCAGTTTATGCTTCAATATTCAATAGCTTATGTTAAAGGAAGTAAGGGCTTGCAAAAACACATTATGCGTTATCCACAGCTTTTTGCCACCAAAGCCATTGAAAAAAAGTTAGAAGAAGGGATCAAAAAAGGAATTATTTGGCATACACAAGGAAGCGGAAAAACAGCCCTAGCATATTACAATGTTAAATACTTGACGGATTATTTCCAAAATAAAAATGTTGTCCCAAAATTCTATTTTATTGTAGATCGATTGGATTTGCTAATTCAGGCTGGAAAGGAATTTAAAAGCAGAGGATTAGTGGTTCATAATATTAATTCAAGAGAAGAATTCGCAAAGGATATTAAATCGACTAGCGTTATTCATAATAACTTAGGAAAAGCTGAAATAACCGTTGTCAATATCCAAAAATTTCAAGACGACCCTGATGTGGTCCGGAATACCGATTATCAATTGAATATTCAGCGGGTGTATTTCCTAGATGAAGTACATCGTAGCTATAACCCAAAAGGGAGTTTCCTGGCAAACCTAAATGAATCGGATACCAATGCTATTAAAATTGGATTAACTGGAACTCCATTATTGGGAAACGATTACAATTCCAAAGCATTGTTTGGTGGTTACATTCACAAATATTATTACAATTCCTCTATTGCTGATGGATACACACTTCGATTAATTCGTGAGGAAATTGAAACGAGTTACAAACTGACAATGCAACAAGCATTAGAAGATATTGAAATTCTAAAAGGAAATGCCGACAAGAAAATCGTTTATGCACATCCGAAGTTTGTAGAACCAATGCTCGATTATATCGTTCAGGATTTTGAAAAAACGAGGATTGCAATGAATGATAATACCATTGGTGGACTGGTGGTTTGTGATTCATCCGAACAAGCTAAAATGTTGTTTGAAATATTCGAATCCAAATATTCGGAAAAAAAGACAAATAACGAAACGCTCTTGTTGGCTGCCGAACCTTCAGAAAGCTACGGAAGCAAAAAGAAAACAGAAAGTAAAGTAACTTCCGCAGCCGTGATTCTTCATGATGTGGGAACGAAACAAGAACGCAAAGATAAAGTCGAGGAATTCAAAGACGGTAAAATTGATTTCCTATTTGTGTATAATATGCTACTAACCGGTTTTGATGCGCCACGATTGAAGAAATTATACATTGGCCGGGTCATCAAGGCCCACAATTTATTGCAAACTTTAACACGTGTTAATAGAACTTACAAAGAGTTTAGATACGGTTACGTAGTAGATTTTGCCGACATTCAAAAAGAATTTGACAAGACCAACCAAGATTATTTCAACGAATTGCAGGAAGAATTGGGAGACGAAATGGTTCATTTTGAAAACCTATTCAAATCGGCAGAAGAAATTGATTTTGAAATCAAAGAAATCAAAGATGTCTTGTTTCCTTTTGATATTAAAAATGCGGAGATTTTTTCCCAGCAAATCACTCAAATCAATGACAGAAGTGAAATGTTGAAAATCACACGAGCTCTAAACAATGCAAAGTGTTTGTATAATTTGATTCGTTTATCTGGCAATTATGAAATGCTTGATGAATTAGATTTTCATAAACTTACTGTATTATCAAGAGAAGCCAATAACCATTTGGCTCTCATCAATACCAAAGAAGCATTAGAAAACAATGTAGATACTTCGAATTTGTTGAATATCGCTTTAGAAGACGTTTATTTTGCTTTTGTAAAAATTAAAGAAAGTGAAATGGTATTAGCAGATCAACTAAAAAACACCTTGCAAAAAACTAGAGAAATGTTGGGCGGTAATTTTGATAAAAATGATCCTGTGTTCATCTCGTTAAAAGAAGAATTGGAACGTCTTTTCAAAAAGAAAAATTTGAGCGAAGTGACAAAGGAAGAAATGGAACGCAACATTGCAGCATTAGAAAAAATATATGCCAAAGCCAGAGAACTGGAACGCAAAAACCTATTGATTAGAGCCAAGTATGATAACGATGAAAAATACGCTCGCTTGCACAAACGCTTAATGGAAAAAGATCCTTTGACCGACAGCGAAAGTAAATTGTTTGAAGCTTTGCAAGGACTAAAAAAAGAAATTGATTTGCATATTATTCAAAACTCAAAAATGCTCGAAAACGAAAGTTTTATTGAACGAATGATGATGCGATTGGTGATTGACCAATTCAAAAACAAACAACATATTCCGCTGGATGCTGCTGCGACAAAACGCATCAACGGAATGATAGTAAAAGAATACATGAACGAATTTTATGGAAGAGTGGCCTAAACCCTCTACATTTGCAATAACATATTAATTATATGACCACAACAAGACAGTTTGAAAAGCAAACCAAAGCACTAATCGATGATTTAAAAAGTGTTTGTGCCAACTATGGTTTGGGAAATGACGGAAACGAATTCAAAATTATCACGCAAGTATTTTTATATAAATTTCTGAACGACAAATTTGTTCACGAAGTAAAACAACTCGACGAAAAAGTTGCGAAAGCCGACAATTGGGAAGCAGTCCTAAGAGAATATAATAACAACGACTACGAAATGTTGATGATGCAAATGAGCGAAAGTACCGCTCGACTGCAACCCAAGCAATTTATTTCAAGCTTGTTCGAAAGACAAAACGAAGCCAACTTCTCTGACATATTTGACAATACTTTACTGGATATTGCCAAAGAAAACAGCGACTTGTTCTCGGTTTTGACTGATGGTGGCGAAAAAATTATATTGTTCGAAAACATCAGCAAGTATGTGACTGACAAACGGGACGATTTTTGCAGAGCCATTGTAAACAAACTTATCAACTTTAGTTTCGAGAATATCTTTCACGAAAAATTCGATTTCTATGCCACGATTTTCGAGTATTTAATAAGCGATTACAACACAAATAGTGGCGGTAAATATGCCGAATACTTCACGCCGCACGCCGTAGCCAAAATTATGGCACGTTGTTTAGTCAACGGAGAAGTGAGCAATGTGACTTGTTATGACCCAAGTGCGGGATCAGGAACGTTGTTGATGAACTTGGCACACCAGATTGGCGAAGAAAAGTGCACGGTTTATTCTCAGGATATTTCGCAAAAGTCTTCCAACTTGTTGCGACTGAATTTAATCCTAAACGATTTGGTACACTCGATTCCAAATATTGTAAAAGGGAATACTATTCTCGAACCGTATCATAAAGATAAAAATGGCAAACTACAACAGTTTGATTATATTGTCTCGAATCCTCCGTTCAAATTAGATTTTTCCGATTTTAGTGGGGAATTGGACACCAAAGAAAACCACAATCGCTTTTTTGCAGGAATACCTAATATTCCCAAAGCAAAGAAAGAAAGCATGTCTATTTACCTGATGTTTTTGCAACATATCATGTTTTCACTTTCTACCAAAGGAAAAGCAGCTATTGTAGTACCTACTGGATTTATAACCGCACAAAGTGGTATAGAACGCAAAATACGTGAGCAAATGGTAGAACGCAAAATGTTGCGTGGCGTGGTGAGTATGCCCTCTAATATTTTTGCCACAACTGGAACCAATGTTTCTATTTTGTTTTTGGATAAAGAAAACAGCAAAGGGGATATTGTCTTGATGGATGCCTCAAAACTGGGAACCACTGTAAAAGAAGGCAAGAACCAAAAAACACTTTTGTCGCCAGCAGAAGAAGATTATATCATTGACACCTTTAACCAACACGAAGCCAAGGAAGATTTCTCTGTGGTGGTTTCGTATGAGGATATCAAAGCAAAAAATTACTCTTTGAGCGCAGGTCAATATTTTGAAGTAAAAATTGAATATACTGATATCACTTCAAAGGAATTTGAAGACAAAATGAAAACTTTTGAAACCAATTTAAGCACCCTTTTTAACGAAAGTAAAGCTTTGGAAATCGAAATTCAGAATAATTTGAAAGGGTTGAGATATGAGTAATCGGAATGTAACAATAAAAAAAATTTGCAAATTAAATAGAGAAACTATTCGCTCTAATAACCAGCCAGATTATATAAATTATTTAGACACTGGAAATATTACAAGAAACAAAATAGATGAAATCAAAAATCTCATTAATGGAATTGATAAATTTCCAAGCAGAGCTCAAAGAAAAGTTCAAAAAAACACAATTATATATTCTACGGTAAGACCAGAACAAGAGCATTTTGGAATAATTGAAAATCCAATTGAAAATTTAATCGTATCAACAGGATTTACCACATTAGATATAATCGATGAAACCATTGATGCTAAATATCTATACTATTCTATAACAAATAAAAGCATTACAGATTATTTAAATACTATTGCAGCTAATAATGTTACTTCATATCCATCTTTAAATCCAAGTGATATTGGAGATTTGATTCTACAAATCCCTTCGAATAAAATTGAGCAACAAAAAATAGCCAAAGTTCTTTCGGATTTAGATGCGAAAATCGAATTAAACAATTCGATAAATGATAATTTATCGAAGAGAAATTAACTGTATTAATCTTGTATTTTTACCTGTCCATTCATCAACATTGGCAATAGCCAATCGCGAAGTGATGCTAGTTGTTGGTTTTCTAATTCTACAGAATCTTGTTTTCTGAATATTGGTTTTATCAAACTATTGAATGCTAATAATACTTCATTGGTTGGTAAAATAGTTTTTATTGTTTTCAATGTTGAAGTCGAAACTTCTTTAAATGTTGAACCTGATGAATTTGCTTCGATTTCTGGAATCAACGTCTGAATTGTAAAAAAAATGTATTCTGATGAGAAAATACTTTTTGGAACAAAAGATTTAAACCCTTGATTTGTTGTAACATTTGTTCGTGCTATTGCCAAATATCCAATAGGAGCTCTGGAACTTAATAGTATTGTTCCTGCTGGCATTATTTTCAATGATGCTTCTTTTAATCCACGTTTTGTTACATCGTATTCACCACGTGTTATATATTTTTTTTCCTTTATTATTAGATAAATCTTTTGGAGTTATCCATGGAGTACCTTCTCCATAACAAAAGTTATCATCAATTGCTTTTGAAGGCGTACTTCCTCCAATAATATCTCCAATTGAATCTAATGTTCCAACCTCCCAATCCACAGGAATATCTCTATTCAACTCGGCATTCCAAATCATTTTACCTCCTGAAGTTTTATACGGTTTTCCATTCGCATCTGGAAAATCAAACTGCACAAACCAATAATCATAAAGCGTTTTTGCTATTTGCTCTAAATTATCATTTATTTTATTGTTTAGTTGAATTTTTCTTTCAATATTCCATAAAATGGCAGAAACCGTGTTTTGAATAGCTAATGAAGGTAAATTTATTACAAGATTATAATAACTATCGAAGGTCATACTCGGGACACCAGTTCCTGTATTTAGGCTTTCTAAGTTTAATATTTTTAAATAATTATAAAGATAAAAAGGATTACACAATTGTGTATTGACTTCGGTATAATACAATGTATCAACCGTCCAAAATGGAACATTTGAAAACTGTATATTACTTAAAGACCCCTTCCGAGGAAGCAAAATACTTTCTTTTTCATAAATAGCTTTATTTCCAAAACGCATTATACCACCACTTCCTAAAATAGGAATATTTCCTTCTTTTAGATGTTTATGGTCTTTGCCGTTTTTTATTTTTATCAGGTCTTTTAGTTTGAGTAATTTCATCTTATCCTATAAATTTTCTATGAGAGTTTTTGACATTCGTTTGGTTTACCATTGCATAATGCATAGTGGTGTCTATTTTTACATGCCCGAGTAACTTTTGCACTTGTTCTATTGGCATACCTTTGTCAATTGCCATTGTTGCTAGTGTTCTCCTAAATTTGTGAGGATGTACCTTGTCAATTTGAGCCTTTTTGCCCAAGGTACGCAATCGCATTTCAACTCCTCCAATAGAAAGTCTGCCATTAGGCTTTGATAAAGAAACAAACAAAGCTTTATTATCATCTGTTCTCGTTTCAAGATACTTTCTCAGATGAATTTTTGTGCGTGCATCAAAATAAACCTCCCGTTCACTATTTCCTTTTCCAAAAACTACAATTTGTCTTTCGTGAAAATCGACATCGGAGCGGTTTATTTTTACCAATTCCCCTACCCGCATTCCGGTTGAAGTAAGCAATTCTATCATGGCTAAATCTCTGATTTCAGAACAATTATCCCTTAGTATTTCGAGCTGCTCATCGCTTAAAGTGTCTTTTATAAGACGGCCTGTTTTTACTTTATGAATACGCCTTACGGGACTTTTTAAAATATAATCTTCATCTTCTAACCAAGAAAAAAAACTGGAAAAAATTCGTCGCATGTTATCGATTGTTACCCTACTGGATTTTTTTAATTCCTGATATTCGGATAAGTAGGCTCTCAAATCGTTAGTAGAGATATATATAACTGATTTGTTTAATTTTTGGAGCAACTTTTCAATCGTATTGATGTAATATTTCAATGATTTATCGGAGCAACCTTCTACTTTTTTTGATGCAATAAAAAAAGACAATAGTTTATGGTTATTGGTTTTGTAGCATTTAATTTCAGTATCAACTTCAGTAACACACAGATTATCAAGACTCCTCATGAGAACTATATTTAATAATTCCATTTCCTGCTGGCTAATTATTTCTGACATTGCGGTTTTTATTTCCAAAATCAATTTCTCTTTCATGTGGTTTTATATTTTAAAATTATCAAACCGCAAATAAAGAGGAACAAAAGTAATCAATCAATAAGGTAAATGATAATTTATCGAATAGAAATTAACTGTATTAATCATGTAATTTCACCTGACCATTCATCAACATAGGCAACAACCAATCACGAAGCGAAGCGAGTTCTTGGTTTTCTTCTTCTAATTTTACTTTCTTTTCTAAAATTGGTTTTAGAATTTCATCTAATTTATTTATTAAATCAGTTGATGGAATTGTTATTCGGCTTTCTCTCAAATGGTCTTGTGTGATATGCCCCATGGTAGTTTTACGCAATTCAGCTTGCATTTTAAAATGTTGCAAATAATTTAGAAGTTCAAAATAATAATAGCTTTTGGGATATTTTTTAGATGTTACTTTGAATATATGTTGATTTAAAGCTCCAGGTCCTCCAGTCCATATTTTTACATCTAATGTTGCTGACCAGGAAAACAATATATCTCCATTATAAACAACCACTTTTTCAGGAATATTTAAACTTACAAACTCAGAATTTTCGGTAAAACCATCGCCCATTTCTCTAATTTTGATAACTCGATAAAAGTCTTCATTGTCTTTGGGTCGGAATTTTTGACACGCCAAACCATTTGTAAAGTTTGCAATATCTAATAACGTTTTCATCTCCCAACCCTTAGGGATTTCTCTATTCAGCTCGGTATTCCAAACCATTTTGCCTCCCGAAGTTTTATAAGGCTTTCCATTCCCGTCTGGAAAATCAAACTGCACAAACCAATAATCATAAAGCGTTTTTGCCATAAGCTCTAAATTATCATTTATTTTATACGTATAATTGAATATTACGATTGTGACATGTAATTAATCTATCATATTCTCGAAAGTATAATCTTATCTTTAACATAATGTTATACCCTACTCTTCAAGAGTTTCTTACCTCGAAACAATAATTCAATTTACGTCATTTCGGTAAGAACTATTTTACATCAATTATGACCAAATGAAACATTAGTTTTCTATTTTTGTTAAATGCTTTTGAAAAACCTACACAATACAATAAACACCATCCCCGATATTAAGTTAACCATCCAATCTGGAGGAAGTATTGAATTTGTAAAAACAGGAATTCTTCCAGAATTTTTAGTATTTCATTCCCCACACCTACACAGAACTTGGCGTTTAAAACTGAAAGAAGATAAGCGAAACGGTGTTTTGAAAGTAAATGGTCAAATAGCCTTTTATTACTTTTTCAACGATTTGGGTTGCAAAATGCAAAGTGTTTCAAACGGAGTTGTAACCGCTGAATGGGAAATTGAGGAGATTTTGATGGAGTTAAGGGATTAAGTAGAATAATGCAAAAACTCGCTTCTCTTCATGATTTGTCCCTCCTATTTTGAATGGTTTGGTAAGTGTGGAATAGATTAAAAATTGAGTTGAAAGGCTTTTATATTACAAAAATATACTATGAACCAAATCAAAAGAGAACACAAAATAGCGATAAAGAGATCGATAGAGAAGGAATTAGATTTCTAAGGCATTCTAGCACTTCTGCAAATAGTCGTAGAATATAGTGCTTCCAATTCAAAAATGATAAATGGAAAAATTTTGAATATTGTTATTTTACTTTAGTTAATAACTTTGATAAAAAAGAACAGGAATAATTCAAACAACCAGTAAAGTATTAATATAATTGAAAATAGTAATTTCATATGAGAACATCATTATTCATTTTAATTTTTATAATTATGGTTGGCTGTAAAAAAGAAACCAATTATGAAATTGCAGTAGAGTTTTTCAATAAGGGAGAATACAATAAAGCATCAATTTATCTTAATATAATAGATTCCAACGACGTTGATTTCCAAAATGCAAAAATAATAACGACATAGTTTGTCGTAGTGGCAATTTACTTTTACCTCAAATAAAAAATACAACATATGATATTAGCCGAATTTGCAGCCCAATTTAATTCAAAAAGCACAATTATTCTTTTGGAAGGAAAACGAAACGTTTTAGAATCGGATAAAGAAAAATTAATTCATTTAGGAAATCTTTTAGCAAGTCAATTGCCTTTGGCTATCTTTAGAAGTGGCAATGCCGATGGTGCCGATTTTTATTTCTCTCAAGGTGTTTTACAAGTTGATCCCAAGCGATTACAGGTCATAACACCTTATGTTAATCATCGCCAAAAACTGAATCAGGCGTATGAAACGATTTCTTTGGATCAAATCGATCTGGTAAACGAACCCAAAGTGGTTTATCAATCCAAAAACAACAAGAAAACAAAATCGCTGATAGATAAATATGTTGGCGGTGCAAAAGACCGTTTTTCGATAAAAGCCGCTTATATTATCCGTGACACAGTTAAAGTTACTGGGACTATTTCAGGAATTCCAGCCACTACCTTTGCTTTCTTTTATGATGATCCAAGTTATCCAAAAACGGGCGGAACAGGCCATACAATGGATATTTGCGATAAGAATAGTGTTCCATATCTTACCCAAGAAAATTGGGTAAATTGGATTTAAAATTGGTTGCAGAGAAAACCATGAATGCACGTTTCAAAGAAGTCTTTGATTGAAGTTTAAGAATATGAAAATAGAAAGAATTAAAGCGGAAATACTCAAAATATATCCAAAATGGAAAGAATTAGGTCATTGTTTTGATGATGATAAATATGCTGAAATGTACGAAGGTAGTGTTCGGGATTTGATTATCTCATATTGTGAAAGCAAAGGTTATGAAGTCGAAGGCTATCCGTTTCAAAAAAGAATATTGGGTGAAACTGATGACTATTATGATGAAGATTATTTTTGTTATGAGCGCAATTTAAAATACCTGGATATTTTAGCTTCAACTCATGATGGTATATTGGAATTAATGTATTTTTATAGCAAAACCTTTTGGCCAGACCAAGTAGGAACGCGGGAAGAGTATAGAAACTATATTTTGGAAAATATTAAGAGCAATAGTTACGACATAGAATTTTAGAAACTTAAATAGTTTAATTTAAAATTTAAAAATGTAGAATTAAAGTAAGATAACTTATAATACCTGTTAAATTCTTTAATTGTAGGTATTTAAGAAT
Organism: Flavobacterium sp. N3904; assembly: GCF_025947305.1. Classification (NCBI taxonomy): domain Bacteria; kingdom Pseudomonadati; phylum Bacteroidota; class Flavobacteriia; order Flavobacteriales; family Flavobacteriaceae; genus Flavobacterium; species Flavobacterium sp. N3904. Next base: position 3,426,490 of record NZ_CP110009.1, read on the forward strand.
AAATTAGAATTAATAAATGAAAATTATCCTAACTTGAAACAAGAATTATTCATCAGAAATGCCATTCTTGAAATTTTTAATTCTGATAGAGAATTAGGATTAAAAGCTTTTGCAGAGCATCCTAGAGTTAATTTGACAAGGATAGATATGAGTATTGTAAATAATAGAATAAAGGAACAGCCCTTTAAAATTGAATTAAAATACCAATTTACAAAAGACTCCAAATACATATCAGACTATGGAAAAACTTTTGAGAAAGATTTTGTAAATAGTTTGTTAATAGAGAAAGTGAGATGTTTATCTTAATTACTGCAAATTGGGAAAGAAATGAGAAAAAGAAACATGATAATGAATGGGGAATAGTTTCTAATCTTAATAAATATTTATCAAACAAAAATGTATGGGCAAAATATTGAAAATGAATTAAATAAAATTAATGATTCACAACTTGAAAAATATAAAATAGAAATTGATAATCCTTATCCGACCGAATATTACTTATGTATTTTAAAGAAATCTAATTAATTCACTCAAATGGCTATAAAAGTCATAACGATATCAACAATCATAAATTAAAAATTATTCCCGATATTAAAGATAAAAACACAGAAAAACATCTGTTGCTAATGTTGACATCTTAACTGTTACAATTTTCCGAATAGCAGAAAAAATAATCTACGCAGATTAAAATAAAATGATGAAAGCAATCTTCGTTAGAGAGAAAAAGTAACAATTATATCAAACAATTTCCATTCACCCACACTAAACATACAAAACAGCAGAACAAAAAAAATTAACCAATATATTAATTTTAGACCGCCTTATTTTGTCGGACTAAACCACTACTTTAGCTAAAAATAAATAATTATTATGGCAAAAGTTGGATTTTACAAACGCTACTTATACATCGTCGACAGACTAAGATCAGTTCCAAGTAATTTTCAGGATTTACATGAACATGTAATGACTAAATTGAAAAATGATGATTTGTATACTAATTTAAAAAATACTAGTACATTTTTCGAATTTTCAGCTCGTACATTCGACAGAGATAAAAAGGATATTTTAGATTTGTTTGGCATTCTGGTCCAATACAATCGAAAGGACAAAGTCTATTATATCGATGAAGAAGAAATAGAAGACCAATCCGTAACCCGAATGATGGATGCTTTTTCGATCCATCACGCACTGCAAAAAGGAAATAAATTGTCTCCAAGTGTGTTTCTTGAAAAGCGAAAATCATTAGGAACCGAACATATTTATGGCATTATTCACGCCATACAAAATGGTTGTGTTTTACAATTTACGCATCAAAGCCATTGGAAGGAAAATAGTACCCAACGTGAAGTAAAACCAATCGCTATCAAAGAATCCCAACAACGATGGTATTTGGTCGCTTTGGACAAAAAAGATGACACTGTAAAAACTTTTGGTTTAGACCGAATCTCCAACTTAAAAATCACCGATACCAAATTCAAACCAATTGTTTATAATGTAGAAAAAGAGTTTCAACACGCTTTCGGAGTCGAAACTTATGAACCTGCCGAAAAAGTGGTTTTGCAATTTCCAAAACAACAAGGAAACTATATTAAAACTTTTCCGTTACACGAATCCCAACGCATTCTGGATGAAAACGAGAATATCGTCATATTGGAAATTTACATTCATACCACCAATGATATTAAAATGGAACTTTTGAAATACGGCAGTGATGTAAAAGTAATCTCTCCTATTTCACTTCAAAATGAAATCAAAAATAGAATTTCGGAAATGTCAAATCTTTATAAATAATTATGGAAAAAGAAGAATTTGTGCGCTTGTTTTCAAAACGCATTGATAAGCTAGAGTGTACTTTTAAGGAAAAATTCCCTAATGGAATAGATGATATATCAACAGCGTCTATTCCACTGGGGTTTCTGAATCGATTAGTAATTGATGGTAGATTATATAAGATAGAGATTTCAGCGATGAATATTACAAATTGTAATGAATAGCAATTAAATTTTTATGGATTCTTTTACAGCCCTAGATTTTGAAACAGCAACGGGTTATAGAAATAGCATTTGTCAGGTTGGATTGGTTAGAGTAGAAAACGGAATTATAGTCAAAGAAATTAACATACTAGTTCAGCCCCCCGATAATTATTATTGGAGCCGTTTCACGGAAATTCACGGAATTACCGCGAAAGACACTGCCAATGCTCTTACTTTTGCCCAAGTTTGGTGTCAAATCGCTCCTTATATCGAAAACCAAAATGTAATTGCTCACAATGGTTTTGGATTTGATTTTCCTGTATTGGATAAAACTCTTGAATACTATAATTTACCAACTCCTAACTATAATAAAATTTGTACTTATAGGATTTATAAGTCAAATTTAGCTACATTGTGCCGAAAATTTAACATTCCGCTGAATCATCACGACGCGTTGAGCGATGCTAAGGCATGTGCGGACTTGTATTTAATGAGTTTGTAAGTAATATGGAGTTTTTCATTTTTTTATAAAAACTCTTAACAAAAACATTGATAAATAAAAAACATGAATAAAGAAGAATTATGAACCTTTAATAACCTAAAAGATTCTATTGTGACTATATACAAGATATCTGATATAGAATAAATGAAAAACATTTATATTAAAAAACAACTAAATTAAAATGGAAAAATCAATAACAATACAAACTTCAGCAGAAGATTTTACAAACACATATAGTGGTGAATATTTTAATTATTTTCAAATACACATTTATAGTGTTCCCGAAATCATTTCGAACTATTACAATCCAGAGCTTTGCAGTAAAGAAATTATAAAAAGTACAGCAGAGAACCTGCTAAAAAAAATAAAGGATCGAAGCAGTACCAGATCAAATAAAATTACGATGTTTGAAAATAATGGCAAATATTTAATTTGTGAAGATCCCGAACTTTTTGATGAAGGTGAAGTATTATCTTTTGATATACAAAGATCGCTTTATGAATATGATTTTGACCTAGATATAAATAATATAGATGTTTATTTGGGAGATGTAAAAGTAGATGATTTTATTAAAAATGGTCTGATTACTATCGGTGCCGGTGATTTATATGAAGTGATTGAACCAATTGCGATAAATAAACGAGCAATGAATGACAGATATTTAGAAAGATGTGAAGAAGAAAGAAGCCTCAATTTCTCTGATCCAAAATTTAATCTGGAAATCTATAGAATCGAACGAGATTATAAACCAGTTTTGATTAATACATTTCAATTGCATAAACACGATTCAATGTACTTACCTGAATATTCCTCTTTAATTCAATCTAATGAACGGATTACTTTTTTAGTTAAAGATATCGCAACAGGAAAAATTATTGAAGGCAATCTGAATGAAGATATTGAAAGTTTAAAGGATCGTAAATGGCAAAAAAAGCATCCATCAATTATCGATGCAGATGACTTGCAAAGAATGGAACTAGATGATGACGATCCCGATTTTCTGAGTTGGGAGGACTATGTTGATAATGATGATGAAGTGGAAGAAGGCGATGAAGACTACCAACCCGGATTTTAAATAAAATAAAAACAAAAGGTGATAAATGTCAGGATAGGTTAATTATGCTTTATCTAAATTTAACATCAACCTTCTATAGAAATATTTGAAAAATAAAAAGGAGCATAATTATTTGGCTAAATTATGCAAAGAATACAGCATTTTGTTGAATCATTATGATGAGTTGAGTGATGCTAGGGCTTATTCGGAGTTGTATTGATGAGTCTACAAATAAATAATAAAAACATAAAAAATATACGTAAATGAATATAAAAGAATACTTTAAAAAAGGTCCTTTCATAATTCCTAATTATCAAAGAGGTTATAAATGGGGAGTTCCAAATAAAGATAAGGAATGTGCAGTTAGCATATTAATGGACAGTTTAATTAATGCTTACAGTAAATTACCTGAATATTATGTTCAGGGGGTTACAGTTTATAAAGAAGAAGATAAAGTAGTTTTAATTGACGGTCAACAGCGCACTACAACGTTCTATTTATTGTTAAAATATTTGAATTACCATCTTTTACCAAAAATCAACTATGATATTCGAAAAGATTCGGATTGGTTTTTAAAAAACTCAAAAATTAATTCTGACACAATAGAATATCTTGGAGACATCGAAATAGATGAAAACGCTCAAGATATTTTTTATTTTAAAAAAGCAATAGAAACCATACATTATAAATTAATATCTCACAATAGTGAAAAATTTAAAGAATATGTATTAGAAAAGGTCAAACTCTTTTTTATCGAAATAAACAAAGAAGATGCTACTAAGGTTTTCTCAATGATGAATGGTCAAAAAGCTATTATGAAAGATGCTGAATTAATAAAAGCATCACTTTTAACTAAAGCTTCTAGATTATCAAAAAGTGGAAACAACGAAATTTCATTAGCTGAAGAATGGGAAATAAATTCTTTGAGAAGTAGATATGCCCGTGAGTGGGACAAATGGCTGTATTGGTGGAACAAAAAAAGTGTTAAAGAATTTTATGGTGGCGGAAATAACCCAATGGGCCTGCTATTGGAGTATTTCCATTATTTAGAAGACTCAAATAAAGAATACAACTACAAGCATTTTAATGAGCTATTTTTTAAAGATCTTACAAATGCAAAACAGAATTATAAAGCTATCAGGGATTTGCAAAAAACATTTGAAGATTGGTTCAATGATTATAACTATTATAATTATTTAGGATTAATTTTCAAATCTGGGGGAAATAAAAAAGATGCTATTCTTTATTTCCTAAAAAGTAAATCTTCGATTGAAGATATTAAAGAATATGCTAAATGGTCATTAGTTGGTGCAACCCATAGAGAAATAACCAAATCGAATGAACTAGATGAAAAAGAAATTAATAAGGAGACAAAAGCATTCTATACCTTAAAAAATCTAAGTTCACAAGAAGTTTATAATAATTTCAATTATTTGGCATTAAAACAACTTTTAAGGCTAAATGTAGAACTTGATTGTAAACTCAGTAGAAAATTTGATTTTAACCTTTATGGATTAAAATCTTTAGAGCATATCTACCCGAAATCTTGGGAAAATGAAGAAAATTCCAAATTGAAATTTCCTGAATCTGACAAAGAAAAATACAGCGTACACTGTATAGGAAATTTAGTTTTATTGGACAGCAATACAAATTCAAGTTTTAGTAATAACTCTTTTGAAGATAAAAAGAAAGCATATTTCAATTTAGAAAATGTGAAATGGAGTTTGAAATTATTACATACGGTCGCTGTTTTTACCAAAAAGGAATGGAATGAAAATACAATTATTGAAAATCAAAAAGTATTTTTAACTGAGTTAGAAAAATATTATAACCTTCAAAATAATTAAGATGGAGAAATTAAAAAGTGGAGAAACTTATAAAATTACGGATTTATTTACAGACAAGCGACATATAATAATTCCTGATTTACAAAGAGATTATTGCTGGGGAGATAAAAAGCATGGAGACAATAATATTGAATTGGTAAGTGGTTTTTTAGATAGTTTATTTAGTATTTTTAAAGAGAATCAAAATAAGTCCATTAAATTAGGTATGATTTACGCTTATGAATACCCCAAAGATTCTGAACGGATTTATTTGTGTGATGGTCAACAAAGGATTACAACTTTATACCTATTGTTAGGAATGCTTTATAGAGAAACAAAAAACGAAGCTGTAAAAAAATGCTTGATATCCGAAATTGAGCTTCAAGACGATCAAGAACCGAGGTTACAATATGCTATAAGAGAATCGACATTGTATTTTCTTAGCGATTTAGTATGTAATTTCTTTTTAGAAAATAACGAGACGAAAGTTTTTGAAATTAAAAAACAAAGTTGGTATTTCAAAGAATATAATCTGGATCCTACCATACAAAGTATGCTTTTAGCTCTTGAAATAATCGAAAATAAATTAGGCCTTTTTGAGAACAAAAAATCACTTTCTGATTTTCTCTTAAATAATATAGAATTCTTCTATTTTGAGATGATTGACAGAGAAGCAGGAGAGGATATGTTTGTCGTAATCAATACAACTGGTGAGCCGTTAACTCCAACCGAAAGCATCAAACCTATATTAATTGGAAATATTGACAATTTACAGTCGCAAAAAAATGCAAGTGATCTGTGGGAAAAATGGGAAAAATGGTTTTGGAACAACAAATCAGCATCAGAACATGAAGCGGATCAAGGCTTAAATGCTTTCTTTGTTTATTATTGGCAAATTAAATTACTCCAAGAAAAACAGTGGAAAGGAAAAAACTCTTTTCCACTAAACCCGATTCAATTATTTTCAAAAAATTCAGAAATCGAATCAAACGAGGAAAGTAACACCGTAATATTAGTTGAAGAATTAAATAAAGCCAAATCTATTGATGAAATAGAAAAGTATTTTTTTGCTTATCAAAACTTATTTGAGGACTTTAAGAATGAGGATAATCAAAAAGTATTGAAAAGTATTAAATCTTTAGATTTCAAAAGCGCTAATTTTTTGAGAGAAATACCAATAAATATTATTCTTCCTCTCATCGAATTTAAAATCAAATATTCAGAAGAATCAATAAATTCATTTCTCAGAAGATTACGAAAAAATTATTTTGATGAACAGAGGAATGAACGAAAAGAAAATTATATCGATTGGAGACACTTGGTTCAGTTAGTTGATAAATCAAAAAATATTGATGATTTATTTTGTTTTACGGATGATTCTAATTTTAAAAATATTTCTAATGTTCCTAACAATATTAAAAATTGGTACAACATTGAAGAACAATTAAAATCAGAATTAAAAAAGGAAAACAAAGTAATAATTGAAAATATTGAAGACCATCAAGATTTTATGGGAGATTTGAGTTTTCTATTTCAAGTTTTTCTAAAAAAATATCTAGGCAATAAAAACGATTTTTCTAGTTTGAACGTTGATTTAAATGATATTCAATTATCAATTTTTGATTTTGAATATTTAAAAACAAAAAAAAGTATAGACATTGAATACTGTTTCAATTTATACAACGAATTAATTTCAAATAAATTATTAAGTGTTTTGGAAATAAGATTTAATAGACTTAATCATTTGTGGTCAGGTACATGGTCTTTAAGCAGAGAATATTTTCAATATGGAAGATGGCATAAAAAAAATAAAGAATTAATCTATCAAAATTGGTTTTACTTTGTTATGGGAGAATTATTAAATAATGAAATTACTATAGAATCATTACTTAAAGAATATTTAAAAACCATATTTTATCAGTCATCAAAAAAATTCTTTGAAACTGACTTATGTATTGAAAAAACAATTGATTTTGAACAATTTAAAATGAATTTAGAAAACAAATCTAATTCTGAAAATAACAACGGATTTTATCATTGGAATGGGTTTTTATGGTATTATTTATTAGCCATCAATGAACCTGAAAAAAACATTGATTTCGAAATAGTTTTTGATTTATTTGACAGAGAAAACAATTCTTTTAAATTAGGAAATCAGTTTATTTGGTCTAAAGGTTATTATGATAAAACAATTAAAACTTATGATTCTTTTGGAGATGTTAATTGGAATGAATGGAGAAAAATAGAAAAAAAAGAACCACACATAAAAGAAGATTTTATAAATAAGAGAGAACTGAAAATAAAAGAATTATTTGAAAGTTCACTTGTATAGCAATGCAACAAAACGACACTCCCATCTGAGTGTCGTTTTTTTTTATAGAAACATTTCCACAACGACATACTTTGGCTTTTGTCAATAATAATTTTACTTAAAGTAAAATTATGCAACATGAAAATAGACAATGAACTCGAACTAGATTACATTAGAATCATTCAAAAAACATTTTCCGAAAGAACAATATCCGAAGAAAGCAGAATCAAAAAAAGAAACCATCTCATAGAAAGTCAATTTGAATGGAAACCGAAAATCAAAGAGAAACTAATCCTTTTAAACGAAAAACTCCGCGAGGAAGAAAAACGAGTTTTCGGTCAATACCGATTGATTGAAAAGCAGTCAAAAGAAATGGTTAAAAACAAAACAATTGACGATTATGAAATCGATATTAAAGTGAGTTATTGGAAAAATAAGTATTATAAAAAATATTATCCATCCATTGAAGGCAATCCTTTTTTCTTTATTTCAATAGACGACTTTATGAGTCATCAGCTAGATGAAGCAGAATATGATCCTAGTCCAAATAACGAGCATCATGAAAACGCCCGCCTACCTGAAATCAGTCATTGTTATACCTTTCATAGCCTATACGATCATTGTCATGAATTAACCTGGTTCGACATTTACAATATCGACGAATTTTGGATGGAAATTAAGGTACACTATCAGTTTCTAAATGATCTGAATCCTCAAAACAAACTACCCAAAACAGAAACAGTGCCCCGCAAAACTATAAAAGACACATTGAATAAAAACTACCGTTTTGACAATCTTATCAAGGGAGAGTCCAATCATCTTGCCAGTTCTACCGGTTTATGGGTTACACGCAATTTAGCTAATCATTCATTCAATCCTTTGATTATTGTTGGAGGAATAGGATTTGGGAAAACCCATTTGGCGAATGCCATCGGAAATGAAGTCCAAAATTGTTATCCAGATAAAAATGTAAGATATGTTTCTACTTCCGATTTTATCCAAGAACATGTCGGGTCAATAAAAAAAAATAAACGCAATAAACTTAAAGAGCGTTGTTTATCGGCGGATTTGTTGATTATGGAAGATATTCAGCTTCTTTCCGGCAAATTCGGCACGCAGGAAATAATGATAGAAATAGTAAATCATTTTATCCAGAATGAAAAACAATTCATTTTAACTTCTGATAGGGCATTAATTGAAATGACCGATGTCAATCCACAATTACTCTCAAGTTTTAAAGGTGGTCTGATGGTTGAGCTCTCCCTGCCCAATTATGAGATGAGAATTGCAATATTAAAAAACATTTTTGCAAATGAAAATATAAAAATAACCGAAGAAATTATGGCATACATAGCCAAAAATATTGTTTTGAACACACGCGAAATTCAAGGGTTTTGCACTCGTTTGGTGGCTGATTCAAGCGTTAACAAGGAGAAAATAACTTTTGCATTAGCAAAGACATTAATCGAAAAACTAAAAAACTAATATGCACGCTGAAGTAATACTTATTGAAGTAAAAAATGCAGTCACTAAACAATGGGAATTTCTCCCAGATTCAAATTCTGCATTCGGGAACAACACTATGGGTATCCCGGAAAAAATAAACCAGAAGCTTAATATTTGTCATTGCAAACTATTTGATTGCTGTGGTTCGTATTTTCATGAATTGTTTTCTGCAATAGAAAAGAAAGCTAATACCTCATCCATTTTTAAAGGCTTACCGGTTGATGTTTCGAAAAAAACAGCTTTTCAACATAATATATGGTTCGAAGATATCAAAATGGGACAGGATGCTTCTTATCTATATTTACAGGATTTATTGGCATTTGATTATAACCAAACCATTGATAAAAAATCAGGATGGGAAGAAATTAGCGGCGTACATTGTACACAATCGTGGTCAAGAGTAATTAAAAATTCACATGATGAGAATCTTACATACAGAAAAGTACTTGGAGAAAAATTCTTTATTGATTTAGACTTTTTGCAAACCATTGGCAAGCATGATGAAGTAAGAATCGTTTATTGGTTTTGGGACAATACTAATAATGATCCTGAAATAGAAGATATCCTGAAGGACTGGACATCTTAGATTAATCTCAAAAGGCTTCTAGTTTATATAATTCTATCGGCAACAGCTTGCCTTTTTTTTATAAAAATAAATTTCGCCCGACACATTCTGGCATTGACTACTGATAAGTTTGTATATCTAGTAAATTAAGAATTAAAGAAAGATGACCACAAACGAAATTAAAATCATAGGAGTTGGCGGAGGTGGAATCAACGTTCTGCAGTCTATTGCAAAAGGTAACATCAAAAATATAGATTACATTGTTTGCAATACCGATGCCCAGTCTTTGGGAAATAGCCAAATACAACATAAACTACAGATAGGGACTGCAACGACAAAGGGGGCCGGAACTGAGGGAAATATTGAACTCGGAAGGCTTTCAGCAATAGAAAGTAAACAGCAAATTGAGCAGTTGTTTGATGAGAATTCGAAAGTGGCCATTTTTATTGCTGGCTTAGGAGGAGGAACCGGAACCGGAGCCATTCCACTCATGGTAAAGATTGCCAAAGACAAAGGGCTATTTACCATTGTAATCGTTTATACACCATTTACGTTTGAGGGCAAAAACCGTGATAAAATAGCAGAAGAAGGAATTGCAGAACTAGAAAAACAGGCTGATTTTACATTTGTCATACACAATAATAAAATTTTAAAAGCCTATGGTAATCTTGGTTTTAAAGCAAGTTTTGGCAAACCAGATAGAGCTATTGGACAATTAGTAAAATTGTTGATACCATCTGGCTCTTCAAAGATTGATAATATTGATTTGAAAATCATTACAAAAAAAATACAGCAAGGCCAATCTGTTTTCTTTGGATTTGCAGAAGCTCATGGGGAATACAGGGAGAAAAAAGCAATTGATGAAGCTTTGAAAAATGCTTTATCTGATAGAGAAAATATTTGTGGTGTCAAAAATATCTTTGTCAATTTTGGTAGTGGCACAACCGAAATCACTATTGATGAAATAGCTGAAATCAACGAAGTTATTCAGCACAATGTAGGAAGCAACGCCAATATAAACATGACGGTTGAAGAAGATATCACTCTCGGTGATTCTATTTCAGTGGCGATAATTGCTTCTTAATTGCGTTCAATACTTGAATCTTTTTTAGCAAAAAGTTCTTTGTTTTAATCACATAACACAATTAAAAGAAAGATTGCTTTGTAGAAAGAGATAGAACAAACGAGTTTTTTACAACGTAATCTATGAATCTACACAAAGCTTCTTTCTATACGACTTTCAATTTTTGGACTTATATTTTTTCTCTCTGTCGTCTCTTGGCAGAGTACCAAGATACTTTTGCTGTACTAATAATTTAAAAACACTATTTTATGGGACTTATGATTTCTAGGGGAAAGGAACTAATCCGAATTAACCCTGCCAACAGACAAAAATTGGAGTATTCAACCAATGAAGGTAGAAGCTGGATGCTTCGTCATTCTGGTTCCTCCAACGGAGATTTTATCGAACTAAATGACAACGGCAAAGAAATTCTGGCAACCACCACAAAGGGAATTTACTATTCCACTAACGACGGTAGAAGCTGGATGAGGAGAGGATAATCCAATATTCTTTTGAGAGAATATATTATTGTAATAAAGTCCAAATCGTCATAATATGCTATTGCGGCGGTTTGGCTTTTATATGATTTTTAAATAAATCATTGACCACCATAACTAGGACAGCATCACTATAATATTTAGTTTTATAAAGCCTATTTTTTCAAGCTGTAATTTCAATGCAAAATCTCAAAATCAATCTTCACGGGGAAAGTTGGACACTCACAAAATTCGAGTGCAGTGAGGCTGATTTAAACGAGTGCTTAAAAGTAGCGGGTAGAATGAAAATCCGATTAGTAGAAGCTTTATTAGATCCATTTTTCTATTACAATCTAAAAATAAATTCCATTCCATCGGTAGAGTATTTGCCAGGCAATAAAATTAGTGGCTTATTAAACTCTCCTAAAAACCAAATCGAAATAGTACTAGATGGCAAAAAGATAAAAAAACTTCACTTCAAAGATCTAAACCAAGAATTATTGCTTTTTCCATTGTACAATATCAATAAAACTGAAATTATAGAAGAGTACAGTCCGGGAATTTACGTAGAACAAAAAGCTATTGGGTTTATCGCCAGCTATGAAATAAAATTGGATAGCTTTGATATTGATAATTTACAATTCAATTTATTGCAATTCAACGACAAACAGTTATTGCAACAACCTATCTATCAAAATAAAAATTTCCGCTTTAGAAAAAAAGAAACATTGCTTATTTATCAAAATAGTTTTGAAATCCTTTAAACAAAAACAACAACTTCACGTTTACATATAACACGGGCAATTTAGAGATCACTCTCCAATCGTTGGCTTTGTTGCGTTTGCCTATTCCAGTCGTTCGACTGCAACAAACCTATTTTCTACCCAAACTTGCTTAAACGCTTTAATCTTGATTATTCATAACTTTTTCAAATCTAGCATAAAATGATTCATAAGCAAAACCTTATGGACCACCAAAAATGGTAAACCTCCAAAGTCATTTGATTTTGGAGGTTTTTTTATGGTTCGAAAAATTAACCAATATTTATATCAAATCCCTAAACACCTTAAATTAGTAGTGATGGAAGGTTCTTATAACGCAAGGTTACTTTGTTTTATTTGACATGATTTTATCATCATCGTCTAAATTTATTCACTTGTCTAATAAAAATATAGAAGTCAAGAAATAAGAATTTGAATTAGAGAAAACTTGCAATTAGTCATTCTCATATTTCCATTTCAATTTGAATCGGCTATAATCATATCACATATCAGTTACTAACCTATTTAGCAGTCTATTAATCAGCACCAGCTCCTAATACCTGCAAAACACCAACTATCCACATAATAGGTCTCCAAAGCACTATGAAACCTATAATTGACAATATTGAAAAAACAGACCAAAACCAAAAACCTCCTTCTTGGGTAAACACTGGAAACCATTTATGCAATAACATAAGGATACCAAATGGAATTCCAGCCAATACTACTACAAACCAAACAAGGCATTTTATAAAAAAAACGATAATATTTAACAATACTTGAAATAACATAATTTTAGATGTGTTGTGACTTACGTCCGATTAAAAATAATTTAGTACTTTAGCTTTTAGAATTTTAGGACGAAGTTTCATCTTCTAAAGCCGTCAATAAACCGGTTACTAATAATGACAGGCCAACACCTATGATGCCTCCTGTTTGCGGATTTTTACCCAAATGATTTGAAATTGCCATACCAACGGCAGCTCCAGAAGACAGAATCGTACTTAAACTACTAAAGTCCAGTTCTGTGTTTGATTTTTTAAATGGATTTTTCATAATGATTTGTTTTTAAAAGTTTATACTGCAATACTAAGTCAGCGGACTGTCAAATTGTGTCAGCCATAAATTATTTCTTAAAATAAAATGACTGACGTATTTTGTCAGTAGAACACAATACGTTTGTAATGTAAAAACAAGTCGTATGAAAGAAAATCAGAGTTTAAACTTAACCCAATTGCGAAGAATAATTCTATTGTTGGCTTATTTAAAACGGCATCCTTATAAAAGCAAAAATGAAATTTTAGATTATTTTGAAGATAATGATAAAGGTTTCAATGAACGTACTTTATACAGACTTAATGAAACATTGGCTAGAGATTTTGGGATAGAAATTGTATTTGATTATACTAATAATGGGTATTTCTTTGACGAAGAAAACAGCAGTAATCCAGACTCATTCTTGAGTTTATTAGAAATTCTCACGACAGCTGAACTTTTCTCTACCAATTTCAAAGAAAAAAACAATGCTTTATCTTTTGTAGAATTCGAGAACAAAGCCGCAATAGAATTCATTCCTAATTTTAAAATCGTTTTGGATGCAATTCAGCAACAATTGCCTATAACTTTCAATCACAATAGCTTTTATCATTTAAAAGAGGAAGAATACACCCTAAAACCCTATTTCCTAAAACAATATCAAAACCGTTGGTATGCCATTGGCGAAACTGAAAAAGGCTATCGTACTTTTGGAATTGACAGAATAGATAACATTTGTATTGGCACTAAAAAATTCAAACCAAAAACCGAAGAAGCCAAAGACAAATTCAGCCATGTGATAGGTTTGAACTACGTGGATCACATAATGGAAAAGATACATTTGTCATTTCATAGTTCGCAGAAACTTTATGTTCTCTCGCTTCCTTTGCATCATACACAAAAGCAAATCAACACGAATAAAGAAAATACTTTTGATATTGAATTGCGCATTCATCCTAATTTTGAATTCAGACAGCAGGTTTTGAAATATGGAAGCTTAGTTAAAGTATTGGAACCAAAATGGTTGGCGGATGAAATTAAAGGGGAGTTGAGAAAAGCGTTTGAGTGTTATTAATATTAAAACACCAAAAACAGTAATTTTTTATATTTTTTTTAAAATTAACCCAACTCCATTAATAACTAACACTTAATAAAAGCTAGACCTTGCATAAAAATAAAGTTTGATCTTTTAATTTTGCAGGCAAACATTATAAATCTGAAGTATTTGGCTTCAATCCTGCAATCATTTTTTTAATATTTGGAAGCATCTTGTCTATGTTTGAGTTCATCTCTTGACAAATTGTCTCAATATTTTTTGACAACTTCTTTTCTGTATCTTCTCTTCCCCAAATTGCGAGTGAAATTAAATTAGTTGGAAAATACCACCAACAATTTCTGCTTTCAAAGGTTATGTTATCTAAAAAGGTGTTATTATGATTATTTGCACTTAATGTATTTATTTTATTGCTAAAAAGACTATACATTTTTAAAGTTTTATTCACTTCATCAACAACTAGAAATCCTTTTGTTATGGTATCAAAAAAATCTTTTGATTCATTTTTTATTTGAGAAGATAAATCAGAACCATTAAAATAACCTGCTTTCTTTTTAATAATATCTACTTGTTTTTTATGAAATTTCTCAACTTCTTTTTGCATTATACTAATACATCGTTCAGGTAATCTTAAAGATATTGAATTCCAAAAATTTGAAAATATATTATCAATAAGCTCTTTCTTTCCAAATGTTTTTGAAAATGAGCCATCCCTTCTTATTTTTTCTTCGCTACAGACCTCTAAACAATCTACTTTATTTCCAAATTCATTTGACAAAACTTTTTTTAATTCATACAATTCCTCTTCTGTTACATTATCAGATTTGGTAAAGATTACTGTTACTTTATAATTTTCTTTGATAAATCTGTTCATTATTATTATTTCGAAATCTTCTATTCTATGCCCACTAGCTTGAATACAATAAAAAACAGAATGAAACCAATGTGTCGGGTCTGATGCAGTAGAACGCTTTATTAGTTCAGTATTTAATTCCCTTAACCATTGTTCTGCTTTGTCAGCTTCAATGCCCCAAGAATCAAAAACCGTAACAGGCAAACCCTGTAAATCAAATTCAAGAGAGTGGAAACCATTGGAAGTAACCGGTTTTCCCGTACCTGTTTGAAATTTATTGTTTCCAAAAAGGTAATTACCTAAAGTGCTTTTACCTACACCTGTTTTACCCATTAGGACAATGTTATATCTTGCCATATATTTTGTGCTTTTTTTAGATTTTTGAATTGTCTTTCATCAATTGTTTGAAAATTGGCATAATATTTTTTAGGTAATCTTCTAATTTTACTTCTTCCCCATTTATAGCAAATTTCAAAATAGTAAAACATATTTCAGAAACTGAGTAACCTATCGCGGCTGTAACTGAGGCTGCAACAGCTCCAGTAATTAGTCCACCAGCAACGGTGCCTACTCCAGGAATAAGTTTAAATAATTCCCCTACAATCCATTTTCCTCCTGTCGAAATTAATGAACCAATACTAACTGTTTTTAATAACGTTGGCATCAAATCTCCATAACCGTTCAAATCATACACATATAATATTCGAGCTACCATTCCTGCTTGACTAGCGAGTAAAATAGGTGCATCAGAAAATGGAATTGGAGAAAACCCAACAGCTGCATTTCCTGTTGTATGCTGCAAAATAATATTTCTAGCATTTTTTCTCTTCTCTTCTAAATTAACCTTCTGCGATTTAACAAATGCTAATTTGAGCGCTGGTTCTAAATTATCAGAAGACCATTTAATCAATTTTTCTAAATCAAGATACTTTGGTGTTACTTTTTCATTTGTTGTAACTTCAAAACAAGGAGTATTTGGTATCTCTTCAGCCAACAATTTCACTTCTTGTTCTGTCACTAAATCGCATTTAGTAAAAACTACGGCAATAGGAATATTGAGAGATTTAATTTTACTTATCAAATTCAAATCCCATTCAGTAACTCTATGACCAGATGCTTGAATATGATACCATACCAAATGAATTTGCTCATCTACATTATTACTTTTAGATGCAGAAGCAAATTCTACTATTTTATTAATAAATTCATCGTTTGAGCTTATACCACTTAATTCATACCCAACTGCATCGTAAAGAACAACAGCAGAGTTTTCTATTGCATATCTTATAATTTCTTGTGTAAATGGTTTTCCTATTCCAGTTTTAGCAATATCTGTTTTAAAAATTAAATTAGTTAAAGAACTCTTTCCTACACCTGTTCCTCCTAACAAAAGGATATTAGGCTTTTTAACAGACTGTTCAATTTTTTTTAATTCTTCATTTAATTTTTCTTGAAATGAATTTTCCATTTTTTTTATAATTATTAATTTATTTTTTCTAAATATACCACATCAAACTACCGTTTTATGTCAGTATAAAATTTATTTCGTAAAACTTCTTATTACTGCTTTAATCCCCTCATCCGCTTTTTTACAAAATATCCATAGTGAATTTATAATCAATTCCATTTTCAACGATGTTAGCAGGATTATCAATCAATCTTCTATTTTTCTTTTACCTTTAGATTTGTTTGAGAAAGTAAGGGTTACTCCTATGTTTTTAGTACAAATAACTATCAATACGGCAACTTCTAAAGCGATCATTCATCTCACCCTATTCTGTTCAAATCATCGATTTGTTCAAAAATAAATTCATTATGTACAGCAATTCTTCTGGAAAGGGTAACCAAATCTATAACAGACCAAACTCCCATGCCTCCTAAGGTAATCCAATACAAAAATTGAATTTTCCATTTGCCCAAATAAGCATAATGCAACCCAAAAAAGAACCACAATCGATAAGCGGTATCCAAAGATTTAATCTGTGATTCCAAATGATTTTTAATCATTTTTAAAATTAATTTAGTTCTAACTATTTCCTTTTTTCAAAAATAAAAATTAAATTTCTCCTAAATTACTTAACCTACGAAAGCCTCTTTTTGCAGAATGAACACATCATTCTAAGCCATAAACGAGAAATGCTCTTACCTAAAATAGATAAGAGCATTATTCGTTTAAGTCAAAAAAATTATACTTCTAAACAAATGGTAACGGTTGTTCCTTCATTTATTTTGTGCTGAATGACAATCGTATTCTCAAAAGTTCCATCTAACAAAGACAAACGTTCTTTTGCTAATGCTACACCCCTAGAATGATGTGTTTTTTGCTTGTTGGGCGTTACAAATCCAACACCATTATCCCAAATTTTACATTCTAAAATACCTTCAGTCACCATTGAAAATGAAATAATCAATTTTGGATCTGTGTGAGTGTAATCAAAAGCATGGACAAAAACATTCTCCACAAAAGGTTGTAGCAGCATTGTTGGGATTTCGAAAAAATCTATATCCACTTCTGGATCAATTTGAAATTCAAAAGTAATTCTATCGTCAAATCGCATGTTTTCAATGGTCATGTACAATTCTAGGTAAGCAATTTCATCTTCTAGCGTAATGGTTTGTTTTGAAGAATTCTCCAATGTTTTTCGCATTAATTTGGCAAACGCTCCAATGTAGCGCAATGAATTATCCACATCATTACTCATAATATAATCTTGAATTGCATTCATGGCATTAAACGTAAAATGAGGATTCATTTGGCTCAACAACGCTTCAAGTTTGGTTTCAGCTATACGTTTTTGTATGCTTGTCTTTTCCTTCTCTTTCTTTTTAGTAACCCAAATCCAGTAATAGCTCATTCCTATAATAAATAGAATAACAATAAGTATAAACCACCAAGTAAACCAGAAAGGGGGTGCAATACAAATTTTAAGAATATTGAAAACAGTTGAATTTCCTGCATTCATATCAAATACTTCTATTTCAAGATTGTATTTACCAAAAGGCAGATAGGGCAAAAACAAATTAGTTTTATCACTATACGGACTCCAGCGGTTTTTACTGTTAAGTCGATATCTGAACTTTAATTTATGTGGAAACGTTTGTCCGATGGGTATAAAGTCGATTGAAAAAGAATTATGTTCATAATCACATTTCAATTCCTTTGCATTGAAATTAAACCATTTGTAATTTGAAGTAGAAATAGGAATAGTATTGATTACAATTTTGCTGATATCAATTGAGGAAACTGTAATTTGCCTGGCAATAAGTTTTTTTAAATCAATCGTATAGTACCCCTTTTTGGTTCCTAACCATAGCTGTTCTTTGAAAATCTTGGAAGTCGTTACGGCACAATCTTTCAATCCTTGTTCCTGATCAATCAAACGAACGATACCGTCTTTATAAATATTGATTCCTTTTTCGGTTCCAATAAGCACGAAGTCTTTATAAGCTTCAAGAAATAAAATGGTGTTTCCAATAAGTTGTTTTTTGGCAATTGTTTTTATAATTTTAAAAGATTTACTGTCATCAACAATAAAGACATTCCCAAATTCGGCAGCTAATACCAGTTGCCCTTTATCATTTACGGTAATGTGTTTAAACTTTTTTTCCTTCCAAATTGCATCAGCCAAATACGATTGAAATTGATTATTTTTATAGACATACAAACCATTGAAAACAGACAAAAGATAAGTCTTGTCTTTGTGATTTAAGATTTTGACAATATATTGCGGCGTGTTCTTTTCGAATTTAGAATAATGACGACTCTTAAGACTATATACATCATCATAAACTCGTGTTCCTGCATAAGTTATCGTTTCAATGAACTTATCATTATAGGAAAAGCCAATTTTCAAACTATGTTTGGGTATATAACCAATAATTTCAGCGTCAGAATTAATTTCAAAAATCCCAATATTACTTCCTATCCAAAATGAATTCTTATGTTTTACCATTTCATAAAACTCAATTCCTTTCGCCGGAATAGTAAAATTTAATTTAAAATCCCTGGATTCAACACCTTGTATAGATTCTAAATTTTTATTGCTTTTTAAATAATCCAATTCAAAAATTTTAAAATCGGTAAGCGATACAGTCTTTGAAATTTTATCCTCTTCGTTTAAAAAAGAAACACCCTGATTGTGCAAAATGATTTTTTGATTCCCTATATTTTCAAAATCAATGATTGCTTTTTCATCAAACTTAGTATAATCAATCATTTTATCCATTCGTACTTCATAGATTCCCTTGTCATTTGCACCTACGTACAAAACGTCCTTAACAGAATCATATACTACATTTAACAATATCTTGGAATCAATCCCATAGCAATCAGAGACATCAATCATCTGGCTGTTATCGATTCTAAAAAGCCCTCCATCCGTATTATAAACCCCCCACGCAGCGGCAAAAATGGTATTCCTTTTATCTCTTGCAAATTGCCAAACAAACGATTTTCCAAATTTAGTAGAAGACAAATCTCCTTTTTTTATTTTTTCTATGTCATACTTATCAATAAAACCCTCATTACCACTATAAAGTGTGGTTCCAAACATTCCTAAACTATAGGAATTTTTATGTAAGACAACTGGCAAAATTTTAGGTATTCCTCCTGACTCATCTATTTTAAAAAGGCCTTTAAAATTGGAAGTGAAATAAACTTCTCCTTTATATTTCATAAATGAAATACATATAAAATCCTCCTCGTGTGGTGGCACTTTTGGGCTAATCAGTGTATTGGTTTTAATGTCAATTATGGATACGCCTTGCTCTGTACCAACATACATTTTATTTTTATAAGGAAAAACTTTTCGAGTTTTATCGGCTAACAATCCATCCTTCACAGTAAATACAGTAAATTTTTTTCCGTCAAATTTACTCACACCACCGCCATAACTGGCAAACCACATATTGCCGTCACTATCTTCCGAAATATCCCAACAACTGTTATGTCCTAATCCATCCGATTCATCAAGATTGGAAAAAGAACCATTCACCATACGGGAGACTCCATTTTCTGTACCAATCCACAAAACATTTTTAGAATCTATAAATAAAGCACGTACAGCATTATTGGGTAAACCATCTGTAGTTGAATAATTTCTGGAGGGAAAATATTGGCCGAATACAAAAAAAGGAATAAAAAAGAAAAATAAATAATAAAAAAAACTATTTCGTAATGGCATCTATAAGTTCCTTTTTATTCATAATTGCTTTAGATACTGGTATCAAATCACCGGTAATCAGTTCGAGTTGAGAATTGCTTGTCTTAAAACTTGAAATGTAATTGGTATTTACCAAATAGCTCCTATGCACTTTTATGAAAGACAGGTTTAGCAAAGATTCATAGGTTTCTTTAAACGATTTTGTGGTATAGTAATCCTTCTCAATTGTACTAACTATAGTGTTTTCACCATCTGCTTTACAAAATACAATACTGTTGGCTTGAACGATTTCGAAACCAGTTTTAGAAGGGAAAACAATTTTTTGTTTATCGGTAAATTGATTGTTTATATTTTCTATAAGCAACTTAAAACGATCAAAACTTACTTTTTTTAATTTATTGGCTTCAAATCGAGATATAGAAATTTTAAATTCGTCCAATCCTATTGGTTTAAGCAAAAAATCCAAAGCACTATTTCTGATAGCTTCTATGGCGTATTTTTGATGAGCTGTTGTGAAGATAATTTCAAATTTAATAGTATCAAAATAGTTAAATAGTTCAAAACCATTCTCTGGCTTCATATCGACATCCAAAAAAACAATATCAGGATTGTATTTTCTAATTGAAACTACGGCACTTTTAACAGAATTACATTCATCTACAACCTCAATGCGATCATTAAGCTCAAAACAATACTTTCTTAAAATATTTCGAGCACGAGTTTCGTCATCAACAATAATCACTTTTAATTTCATATCGGGGGAATTCAAATAATAAATGCGTGAAATTACTACAATATTTTAAATCATAAAGAATATTAGAATAGGAATTTAAACCTATTTTTTACGTTTTTTTTTATTTTTAAAGTGGAACCCATACGCTGTCATCATCTACTTTCCGCAACATATTTATTAAGCTAATTATTGTAACATAATGATATTGAAAGTTTAAAAAATACTCCTGCTTCCATGAGCGCTTTATTACTGTAAACAACACGGGCAATCAAGCGGTCTCTCTCCGGTCGTTTGCTTTGTTCCGCTAGGCTGTTCCAGTCGGTCGTCGGCCGAAAAAGCCTCCCGCCCTTCCTTCCACAGTCCACTCGTCAGCATAGCGTCGGCCAGCCCCGAAAATAGAGCAGGCCACCGCTACGCTTTCTCGCCCTCATCTTCACACACTCTCTTCCTGCGTTCGGCGGGGCTCCTACATCCACAATACCGCTTCATTCCGTTTCACTTCGCAAGCTACACTACACTGCATTCCAGCCGTATCATGTCTGTCGCCCCTGGTTGTTTCAGCGCTGGCGCTGTTCGCACACCATCGTGGTTGGCGCCACCCACTACAACTGCTTTTTCAATATCTATGAACACTATTGCAAAAACAAAACCTATTCCGCAATAATCCCGTTTTCATTTGTATTCGTAGCTCGCTTTTCCCTAAATCAAGTTACGCCCCACAGAAAAGCAGTGCTAATTTTTTAGTTACCCCGCTGTTTCACGATCATATCTGCTTCGTTTCGCTCCGAGCCTGCACTTAACGGCCGCGTTTACGGTAGCTGTTCGATTGCCACAACCCCGCTACTGCACTCCTCGAAAATAAAAACCTCCGCTAAAGTTACACTTATTATTTTTTGCGGTGTTTGGGGGGATAATTACCGATTGCATAAGAACTCCCCAAAAAAGTGCTAAACAACAGCAACAGCCTTCGAAAAAAAATAAAAATAGAAAGTAAAAGGTAAGTTCCGGTTTTATAAAAAACACAGGTTCATTACCTATAGTTTTTTTGAACATATTAGAATAATAAACTTTTCTGATTTAAAGTTAAAAACCGTTCTCTGTTTAAGAAAACGGCTTCTGAACTTGTCAAGCTCAACTAATAACTTTTAATTAAATTTAATTTCTAAACACTTTATCAGTACAGTGCCTGACTCATTTGAAATTTTGAACATATAAACTCCAATTGGCAAATTGGATATATCTAATATAGTTAATTTCTCTTTTAACTCTTTCGAAAAAAGAAAACGGCCCATAACATCAAAAATGCTCAATTGTAGATTCTCTAATAAGCTATTTTCAATTGTAACATTTTCAACT
This sequence comes from Flavobacterium sp. N3904, assembly GCF_025947305.1. Classification (NCBI taxonomy): domain Bacteria; kingdom Pseudomonadati; phylum Bacteroidota; class Flavobacteriia; order Flavobacteriales; family Flavobacteriaceae; genus Flavobacterium; species Flavobacterium sp. N3904. Next base: position 3,448,720 of record NZ_CP110009.1, read on the forward strand.
GTTGTTTTGGATGTAATTTGACAGAATCATTCATGTTAAAATGATCTGTTCCCAAAATGTCTTTTTTTAATGTGTCACAGTAAATGCATGGCTGTCTTCAGAAATGTTTTCAGCAGCATCTTTTGCTTTAACAGTAAATGAATAAGTTGTATTAGGACTTAATTCGGTAATGGTATAAGTTGTTTCGGTTATAGTCGCCAACTGAAGGTCGTCTTTATATATATAGTAAGTTATAATGCCTACACTTTTCTTTTTAACCGAGATAGCGCCTACATTTTCTGAAGCAGTCGCAAACTATAATTATTTCTTCTGTCTATTCCCAGATGGTAAGTAATACAGCCAGCTAAAACCTATAAAAAACAAAATTAAAGAGGCAATAAAAGCTGGAATCAATATTTCACGATTGTTTTCTAAAGCATTGTTCAATGAGGCGTACAACAACCAAATCTGAATGGTCACATTCAAAATTAATATAAATATTAAAGTCGAAAGAATGTTGTTCAACTTATTGGGATTCGCTTGGTTTTGACTGGTTCTAAAATTACTCATATTCTTATATTTTAGTTTTTATACTGCGTGTTCTTCGTGCTGAGACGCTTTTACGTAAATATCATTTTCCTTAAAAAACACATACAAACTCGGTAAGGCTCTTGGTGGCGGGCCTCCTAGAACATCCCCCGTTTTGGCGTCAAACGATCCTTCGTGACACGGACAATGAATGATTCCGGTGCCGGGTTTGTAAAAAACGGAACACGACAAGTGTGTGCATTTTTGCTCATAGGCCTTAAAATCTCCATTTTCGAGGTGAATCAAAATATAGGGAATGGTACTGCCCTCGATTACAAAAGCTCGGGTGCCACCAACTGGAATTTCACCTTTTTTACACACAAAATGCTCTCCCTTGACTTCTTCTTTGGGCAGTAAATAGGCTTTGGCGGCTACGAGTCCGCTACCAACCATTAATCCGCCCGAAACGAGTGTAAGGAATTTGGCAAAATCACGACGACTTACATTGGTCGCTTGTTGCTTAAGGATTGGAAAATCTTTCTTCCAATTTTTATTTAAATTATCTTCTTTTGACATTTATTTATGTTGTAAAAAGTTTGAGGTTTAAGGATTAAAGTTGTACCAAATCAATATATAATCAACTGCGTACTTCCTTTTGGCATCATAATATTGACTTTCGTGTTAACAGTTTCCTTACCAAAAATAAAAGTATTGATTGGCGTACTGTTAGGACGCATTTCTTCAATTTCGGTTCTTGTACCAAAAAACAAAGCACCGCTTGGGCAAACTGTAGCGCACATTGGTTTTTTACCAATACTGGTTCTGTCATAACACATCGTACACTTCATCATCAAGTCGTAGGACTCCTCTTTTTTGGGTACTCCAAACGGGCAGGCCATCACACAATTCGAACAGCCAATACATCTTTCGGTATTGGCGGTATGCACGATTCCATTTTCGTCTTTGGATATAGCATCCGCAGGACAAACATTCGCACATACAGGATCGTCGCAATGCATACAAACCTGCACGGTAGTTTGCACAGTAGAAGCCCTGTCCACATAATTCACGTGAATCAAGGATTCCTGACCGTTCGTCTCACATTCGGCGCAAGCCATTTCGCAGGCTTTACAGCCAATGCAACGCTGCATATCTACAAAAAATTCCTCGTTTTTATTGAAACTGGTGTAATTCATTTTTACTTTTTATAGATTAAACGCTTGCATAAGCTTTTGATTCTGTTGAAGGTGCCGCTATTTCCTTGAGCGGTTCCAAGTGGCAGGCGCATACCTTGAACTCCGGTATTTTGGAAATTGGGTCTAATGTTCCCGGTGTTAACTGATTCGCCGATTTTTTACCAGACCAGTGGTACGGGATAAAAACTGTGTCCTCCCTAATGGTTTCCACAATATTAGCAGGAAAAATTCCTTCTCCGCGTCGGGTGGAAACTTTTATTAATTCTCTTTGTTTGATTCCATATTGCTGTGCCAGTTTAGGATGAATTTCCAATAACGGTTCCGGATACTGGTCGACTAATTTACCGATTCTGCGGGTTTGTGTACCACTCAAATATTGAGACACCACACGGCCTGTTGTCAAAATCACAGGATAATCAGCATCGGTTACTTCGCCCGGAAGCTTGTACGGAGCGGGATTAAAATGTGCTCTCTCATCAGGTGTTTTAAACTTTTTGTCTTCCCATAATCTTGGTGTTCCGGGGTGACCTATTGTTGGACAAGGCCAAAAAACACCCATTTCGTCTTCAATTCTTTGGTATGTAATTCCGTAATAATCTGCCGTTCCTCCTTTAGAAGCCACACGCAGTTCGTTGAAAATAGCTTCGCTGTTTTCATACGTAAATTTATCTTCAACTCCCAAACGTTTAGCCAATTCCAGAATGATAGAGGTATCGGTTCTCGCGTCTCCGGGAGGTGTTACCGCTTGGCGAATTCGAATTACTCTTCCCTCTGCCGATGTGGTAGTTCCTTCTTCTTCTTCCTGTAATGAACCTGCCAAAACGATATCGGCATGGCGTGCCGTTTCATTCAAGAAAAAGTCAATACAAACATAATATTCTAATTTTTCCAAAGCTTCTCGAACGTAATTACTATTTGGCAAAGACACCAACGGATTAAAACAAATCGAAATCAATCCCTTAATTTCTCCACGATGAATGGCTTCGATGATTTCGTAAGCCGAAAGTCCTTTTCCTGGCATATCTTTCTCGTTGATTCCCCATACTTCTGAAATATACTTACGGTGTTCCGGATTTTCAATATCTCTATTTCCCGGCAATTGATCGCATTTATGGCCGTGTTCTCTACCGCCTTGCCCGTTACCTTGTCCCGTTATTGTTCCATATCCACAATACGGTCTACCAATTCTTCCTGTAGCCAAAACCAAGTTGATGCAACCCAAAACATTATCTACTCCTTTTGAGTGGTGTTCTATTCCACGGGCGTGAAGCAAGAAACTCGTTTTGGCCTTACCCCATAACTCGGCCGCTTCGCGTATTTTATTTCTGTCAATTCCAGTGACTTCCTCCGCCCATTCTAAGGTATAATCTTTTATTGCATCAATCGTTTCCTGAAAACCCGAAGTATAGTTATTGATAAAATCATGGTCCAGCATATTGTGATCCACCAAGTATTTCAGCATCGCTCCGTACAAAGCTGAGTCTGTCCCAGGACGTACGTCCAAATGAATATCGGCAGTTCGTGCCAGCGGAATCATTCTTGGATCAATTACTATAATTTTGGCACCGCGATCACGGGCTTTCCAAATCCAATGCGTTAATGTTGGAAATGTTTCACTGATATTGGCTCCAGCAACAATAATCACTTCGGCATATTCCAGATCCGAATAATTATTTGAAGCTCTATCAAGTCCAAATGCTTTTTTGTTACCCGCGCCGGCACTCACCATACACAAACGTCCATTGTAATCTAAGTTTTTAGTTTTTAGTGCCACACGAGCAAATTTACCAACAAGATAGCTTTTCTCATTAGTCAACGAAACCCCTGATAACATGGACATGGCATCATTCCCATATTTTTCTTGAATTCTTTTAATTTCCGAAACCGTTTTACTCATCGCTTCATCCCAAGAAGTTGGCACAAATCCTTGCCCTTCAATCCTTTTCAACGGAGTCATCAAACGATCAGGATGGTTATTTTGCAAGTAGCGTTGTACCCCTTTCGGACACAATCTTCCCTCATTAAAAGGAAATTCCATCCAAGGCTCAAACCCCACCACTTTATTTTCTTTCACCAACAATTGGATTCCGCATTGCATTCCACAGAAACAACAATGGGTCTTTACAGCCTCATCTGGTTCATCCCTGCCTACATAGCCATCCTTTGGCGCATAATTTAGAGTAGGTCCAAAATGTTTAATTATATTCTCTTCTGATACTGGTAATTTTGCCATTTTTTAATTTTTATACCTTAAAAAAATAAAGTTGCAATCTTAATTTCAATCCTTATTTCTGAGCTGTTTATTTTTTATCCAAATAAATTTCCACCTTCTAACCTAGCTTTCAAATGTGCTTGGGCTAGTCTTGATCTTTTTCCCTCAGGACTCAAATCCAGATGAGATGTTCCATCATCGTGGTTGAAATCAAAACCTAATTGTTCTGTTACAATTTTCAAATCTTTAATATGTAATTGGGTTGCGAATTCTTCCCCCGTATGAGGGCAAAGTGCCATTCCCATTTTCATTCCTTCTTTCTTGTAAATATGCGCTCCAATTTGTGCTGGTCTCTGTATAATGTGAAAGAATTTCCCGAACGGAATCCAAATCAAAAACATAATTACCGTTACAGCGTGTAAAACCGCCAAGAAATCAAACGCAAATCCTTTCATAAATTGATACGAATAGGTAAGACCTAAACCTGTTACCGAAATGGCAATCAATAAAATAAGGGGCAACAAATCGCCCTCAAAAGACTGAGTGGCAATCAATCCAGGATTGGTCAAACGACGTCTTAAATAATACAGTGATCCGAAAATAACCAGATACGAAGACCAGTTCAAGGCATGAAACGTCAAAAACGCAACAATAGAATCCAATCTAAAATCCATTACTTTAAATCCAAAAAAGTACGCTTCATATACCGAAATTGTATTGGGAGCCATTGCAAAATTAATCCAACCAAAAGTAAGAGGTATCGTAACCATAAAAGCCGAAGTACAACCCACCGCAATCATAAAATGCGCTATCCAACGGTATTTTCCTCTAGGATAAATAAACTTTTGAAAAGCAATATTCTCAACCGATTCTTTGGTGGCAAACCAAAAATGAGAAAACACTTTTCCAGTTACCAAATACGTTATACCGCGTTTAAAATAGATCCATGTCGGTGGTCTTTGCAACCAAACCGAATAACGATAAACAATTCCGAAGAAAGCAAATACCGTCCCAAATAAATAGGTCACCAATGCCGCATCAAAATTTTGCAGTTTTCTGGAACCGAAAAACACAAGGGCAATCATAAAGATTGAAAGCCCGGTCGCAATGAGTATTGCTTTGGTGTTATACGTTTTGTTTTTCATAAATTCAATTTAAAGGACACTTTTATTTTATTGTAAAATTAACAAAAGAAAAAACTAAGTTAAAATACTTTTCAAAACACAAATAGATCAAAACATGTTACAATAACTACTATATACATTGCAATTTAAGATATTTAACTGTCTTTATATTAATTATTCTAATGATTTTCAATACTTAACATTTAGCTCGGCTTCTCACAACCCTTACGGTTGTAAAACCACCAATTAATTGCTGTAGCTAATATTGCGAAAACAATCAAGCCTATAAAGAACTGATTAACTGTTCCATTTGCCGCAATATTATTTCCTATGAATATCGAAAAGATAAAAGGGCCAAAAGCAGCAATTGCAGCAGTCCATCCAATTACCCCAGCAGCCTGACGCTGATTCTCTGAAAATATGATAGGAAATTGTCTAAAAGTACCCGCATTACCGATTCCTGTAAAAAAGAATATTGCTAAAATTACACCTACAAAAAGCGGAAACTGATCCATACTCGTTGGTGAAACCAATCCTTGAGTAACCAAAATTATTGCTCCCACCAAAATCCCGATTCCGGTAATGGTTGTCAATATGGCTCCTCCTATTTTATCGGCCACAAAACCAAAAGCTACTCTACTAGCAGAACCAATCAATGGCCCATAAAAAGCATAAACCAATGGATCTGGAGCATCAGGAAAATCGCCATACAAATATTTAATCATCAATGGAAATGCTGCCGATAATCCTGCAAATGTTCCAAATGTCATCAAATAAGTAATTGTACAATACCAAGTATGCTTATTTTTAAAAATATCCATTTGCTCTTTTATTGAAGCTTGCATTGGAATGCTTCTTAAAAATAACCAACTGACAAGTGCCAAGCCCAAAAGAAATCCGGAATACCAAAATGCAGCGGATTGGATGTAGATGTTTATATTTTTAACCGCCTCATTGTCGGGACTAATTTTGTTTATTATTTTTTCGGCCAATTTAGGATTGGAGTTAGCAATCGCTCTCGATTTCACTTTCTGTGGCAATGCTGCAAAAATTTCGACATTTTCATTCGAGCCCGTTGCCGCAATAACCGAATCTAACACTGGTTTTTTCACATTGGCCAAAATATTATTCTGTGCTTTGGTATCCAAAGCTGCAAAAACTTCTTTTTGTTTTCCAATTGTTGAGTCTATAAAAACATTCTGTGTTTCTTTAGCATTTATACTTGTAAATACCGATGAAGCACCGTAGATACTAACACTCAAAATAAGCGGCGTAACAAATTGAGCTAAACTAACACCAAAATTCCCAATTCCTGCTTGGATTCCCAATGCTGTTCCTTTCAGCCTTTTTGGAAAAAACAAACTTGTGCTAGGCATAAAGGATGAAAAATCTCCACCACCAAAACCTGTGGCAAATGCCAAAAGAACAAAGACCCAAAAAGGAGTATTGGTGTCCATTACCGCAAATCCAACTCCAATTGCTGGAATTAATTTAAGTAAAGTTGCCACGGTTACTACGTGCCTTGTCCCAAAAATAGGCAAAATAAAGGTGTGTATAATTCTTAAAAATCCAGCAGCCAATCCAGGAATGGCAACCAGCCAAAAAAGCTGATCCTTAGAAAATGGAAAACCAAGACCTGGCAATTTCACTGCTATTACACTCATCATAAACCACGAGCCAAAAGACATTATTAATGACAAAGTCGTAATTATCAATGTTTTCCAAGCTATTTTACTACCTGTTTTTTTCCAGAAAATTTCATCTTCAGGATCCCATTTTTCTAACCATGTTTTCATATTGTGTGTATTTGAATTATTGTATTTTACAGTTCCTTAGCTACTAAGATACTAAGATTTCCTAAAATCGTTTAAAAACGTATTTAATTATTGATAAAACTAAAATTTAAAAACCTTTGTAAGTCAAAATCTTAGAATCTCAGACCCTTAGAGTCTGTTTTTTTTTAATGATTATGCTCGATGTCTTTTGTAAAAGTCGGCGATTTGATTCGTAGAATTTTGATAATCGTGCGGTGCATCCAAAGCAGGCAAAGAACGGAAATCACAAAAATGAAAATCCAGGAACTCGTCCAAAGTCCAGTGAAATTAAGAAGATATCCAAAGATAATTGGACCTACAAAGCCACCCAATCCACCTATTAGCCCGACCATTCCGCCTACAACACCTACTTCATTCGGAAAATATTCTGGAATGTGTTTGAAAACCGCCGCTTTACCAATTCCCCAAGAAATCCCGATAAGAATGACTAACACTAAGTAGACCCACATATTGGCTTCAAACTTAATCTGTGTGATTCCTTTGGCCAATAGCTCTTTCTTTTTTACCTCTTGATTTTGCTGTACGACAATTTCTTGCCATGATTTTTTAACGGGAAGAATCGATTTTACTTCTTTTTCCGAAACCACTTTGGTATTTACACTTTGGACTTTCCCATCAATTTTAATTTCGGAAGCCGATATCTCAGTAATCATACCACTTTCTGCCGCAAGCACTCCAGGACCTGCAGTAAAGATTTCCATTTTCGGGAACATCAATAAAAAGCTGATTATTATAGAAGATCCCAATACCCAATACATCACTTTTCGGGCACCAAATTTATCGGATAAATACCCTCCGAAAGCTCTAATTACACCAGATGGCAAACTAAACATTGTTGCAAACATACCTCCCATAACTAACGAGGTTTGATACACATTCATAAAATTAGGAAGTAACCATTGAGAATAAGCAACAAAACAACCAAAAACTAAAAAGTAATAGGCTCCAAAACGCCAAACTCTAATCGATTTTAATGGTATTAAAAGTGTTTTTAAATCTTTTGAATCCCCTAAAGGTTTTTTATTTTTAGCAAATACAACATAGATAATACCAATTACAACCAATACAACAGCATAGGTTATTGGCAACATTTTCCAACCATTGATAGGATCATTTTTTGAAAAATCATTCAATAAAGTTGGCGCTACAAAAGTGGTAATGGCTGCACCTGCATTTCCCATTCCAAAAATACCCAATGCTCTTCCTTGCCAATTTTGTGGATACCAAACTGATGTGTATCCAATTCCAACAGCAAAACTTGTCCCAACCAAACCGAATAGAAAACTCAGAACTGCAAAACTCCAAAATGAATTAGCCAATGGCAATATAAAAAGAGGAATAGAACAAAGTAACAATAAAGCAGAAAAAACTATTTTACCACCATATTTGTCAGTCATAATACCGATTGGTAATCTGAAAATTGCGCCAGACAAAATAGGAATCCCTAATAACCAACCTACTTCAACTACTGACCAATTAAATATTCCTTTATCAACCAAAAAAGTGACCAAAACACCATTTAAAGTCCAGCAAGCAAAACAAATAGAAAAAGCTAAAGTATTAAGAAATAAAATTTTGTGAGATTGGTATAAGTTGCTCATATTTTAATTTTTCTATTATTAATGCAATTCCTTTTAAAATAAATTTACTAATTAAAAAAAGACAAAAAAGTCCTTTATTATGTATATCAAAAATAACACCTTTATAAAAAACAAAATATGATATTTATCAGTTGGCAGTAATAAGCATATCCACTCCTAAATATTTCGTTGGTTGTCCAAAAAATCAATAGAATGAAATCCTCTTTGAGTACCAAAATGATTAGTTGTCTTGTCTTTTTAAATACCCTCATTTTTTTATTAAATTAAAAAACTAAAATGTTTTGAACAGATTTATGTGCATAATTCAATTAAGCTAAATTTTAAAACTCTTTTAATAAAATCTGATTCTCTAAGTACTTTTCTGCCCGGTCACAGTTCATCACAAACAAAAGAAAACTATCTGAAAAATACTTTTCGGATAGCTTCTTTTGTTGGCATAAAATTAATAAATTATTTAAAAGAAAAAATCTGCGGATTCACATTCACCATCACCCATGCCCAGTTATTGGTATGATCTACGTCACCGCCTTTTAATCTCTGCAGAGTATCTGTTCCAAACATTTGAGAGTACCCTCCGGAAACCGTTACATATTTTTGAACAGCATAACTAGCTGTAAAATCAACTTCTGTTCCTAGGTAATTGTTCATTTCATTTTTGTTTGCATCTAACACTGTATTGGCAGCATTAAAAATATGAGGCATTAAATTAAACTGCCATTTTGTTGTAGAATATCCAAATTTTAAAAAGGCATCTTGCAAACCAACAGTATTTTTATAATTTCCTACATAGAAATAATCCATCAACCCATTAAATCCATGATTGGTTCCAAATAATGGGTAGAATGATTTTACATCAGTACTGGTACTCTTTTGGCTTTTTCCTGATAAAAATTCATACCCTAAACCTGCTTTAAATTTGTCTGTTACTGCATAATTGAAATTCAAAGCTGCATCATAAGCACTTACATTAAATGTATTGCTTTTTCCTGTTTGTCCATAAATCCAAAGATTTGCATCCCATTTTGTTCCCTTACTATTTAGATAAGTTCCAAAAGTTTGCATATAATCTACTTTCAATTCTGGAAGTGGGGTTGGAATTGGGGTTGCTAATTTATTTTCATAACCTGTGTTTAAGAACAACAAACTCATGTTTATTTTACTTAATTCTGTATGGTACCAAGCATATTGCATTGCTTTGTAATTTTGAACAATATATGGAGTAGCAAGATCTGATTCGGCATTTGCATTGTAAGCTACTGCTAAGTCTAATTGGCTCTTTTTATGTTTGTATGTCACTAACGCAGCATCGTGACTTTGTCCTTGTTGCAACCAGTCGATTTCTCCAAAAATACGTTGGTTATCATATGAGATTACTTGGCGACCTAGTCGAGCACTCCATGTTTTATCAAAATTGTATTGCACCCAAGCTTCAAATAATTCAATTCCATTAACATCCGATTTGGCTGTGGTTTGAACATCTCCCCAAACTCTAATATTTTGCATCGTAAGTTTAGTAACAAATTTTTCTTGCTTGAAATTAAAATTCAAACGTGTCCTTTCCGATATAAATTGACCTGGTGTTTCTCCAAAAGGAATTGGCGCTTTATACCCATTTCTAAATTCGTAACGGGGTCTGATTTGTAAATTTGCGTCAAATTCTTGAGCATTAACTCCTATGCTTACCATTATTATAAATGATAAACTGATTTTTTTAAGTAAGTTCATTGGTATTTAATTTAGTTTAACTTTTCAGCTTCTTCAGTTATTTTTTGAATGGTTTCATCCGAGTTTACTCCTAATCCTTCTTGTTGATAAACTAATTCACCCTCGACATTAAAAACACTTATAATATTGGAATGAGAAAACTCTAAAGGTGCAATTTTCTTGTAATTTACAGCCAAAACTGCCGCAAACTCTCTTGTATTTTCTTCGGTAGACCTCAAAAACTCCCATTGTTCGCCATCCATTTTACTGGCAATAGCAAATTCTTTCAAACGTTTTGGGGTATCCACTTCGGGATTAATACTCACTAATACCAATTTGACATGTTCTTTGATATTCTCTGGTAAACGGGATTCGATATTTCTCATATCAGCCACCAACCGAGGACAAGCCGATTTACAAGAAGTATAAATCATGACCATTACCAGCACTTTTCCTCTCAAATCTTTCATTTCAATATTTTGACCGTTTTGATTGGTCCATTTCGAAGGCAAATTGTAAATTGATAAATCCGAAATAGGTTTATCTTTCACCACAGTTTCTTTTTTATGGCATCCTTGAATAGCAAAAAAAAGTATCAGAATAGGGAAAACAAGAATATATGACCATCTTATTTTAAGCGTTCTTTTTTGGTTTAGGACTAAATTTGATTTCATTGTATTTGATTTTGGTAGAGTTTCGAAAGCTATTATTTATCTTTAGCACATCGAAAACCTAAATTTTTTGTAGTATAATTTGCTTTGAGACTTCCTCTAAACGCATAGCGCATAAAAGCGGCATAATTCATCAAATCGGTTGCATTTACGGAACCGCTTCCGCAAAAAAGATTGGTATCGGTGTCTTTGTCTTTCCTGGATTCGCCTGAAAGAAAGATACTGTTGAAGTCTGCTGTCCATTCCCAAACCAAACCATGCATATCATAGACACCCCAATAATTTTTGAAGGTATGGCCTACTGGATTCGAATAGGTTTTTGGTTTTTCGTACCACGATAAAATATACCGATTGAATTGTTCTTTGTTACGGGCATCAGTACGTTTTTCATCGGCCATAGCCACATATTCCCACTCGTCCATTGTTGGCAAACGTTTCCCTTCACACTCGCAATATTTTTTGGCAGCAAACCAAGAAACATTAGTTATTGGAGCGTTACTCAAATTAGTGGTTCCATAATTGAAATCACTCGCCCATTGGGTTAAATAACTTTTATCAGCATACAATCCTTTCATTTTAGATCGGCTGTATTCTGGATACTTTTTTACAAAAGCAAGATATTGGGCATTGGTCACAGGATAGACATCCAAGTTAAACGGAGCTACTTTAACCGGTTTTTTGGTAGTAGCACCATACAGGGGAACAAAAGTCCCCCCGCCTATTGGTACCATTTGAACTTCTTGAGCACAAAGAGTAATTCCTACAATCAATGAAAAGGAAGCTACTATATTTTTCAGTTGAAACATGGGGGACTCTTTTTGCTTAGTTTTATATTATTTTCTTTGGGCTTTTACCATTGCTACTGTCACTGATTTCTTGCTATTTCCCCAGCTGGCGTATACATAGGTAAGTACATCAGCAATTTGTTGATCACTCAAAGCTTGAGGAGGCATAGCTGTAGTGTATTTTTTTCCATTTACAGTTATAGGAGCATTTGACCCTTTGATTACCTGCTTAATGGCTCGGTTCACATCGGCATTTAAATAATCTGATTTTGCCAATGGAGGAAAAGCACCTGGAATTCCTGCTCCAGTAGCTTGATGACAAGCAATACAGGTTTTGGCATAAACCCCTTTCCCTTTGTTTGCATCTTGGCTAAAACCGTGTAGACTTAATCCAATTAATGCTATTCCTAAAATGTATTTTTTCATGATTTTTAAATATTTAGTTAATGATTATTATTTTCTTTGAGCTTTTACCATTGCTGGTGTTACGACAGTTTTATTATTGCCCCAGCTACTGTAAACATAAGTCAATACATCAGCAATTTCATCATCAGTTAGATTTTGACTTGGCATTACACTGTTTATTTTTTTGCCATTTACAGTAATCTCACCACTTAATCCTCTAATTACTGCTTGAATTGCGCGTTTTGGATCAGCATTCAAATAATCTGATTTCGCCAATGGTGGAAAAGCATTTGGCACCCCTTGCCCTTCAGACTGGTGACAAGCGAAACAAGTTGTTCCAAATATTCCTTTTCCTGATTTAATTTGTTCAGGTAATGTTTTGGCGACAGTAGATTTGGCTTCTTTTTTCCCTTCAGGCATATTTTGAATATTTCCACCCTCAGGCAAATAAATCCCTTCTTGGGTAGTTCCAGAATAGATTTTCTTATTTTCTTCACCAGTTACTTTCAGCATTCCCAAAGCTCCTTTGTTGAATGCTCTAAAAATAGAGTGATCCACCAAAATAAATGTTCCTGGTACATCAACTTTAAACTCTACAATAGCCGATCCTCCTGCTGGAATCAAAGTTGTTTGAACGTTTGTATTAATTGCATCGCCTCCCTCAATATGCACTTTATCAAATATTTCACCAATCACATGGAAAGAGGAAACCAAATTTGGTCCACCATTACCCATATAAATACGAACGGTTTCTCCCACTTTGGCGGTAAGCGCATTATCACCTGCTATGCTACCTACTTTTCCATTGAAAACTACATAATCGGGTTCTTCTTTTAAAGCTTTGTTCATATCAAAAGGCTGGACTCCTTGCTCGCCATAGCTTCCTTTGGTATAGAAATCCCCTTGCATCACGTAAAATTCTTTGTCAACTGGAGGCAAACCACCTTCTGGTTCTACAAGAATTAATCCATACATTCCATTTGCGATGTGCATCCCAACTGGTGCTGTTGCACAATGGTACACATACAATCCTGGATTTAAAACTTTGAAATTAAATACTTTTTCGTGTCCAGGTGCTACAATCGAAGAAGCCGCTCCACCACCTTGTCCTGTTACGGCATGCAAATCGATATTGTGTGGCAATTTATTATCGGGATGATTTTTTAAGTGAAATTCAATTTCGTCTCCCACCCTTGTTCTAATAAAACTTCCGGGCACTGATCCTCCAAAAGTCCAATAGATGTATTTTGTCCCATCAACCATTTCACCTTCTTGTTCTTTGATTTCCATGTTAACTACCAAACGCATTGCTGGTCTGTCACCAACAGGTTTTGGAACCATTGGCGGAGCAGTCAGTTCGGCTTCTTTTTGCCCTTCTACTTTTATTTTTTCGTAATAATCAACACCATGCTTTTCTTCTTTTTTGTCACAAGAAAAGAAACTAACGGCCGCAAATAGTGCAAAAACAATAAGTTTGTTGGACTTGCTGAAATTGGATGGTTTTTTCATAATTTTATAGTTTTAGAAAAGGTTTTCAATTAAGGATAAGTTTGTCTTTTATTATGCTGTAAAATTAAAAGATGAATTTTGATTAAATAATGATAAATATCATGTTTTTAACTTTTTTTTAAGAATCTTATTTTACCAAATTAATTAAGAAGTTAAGATTCTAAGTAACTAGGATTATAAGTTGAAAAAAAGTTCACAGCCCTTTTCTAACCACTTTCACATTTTACCAATTCCATAGATTAACTGCGCATAATTTTTAGATTATCTTCATAATCTTAAAGACCTAGAATCTTAGACACTTAGTAACTATTTAATCCCATATAATCAAAACCACAATCAATCCTAAAGTTATTGTTAAGCTGATTTTCCAAAACAAATGGGCCTTTTTCAATTCCATAAATTGAAAAGCAACCAATAAAAATTTAAAAGCGGCCAAAACCATTATCAAAGGGGCAATAAAAGCAGAGACTGAAAAAGAAATTGCTATATAAGAAGTTACTATTGTGATAGTTAATAACAAAATAAAGATTAAAAGTAGTGAATTTTTCATTGCTAAAAGAATAAATAAAGTGTAGGAAACAAAAGCAGCCAAATCAAATCGCACATATGCCAAAAAGCAGCACAGGCTTCAATATCTTCAATAGTAGTGTCTGAATTTTTCTTTTTCATTCCGTAATTTGTCCAAGCCAAAATCACCAATCCCATAATCACGTGAATTACGTGAAATCCTGTCAATAGCCAATAAAAAGTGTAAAACATATTGGTGTCTAATGTAATTCCGCTTTCTATTTTATGGTAATATTCTGCACTTTTGAGTGCCAAGAATAAAAAACCTCCCAACATTGCCAACTTAAAGAATAATGAGGATTTCTGAATCTCCTTTTCTTTGAAATGATCTACTGCATTGGCCATAAAAAAACCACTTGTCAATAAGAAAACGGTATTTATTGCACCAAAAGCGGTATTGAGTTGCAATCTAGATTGATGAAACAAGGCTGTTTGTTCGCTTCCGTAATACACAAATGCAACCAAGGCCATCCCGAAAGTAATGAGTTCGAGAAAAATGATAATCCACATCAGGATTCCTCCTGGTGGATAATAGATGTTTTTGTAATTTATTTTAAGGGTACTCATAATTGTTTTTTGTTTATTCCCAATCCAGCAAACGCTTTTCGCCTTCAATTTTTTTGATGTCTGTAATATCCTGAGACATTTCGATCACACCTTTGTAGTTTTTATTGGCATCCCTAACTGCGAAATAGCGAATGTAAATCAGGCGTTCTTTATAGTTAATCCAAAACGAAGATTCATTTTGAGTTCCTTTTCTAAATTCATCCAAAATTTTAAGAACGGTTCCCACACTTTTTGGAGGATGGCAAAATTTCACTTCACGACCAATGATTCCAGCACTTCTAGGAAAGACTCGTTCTTCTCCTCTGTTGTAAAAAATAACTTTGTCATTTTCATCGACATAAGTCAAATCCAAAGGCATTGTTTTGAAAAGCAGATTCACTTGCTCCACTGTCATATACCCTTCATCGTAATGGGATGTATTTTCTAATGAAAAAGACAAATCTCTTTGAGTGAAATCTTGACTTGGGTGTATATATTCCAATTTGGGGAAAGGAGGAGGTGTTTGTGCTAACATCCATCCTATTTCCTCTTCGCCTTTTCGCATTTCTATCCAATCACTTTCGGTTAGGATTTCTATTGCGTTTGGAAATAAAACATTTTCTTCAACTCCCAACAATCGATAAATTCCGTCGACCAAAAAAGGAGTATTGGTTTCAATTCTTTCGGGATTAATCATTTTAATATAATACTGAATCAAACGAAATTGCTCTCGCAAATTGTCGTGAAACGACCACATTCCCTGTGAAGGTCCAACCCAGCCTTTTTTCTCCAAAAAAGGAAAAAGCTGATTTTCTTTTCGGGCAAACCGTTTCTCTATCGTCATTAACTGATTGAATATATTGGTGTATTTTGGCAAATCTATCAACGGATTAACTGCTTTAATTTCTTCTAAAAGTGAAGTGATTAATTCTTTTTCTTGAAAATAAATCCAAACGGGATGTCCTTCTGGCAATGCTGCGGTATTGTTAATTGTCTCTGTCATTTTAATTAAATTTTATTTTGAACTATTTTCTTTTTTCCTTAAAGTATTTTTAAAACCATTGAGAGATTAAGAAAATTAAGCTTTGATTCAATATTTAAACTTTGACTTAATGCGACTTAATACCTTGATGGTTCAATAAAAAAATGGTTATTATATTCTTATTTCTGGTGTTTAATCTTTTCGTATAGTTTCACTAAAGATTGTAACAACTCAACAGGAGTGGTCAAAATTTGATAGTGATTTTGTCCGAACATTTGTGGCAGATAATATTTCGCTTCGGCTTCAATGGCCAATGCGTAGGAATTAATGTTTCTAGAATTAAGTTCACGAAGAGCCTGCTTTACATCATTAACCCCATATTTTCCTTCATATTTATCGTAGTCGTTTGGTTTTCCGTCAGAGATTAAAATTACCCATTTGTTTTTGGTACTTCGTTTGTCGAGACGTGTACCAGCGTGCCGCAAAGCAGCTCCAATTCTAGTATAACCGCTTGGTTCAATAGCTCCAATTTTATGTTTTGCAATATTCCAACTTTCATCAAAATCCTTAACCGTTAAATACGTCGAGTAATTTCTAGTTTTGGAATAAAAACTATCAATAGAAAAATCAATATTGAATTCGTTTAAAATTTCTCCAAACAAAATGGAAACCTCTTTTTCTACATCAATTACTCGATTCCCTGCGGCATATCCATCACTGGAAAGACTAATATCCAACAGAATTAGAATCGACAAATCCTTTTCCTTTTTTCGGTTCGAAATATAAATTTTATCCGAAGGCGTTCTTCGAGAATGCACATCTACATACAAATCGGTAATGGCGTCAATATCAAATTCATCACCTTGAGTTTGTCTTTTTTGTTGTTGCATTTTATTATTGACATTGGTCAACATTTTGCGCAAGCCCATTAAAGTAGAGGCATTCTTTTGCAATGTTTTTTTATAATAATCGTTATCTGTTTTTAACTGTGATTTTGGATATACTTTGCAAAAATTTTCTTTGTAGCTGTTTTTGCTAAAATCCCATTCATCGTAACTGTGATGAAAACCTTTGTCATCGACAGAAGCACTTTCGGAAATTGTCGTATTTTCCATAAAATCAGCTTGATATACGGAATGTGACGTATCATCCACTCGAACGGTGTATTTCATGTTCAATTCTTCCAATGCGCCTTGATGGTCTTCGAGTTCATCAGACCCATCAAAATCACGCCAGTTTCCGTTGAATTCTTCGGCAGTTTCCACTTTTTCAAAATTATGTAGCATTACATAATCTTCTTGTTGCTTTTTGTCGAGTTCGACTGTGATCACTTCCTCAACGGCTTTTGCTTTCAGCGTGGTTAAAGGTTGAATTTCGTTTGGCTTTTTGGTCTTATCCGAGAAGTTATGCAACACATTTTCGCTTTCGATTGCCACTTCGTTTTTCATCCATTTGCCAAACAGCCAAGAAAAATCAGGGCCATTTTTAGCAGTTGCTTTTTGGATAAAATGATTTTTGGCATTCGCCAAGAACTGTCTGTCAATCGAAAATTCTCCGAACAAAACGGAAAGAATTCCATCGGATGTTTCCAATGCTTTTTGTTGGGAAAGAACTAAAGTTGGTTCTGTTTCTTCTAGTGCCCAATTGTAATTTAAACGTTGTTGTACACTTAAAAACAAAATTCTAAAATGATAAAAAGTAAGATTCTCTTCCAGCGTAGGGAATTCAGCAAACGAAATTGGGAGAAAAAAGCTATTGTTTTTGTATCCCCCTTCTCTCTCGGCAGGAAATATTTCGATAGGATTTCCTGTTATGGCTCTAGCCAAAATAGTCAAGCGCGATTTAATTTCGCTCAAAAAAACTGTTCTTGCTTCAATTTCGGGATTTGTTTTTTTTCTGCTTTTTAAATGCTTGAAAAACTTCCCAACTAAGTATTCATCTATCTCGAAACCCATTTTTTTTAGTTTTCAGTTTTCAGTCTCAGTACAAACTGATAACTGATAACTTTTTTCTTATATCATCAAATTGCATAAATCTTTCAGCGCTTCTAATGTTTGCAAATCGTCTGTCAATGGTTCAACTACTGCTACGTGAACCGACAGTCTTTTTGGCAATCCGCTGTGAATAATTTTTGCGGCATCTACCAAAAGTCGTGTTGAAACGGTTTCGGTCAATCCTAATTCGGTAAGATTTCTAATCTTGTTACCAATAGCGACTAGTTTTTTGGCAGTTTCGCTGTCAATATTGGTTTCGTTAACTAAAATTTCAGTTTCAATTTTCGGCTCGGGATAATCAAAAGAAACGGCAATAAATCGCTGACGGGTGGAAGGTTTTAGTTCTTTAAAACCTCTTTGATAGCCAGGATTAAAAGAAGCAACCAGCATAAAATCATCGTGCGCTTTAATCGTTTCTCCCAATTTATCAATGAACAGTACACGACGGTGATCGGTCAAGGAATGAATCGCTACAATTACATCGGGACGGGCTTCGGCTACTTCATCTAGATAGATAATTGCTCCTTCTTTTACGGCAGTGGTCAAAGGCCCGTCAAGCCAAACGGTTTCGGCTCCTTTGATGATGAATCGACCAATTAAATCGGTTGAAGAAGTTTCTTCATGACAACTGATGGTAATGAGTTTTTTATCCAATTGATGTGCCATATACTCCACGAAACGAGATTTTCCCGTTCCAGTCGGGCCTTTCAGCAAAAAAGGGATTTTATTTTTATAGGAATGTTCAAAGACTTCGACTTCTTTGCCTACAGTGTGATAGTATGGTGTGTTTAGTGACATTACTATGGTATTTTAATAATAAAAAAACAGAACGCGATACCTATTATTTTTCTGGAAATACAAGTTTAAAAAACCATTGGTAAAGCGTTCTGATTAAAAAAAAGTGAATTAGTAAACTATTTTATATCTAAAGCTTCATCGGTTGGTCGCCCGTATTTTATAAAATCATAAATAAACAAAGCAATTCCGGTGGTAAACATTGTGGCGCAAATCAATAATACCACAAAGTGAATACTGATTTCGTTTTGTACAACCATGAATTCCATTTTCATTTTTCTTTCCAAATACACTTGCACTACTCCCGCTACTCCAAAAGCAACTGTCATTCCCAACATTCCGATATTGGACAGCCAAAAAGCGGCCATCCCTGTTGCGCTTTGATATCTTTTTCGGCCCGTTAAATTGGGTAAAGCATAACTTATTATTGCTAAAACAATCATCGCATACGCGCCCCAGAACGCATAATGTCCGTGCATAGCAGTGACCAAAGTTCCGTGAGTGTAAAGATTAGTTTGTGGCAAAGTATGAGCAAAACCCAGTAAGCCTGCACCTATAAAAGAAACGATAGAAGAACCAATTGTCCAAAATAAAGCGATTTTGTTGGGATGGCTTTTTTCGCCTTTGCGATACATATTCACAGCAAACAAAGCCATTGCCAAGAAAGCTAAAGGTTCCAATGCAGAGAAAATACCACCTACGATTAACCAAATTTTGTTTACTCCTATATAATAATAATGGTGTCCTGTTCCCAAAACTCCAGAAAGGAATGTTAATCCAACGATTACATACAGCCATTTTTCGATCACTTCTCTATCTACACCCGTCAATTTAATTAATAAATACGAAAGAATACCTCCCATAATTAGTTCCCAAACACCTTCAACCCACAAGTGAACTACCCACCAACGGAAGAATGAATCCATTACCTGACTGTCAAACCAAATCATTCCTGGCAAATACAGCAAAGCCGCAAACAATAATCCCATTGACAATACCAGGGCTGTTGTGGTTTGGCGTTTTCCTTTGAAAAGTGTTCCTAAAATCAATCCTAAAAAAAGCAGTACATTGATTACTACAAGAAAATCCAATTCTCTTGGAATTTCTAGAAATTTTCTTCCTTCCCAGTGGTTGAAGTGGAAACCTACAATGGCTACAACGCCGACAACGGCGAGTGAAATTAATTGTACATATGCCCATTTTACGCTTATCAGTTCGCGTTGTGCTTCTTCGGGGATGATGTAATAGGCTGCTCCCATAAAACCAGTCAACAACCATACTACCAACAAATTGGTATGTACCGCTCTTGCAACATTAAAAGGAACAATATCATGCAATCCCTGCATTCCTATTCGGTCAAAGCCCATGATAAAACCATAGATAATTTGCAAAGAGAACAATAACATGCACAGTGCAAAAAACCAATAGGCTACTTTTTGTGATTTATATTTCATATCTTTTATGTTTAATTATTTGCTTTGGCTAAAGGGGAGACGATACGGTCAAACCCATTCAAATCAATTTTTCCGATCCATTTAAAGTAAGCAACAACTGCATCAGCATCTTTTTCGCTCATATTGTAGGCTACCATTTTTCGCCCGTTTGGTGCCCAAGGTATTGGCGACATCAATACGGCCTTGACATAGCCTTCGCCTCTACGGTCAATAACTTTTGTCAGTTCTGGAGCATAATAGCCTCCTTCTCCCAAAATGGTATGACACCCCATGCAATTGTTGTGTTCCCAAATTTCTTTTCCTCTCACTACTTGCTTGTTTATTGCCTTGTAGTTGGTTTGATCATTTCTGGGCATAAACGAATATACGGTCAATCCTATAAAGATTAAAAAGGTGACCAATGTTCCTCCCAGAAAAAATGCTCGTGCTTGTGATTTTGAAAGCATAATAATCTGTTTTTTGTTAGTTAATAAATTACATTTTTAAATAAAGGATAGTTTTGTCTTTTATTTAAATGCAAATATAAAGGATAATTTTATCTTTTATTATGATAAATGTCATTTTTTTTAATTTTCGTATAAAAAATGACACCCAATACTTAAACCCATGAAAATAGTGCATCAAGCTTATTTTATATTTTTGTAAAAAGTTTTCAACAGCAGAATGTCCTTAACGAGCGCATAAAATATGATAAAAATCATGTTCTACCTTTTTAAATAATCATAAAATTATAAAGTCAAAAAAAGAAGATTCCTAAATCTCATTCTTTTAGTTTTTAATCATTTACATAAAACAAAAAATAATATATTTAATTAAGGATAAATTTGTCTTTTATTGAAATAATAACTATTTTTGTACTCTAATCTTAATTAAAAAAAACAGTATTATGGAAAATTTAGAGAAAATTACAATAGGTGAATATGTTGCAAAAGATTTTAGAACCGCAGCTTTATTTTCAAAATATAGCATTGATTTTTGCTGCAATGGCAACAGAAGCATTGAAGAAGCTTGTCAGAAAAAAGCAGTCAATCCTGATGTTTTATTAGGGGAAATTGAAAATATTTTAGCATCAAAAAGCGATTCAGGAATCGATTTTAATGCGTGGCCAATCGATTTATTGGCCGATTATATTGAGAAAACGCATCACCGTTATGTAGTTGAAAAAACACCTGTTTTGCTTCAGTTTTTAGATAAATTAAGCAAAGTGCATGGGGCAAATCACCCTGAATTGTTAGAGATAAATGAGCTCTTTAAAGGTTGCGCCGAAGAATTGGCACATCATATGAAAAAAGAAGAAATGATTTTGTTTCCTTTTGTAAAGAGCATGGTTCATGCCGTTATCTCGGATGAATTAATTGAGCAGCCACATTTTGGAACAATAGAAAACCCTATTGCCATGATGATGCACGAACACGATGCAGAAGGAGAACGTTTTAGAAAAATAGCAGAGTTAAGTAATAATTACACACCGCCAGCTGACGGTTGCAATACCTATAAAGTAACATTTGCCATGCTGCAAGAATTTGAGGCCGATTTGCACAAACACATCCATTTGGAAAATAATATTTTATTCCCAAAAGCAACCAAGCTCGAAAAGGAATTTTCGGCACAATCATAAACTTATATTAAACAAAAAAAATCAACAACTATGGAGAATTTGTAATAAAGCGAAATTGGAAATACAAGCATTTTGAAAGTTTTAAAATAAAAGATGCAATTGAGAAGAGTTTCAAAAGTTTTTCCATAGTTGTAATAATAGTATTCTTGAAAGTATTGTCATTCAATTAGAAAGACAAGAAAAATGGCTGTTGAAGTGATTCAGAATTTAATAGGAAACATTTTCTCCAAAATAAATACTTCGATGCGAAGGGCGCTTTTATGTTACTTGACCACACCATAAAAATATAGCATGAACCGCTTGTTGTACAGTTTCGAGTTTGTGTGTCTTATTCAACGAAGATTTCAATGGTGAGCGAGGTAGGGAGCAAATAGCCTTCCCCTTTTTAGCAAAACATTGGGTCAATTGGTATTTTTATCCTTTTGTGGATAGAACTCTAACAATAGAAAAAATAGGACATTCATTCGAAGAATTAGGAATCAAAAATCTTTCAACAAAGAAAATTAACTTACATTTTAGAGGATAATTATGAAAAGGAGCTGGATTTTAGTATGTTTTGTCAATTTTTTTATTGCTTCATTGATGGGATTATTACTTCGTTGGATATATATTGTTCCTATTCCGGGAATTAATTTTCAATTTTTAATGCATGGTCATTCTCATGTAGCCATGCTAGGCTGGGTATATTTAATGTTGTATTGCTTAATTTTTCATTTTTATGTTCCAAAAGAGGCACAACAAAAACCCGTTTATAACCGATTATTTTGGGTAACGGAACTTGCTGTAGTGGGTATGATGATTGATTTTCCTGCCCAAGGATATGCCTTTGCTTCTATTCTCTTTTCAACTTTACATATTTTTTGCAGTTACTATTTCTGTTATTTGATGTGGAAAGATACCAAACCAAGCACATTTCCAGAAAAAAAAATGTTGAACACTGCACTGTTTTTTATGGTTTTCTCTACACTCGGAGTTTGGTGTTTGGGTCCTGCTGTTGGAATTATGGGAAAAGAAAGTCCATTTTACCAAATCGCCATTCAGTTTTTTCTTCATTTCCAATTTAATGGTTGGTTTTTGTTTGCAGTTTTGGCTTTGTTTTTCAAACAATCCAAACTAAATATCGACGATAAAAAATTTCGTTTGTTTTATAATTTATTCGTCAGCTCGACAGTATTGACATTGGCTTTGCCGGTGAGCTGGTCGTTGCCGAATCCAATTTTTTATTGGATAAATGCTGTTGGAGTTGTTCTTCAATTGTGTTTGGCAATCGTTTTTATACAGTTAATTCGATCTCAATTTCAAACTTTCTTTGCTCCGCTTTCTTCATTGGAAAAAACGGTTTACCGATTTGCCCTGTTTTCATTGGCTTTAAAAATCATCATTCAGTTGGTGGTTTTAGTTCCTGAACTGGCGCAGGTTTCGCATCAGATTCGGAATTTTGTCATTGGATATATTCACTTGACTATGTTGGGAATTATCACTGGTTTCCTGTTTGGATTTGCGTTGCAAAATGATTTCATAAATTCGAAAAACACGATTCAGAAATTGGGAATCTATATTTTTTTACTGGGATTTGTGGCAACCGAAATCCTTTTGTTTCTTCAGGGCATTTGGCTGTTTTTGAATAAAGGTTCATTCCCCGATTATTATCAAAATTTATTTTGGGCGAGTATCTTTTTGCCTGCCGGACTTTTGCTGATGACGATTGGCATTTTTAAACTAAAATCAAAAATTATATGAACCACCATTTATTATTAATCATTCATCTTTTGTGTGCCACGATTTGGGTAGGCGGTCATTTATTGCTCGTCTTAGGTCATTTGCCTCAGGCGCTCAGGGAGAAAAATCAAAATATAATCCTCGACTATGAACGAAAGTACGAGCCGGTGGGAATGACTGCATTGGTTTTGCTGGTAGTCACAGGAATTATGATGGCTTATAAATATGGCGTGAGCATTGAATATTGGTTTCATTTTGCAACACCAATCGAAAAAGTGGTGTCTACCAAATTGCTGTTGCTTTTGCTAACCGTACTTTTTGCTTTGAGCGCCCAATTCCGAGTATTGCCAAAACTTAAAAACAGTCCCATTAAATTGCCTGAAATGACTTTTCATATTATATCTGTCACCTTGATTGGTGTTTTGATGCTGATTTTTGGGTCTTTTGTGCGTTTTGGAGGGTTTTGATTTTGTCACTTGCCTCTAGAAAATGAATGAATATCAAAAATGGCTTTAGCCAAAAAAGAATGCAATTTTGGCTAAAGCCATTAAAATGTAATTTCTAAATTTTATTCCTCCAGTTGAAGATGGAGGCAAGTCAAAACAGGAATAATTTAAAATTTTGACTCAAAAAAACCTAAACCTTTACTCCTATTACTATGGAGAATAAAAGTAATTTCTTAAATTTGTAAAAAACCGATTATTTTTTCTAAAACCTGCGAATACGGCATTCGAGCCACAATTTTCATTGCCTCACAATCTTGTCAAAACAAAAGAGCGGGACTTAGGGACATTGCCAAAAAAATTGATTCCCCAGAAGCTTTTACGGCCAAAATTCTTCAAATTTTATCCAAAAACAACATTATAAATTCCATAAAAGGCGTAGGTGGCGGATTTGATATTCCTCGAGAAACGATGAAAGATATCAAATTGGCTCAAATAGTAAATGCCCTTGAAGGAGACCGAGTATTTACGGGTTGTGGATTGGGACTAACTCATTGTTCTGAAGACCATCCTTGCCCAATGCACGAAAAATTTAAATCCATTCGAAACGAATTGGCTTACATGCTTGAGAATACAAATCTGGAGGAATTGGCTTTAGGAATAAAGACTGGTGATACTTTTTTACGATATTAACTGAGAACAATCCACAAAAATATACATCGGTGCCGTATTATCCTTATATGTATAGATGCTTAAGTCGCAAATAATTATCTTAACCTAATGACAGATAGAAATATTTTTCAGAGATGCTGTTTCGCTTTATTGATATACAATACACTACGAACCTTTTTTTCTATTGCTAATATAAATCTAATTTTATTATCTAAAATAAAATATTTCGCAGTTCTATTTTAACTATTTAATAATAACCCACAATCCATAGAGAATCGAAATGGCACTGTCCTTGAAATCATGTCACGTTAATAGGAATACTCAGTAAACGTTCCAAATCCTCTACAAAAAAGTTCGACATTTGTCGGGGATAGGTTAATGGACAGAGCAGTTCGATCCAACATTTTTTCCTTAATGGATTAGATTTCTTATAGTCCTGTAACTAATAATCATTAGAAATTATAAGCCAAACTCCCCCTTTAAAAGACATCTTTTAACTCCAATGTTGGCAATAAATACTTTTACATGAGATTTTAATAATAAATCACCATGAAGCCATTTACTTTTGACCAAATACCTGTAATGATGAACAAGATTCATGATAAATTGGAGCATTTGGAAAAACTTATTTTAAGAATCTCTACTATAAAAGAAGATAAGGAAGATATTCTAAATATTGAAGAAGCCTCTAAACTTTTAAACCTATCGGTATCAACTATCTATAGTAAAGTAAGTAGGAGAGAAATTCCAGTTAATAAACAAGGTAAACGTATTTATTTCTACAGACATGAATTAATGCAATGGATTAAGTCAGGTCGGGTAAAAACTTATCTAGAAATTCAAAATGATATTGAGAAAAGGTCAAAAATCTAATATTTAGATTTTTAACCTTTTTTACTTTTTAACCTATCTGTCTAAGTACTCTAATCATACATCACTTAGCCTTTTTTATGTCAGTGATATCATTTATATTCAAAGTTTATAACTATTTTTGTGAAAACAACTCCCATGAGTTATGTTATCTTGATAAGGATACCTTTGTTTTATTTTGCGATAGTTTGCTTAAAATTGTACCATAATTGTACCACTGAAAGTGGAAACCCTTTTAAAGTAAAGAAACTTATTTTCTGTATCGGGAAGTAACCATATCTTTCAATTTAATGGTAAACAATCCTTCAGTATTTATTTTTTTTCAAAATAAAGATAATTCGTAGTATTGCTTCCATCACGTAATCTTATTTTCGAATTATTAAATTCAAACAATTTCCAATTATTATTCAATTTACTGAGCAATTCTGTACTGAAATCTATTTTTAATTCCGTAACGCCATCTTGAATTTTAGTTTCCCAATTCCCAGTTTCCAAAATCGCTCCTTTAGTGGCAACTACAGTTTTATCACTTTTAAATACAAATGAATAACCACTATATGAGGAAGTCTTCTCTGAATCATCAAAAAAATAGGGTATTTCCCAAGAACCTTTTGTTATTGTTTCTACAAAATCAAGTGCCACAATGTTATTTTCTGGGCAGTAATCTATGGCATATTTTATAGCATTTTCAAAATCTAAATTATTCGTAATTGATCGCGTTTGATTGTTATAATCCACTATTGAAATTGGATAATTTAATGAAATATACTGACTGTCGTTCAAATTTTTAATAAAATTGAAAAATGCCTGATCACTAATAATCGAAACCGAACTCCCTACTTGATTTGCGCTATTATAAATATTAATCGTTATAGGATAATTGATATTTAGTCCATTTATTTTTGATAAAAGATCAGGATAACGATTCCAATAATCGATTAAGGAATCAAAATCAGCTTCATTCGGAATTAGCTTTTCGTAGTAATTATAGTAAATCATTGTAACCGGAAAATCTATTTTCACAATATCATCATCGGAAGTATTTGCATTGATATTATCTGTTACTTTTTGATAATCGTCGGTTGTATTAACTGCAATTTTCACATTATTAACAACAACCGTATAAGGAAGTTTTATAGTACAGTAATTGGACTTATCGATTACATTGTCCTGCACTGTTTTCACCATAGCAACTCTTTGCAGATATGAAGTAAGAGGAGAAGTATTATTGACTGTTTCCTGAGTATTATAATCTTGCTTCTCCATTTCACTTTGACAGGAAAGTAAAAACAAGCAAGTTACAATTGATAAATATTTTTTTAAAGCAAACATATTTATATTTTTACAAAGATAATAAAATTAAAAGAAACTGTTTTTAATAAATTCGTAACCAAGGTTTCACTTTTATTTCTAAACTCTTAATTATCAAAAGAAAAATAACATTTCATGCATCTATAAAACAATCAGCTTTACTTTTACCCTACTTAAACTAAAAATAAATACTTTTGCTAAGTACAAATTGAAAATCTAAATGCCAAACAAAACCAAATCAAACACTTGTGACGAAATAATCTTTTCGTCTTTTTTTAAAAGTCAGATAAAAGCACTTAGAAATTTTCTTTTTTACAAATTTGGCAATATAAACCAGGCAGAAGATTTAGCTCAGGAAGCATTTATAAAACTTTGGCAAAACTGTGCTTCGGTTCCAATGGAAAAAGCAAAATCATATATATATACAATTGCAAATAATAGCAGTCTCAACGAAATTGCACATCAAAAAGTTGTTTTAAAATATGAAAAAAACTTCACTGGTTTGGATAAAACAAATGAAAATCCAGAATATCTTTTGGAAGAAAAACAATTTAAAATCAAACTTTTGAAAGCTATTGAGAACTTAAACGAAAAGCAACGCATTGCCTTTTTGATGCATCGAATTGATGGAAAAAAATACAGCGAAATTGCTTTGGTTTTAAATATTAGTATAAAGGCAGTAGAAAAGCGGATTCATTTGGCTTTGCTAAGCTTACGCAAGGAAATTGAGTTATGAAAGTAGGGTAAATTTAGTCGCAGTTGTTTTAATGATATAATACCAGTATAATGAAAAAAGATCGCTTATTAGCAAAATGGCTCAACAATGATTTGTCGGAAGATGAAGTGGCTGAATTTAAAGCAAGTCCCGATTTCGAAAAATACCAAAAAATTAAAAATTATACGGAACATTTGGAGGTAGCTGATTTGGATGAAAACGCAATGTTATCAAACATACTTAAGCAGAAAAAAACGACTCCAAAAATAGTGCCTTTATACAAAAAATGGATGTTTCGAGTTGCAGCCGTCTTTGTCCTTGCACTTGGAATTACCTTTTTGTTGAAAAATTTTGTACCCCAAACACAAATAGCCAATTTTGGAGAAAAAACAACTTTTTCATTGCCTGATAATTCTGAAGTGGTGCTAAATTCCGGCTCTGAAATAAACTATAAAAAATGGAACTGGGATAACAACAGACGTCTTGAACTAAAAGGAGAAGCGTATTTCAGGGTATCCAAAGGCAGACGGTTTGAAGTACAGACCAATCTTGGAAAAGTAACGGTTTTAGGAACTCAATTTAATGTGAAAGCCAGAAAAAACAGATTTGATGTAGTGTGTTATGAAGGACGTGTAAAGGTAAATTATGCAAATACTCAAATACTGTTGACTCACGGACAAAGCGTTAGTTTTGAAAACGGAAAACAAGTGAACATGAGGGTGAATTCATTGAAACCAGAATGGACAGAAAATCAAATTTGTTTTTATAAAGAAAATATCAGGGCCATATTAGACGAAGTAGAAAGGCAATACAATGTTACAATCGAATTAAATACGAAAGACACAAACTCCCTATTTACAGGAAAATTACCAAGTAAAGATTTGGATGTAGCCTTACAAATCATTAATACTACCTATCATTTAAAAGGAATAAAAGTCGCAAAAAATAAAATAATTTTTGACAAAAAATAAATGTTGCGCCCAAAACAATTTCATTTTTTGTTTTTTATATTTTTTCTTGTCTTGAATCTATCTGCTCAAGACAAAAGAACAGTCATGCCTTTTAAAAAAATAATACTTGAAATTGAAGAACAACATGATGTTACTTTTAATTACACTGAAGATAATATAGCAGGCTTACTAATAATTCCTCCAAAAAAATCACTTACCCTAGATCAAAAACTGCTATATCTGGCAAAAGAAACCAATTTATCTTTTGAAAACTTAGGAGATAAATTCATTAATATCTATAAAAAAGATAATGAATCCAAAATAATATGTGCATACGTTTTTTCCAGTTCAGATAAAAAGCCTATTGAAGACGCAAATATCAATTTTATTAATAAAACGCTGATTACAACTGATTCAAACGGTTATTTTGAGTTTAAAAAAAATGATGCCACTATATTTTCGGTTAGTCACATTGGCTTTATAACCAAAAGAATTGAAGTAGATAATCAAGACTCCAAAGATTGTCTCCAAATACTATTAGAACCTGAAATTACAGAGCTTGAAGAAATTAAAACCAATGCTATTTTGGCTTCAGGAATTTCAAAAAACAAAGATGGAGCATTTCAAATTAAGCCTAAAAAATTTGGTATTCTTCCGGGACTAATAGAACCCGATGTCTTGCAAACGATGCAACAAATACCCGGTGTAAACAGCATAGACGAAAGTGTTTCGAGCATCAATGTACGTGGCGGTACAAACGATCAGAATTTATTTTTATGGAACGGAATACGAATATACCAAACGGGACATTTTTTTGGTTTAATATCGGTTTTCAATCCCTATTTGGCACATACCATTTCTATTTATAAAAATGGAAGTTCTGCATTTTACGGAGAAAGTGTATCCAGTGTTGTAGCAATTTCTTCTACTCCTGAAACAACAGAAAAAAACTATTTTAGTGCAGGAATAAATATGATTAATGCTGATATTTATACGAAATACAATCTTTCGAAAAACAATTATATCGAACTTTCGGTGCGCAAATCCATTACTGATTTTGTAGAAACTCCAACTTATAAAGAATATTTTAATAAAGTATTTCAAAACACTACCATCACCGATTTTTCACAAAACCAGAATGTCAATTATCAAAGCGATAAAAAATTTGGTTTCTACGATGCTACTCTTAAATATTTTCAAAAAGTAGGTCTTAAAGATCTATTGATACTAGACCTGATCACCATAAAAGACAATTTACAAGTTTTTCAAAGTGCAACTGCAAATAACATAAACAAATCGGAAAACAATATTTTGCGCCAACAAAATTATGGCGCAAATTTGTCTTGGATAAGAAACTGGAATAACTTCAATACAACTAAAATTAACATTTATAGTTCTTCCTATGGACTTTTGGCCGACCAAAAAAACACCTTTGGAAATCAAATTGTCATTCAGGAAAACATTGTTAACAATAATGGAATTAATTTAGAGAATAACCATATTATTACATCAAAATTTAGTTTTAACGATGGGTATCAATTTAACGAAATAGGTATTACTAATTTAGAGCAGGTAAGTAATCCTGATTTCTATCGAAAAGTTAAAAATGTCCTTAGAACACAAGCATTAATTTTAGAAGGAAAATACAATGACACACTTTCGAGAATTTATTTGAAAGCAGGAACCCGAATTAATTATATTCAAAAGTTTGAAAAATATATTGTAGAACCCAGAATACAATTTAGTTATGGTGTCACTAAAAATCTAAATTTAGAACTGCTAGGCGAGCTAAAAAGTCAAAATTCCCAACAAATCATTGATTTGCAAAAAGATTATTTTGGCATTGAAAAAAGACGTTGGGTTCTCTCAAACAACACAACAATCCCTATTCAAAGAAGCAAACAAATTTCATTAAATATATTCTATAAAAAGAATAATTGGCTGTTGGATATAGAAAATTTTTATAAAAAAGTAGCAGGAATTACAACTTCCAGCCAAGGTTTTCAGAATCAGTTAGAATTTATTCGAACAAATGGCGATTATCAAGTTTTGGGAACAGAGATACTAGTTCAGAAAAAAATAAATCACTTTCTGACTTGGTTGAGTTATACCTATAATAAAAATAATTATTATTTCTACAATTATGAATATCCAAGATTCCCAAATAATTTTGAGTTAATTCATACTTTATCCTGTGCCGCAATTTATGAGAAAAACGATTTCAAAATAGCTTTAGGAACAAAATTATCTTCAGGAAGGCCTACAACCTCACCCCACAGTTCTCAAATTGATCCTTCAAATCCTGTTCTGATTTATAACAAGCCGAATAACACCAATTTAAATATATTTTCACAAGTCAATTTTTCTTCCACTTACCAATGGGAAACTACAAATAGAACCCAATATAAGTTGGGGCTATCTGTATTAAATATCCTAAATAGAAAAAATGAAATCAATGAATATTACAGAATAAGTTCTTTAACAAATTCTATAGAGGAAGTTGAAACATTCGCACTGCAAAGAACTTTAAACATGAGCTTTAGAGTTTCATTTTAATTCTATTTCTACAAGGTTTCAAAAAAATTATTACTCTTTTTTTAATTTTTTTCATAAAATAACAATTCTTTGGTAGGGTAATCTGCATCAAAGCTGTTTTACTATTGAATCCTATTAAAAGGATAAAATGATTCCTTATTAACCCAATAAATTAATTGACTATGAAAAAATTTAAAGCAGCCTGTTCAGTGTTAGTTATAGCTTTTGCAATGATGTCATGTAGCGGAGGTAGTGATGATCCAGTGACTCCTCCAGTGACACCCCCAACAGATGGAGGTGGTGGCTCAACAGTAACCAATCCAACTTATACGGCAAATATTAAAGCAATTATTGATGGAAATTGTATATCCTGCCATGGTCCAGGAGGAGAACAAAGCGATCATCCACTTCTAACGTATGCACAAGTAAGTGCCAGATCTTCGGATATAAAAGAAAGAATAGCAAAACCGGCCGGAGACCCTATGGTGATGCCTAAAGGCGGAAAATTGTCACAAGCTAATATTGATTTGATTAATAAATGGATTACCAACGGTATGCCTAATTAGAGCCACGTATCAAAAAAGGAAAAAAGAAATGAGTAAAAAAGCCAAATTAATTATTTTAATACCTATCATAATTGGGTTGTTTGGCTTTTTCGCCTATAATTATGTCATGTATGGCGGTGCCCGAAATTTGACAACCGAAGAAACCATTTTTGCAGTTACTTCTTCATCCATTAGCTCAGAATTTATCACAAACATTGAAAAAGCAAATGAAAAATACCTTGAAAAAGCAATAACGATAAAAGGAAAAATCACTGCATCTAATACAAACAATGTTATCCTGGACGGGGTTATTATTTGCAGTTGTAACAATCAGGAATTACCAATTAAAACAGAAGAAATAGTAACCGTAAAAGGGAGGGTCGTTGGTTATGATGATTTGATGGGGGAATTAAAATTGGATCAATGTTTTGTAATCAAAAATTAAATTAAATGAATGTAAAATTAATATTTTTCTTATTATTTGGACTTTTGGTTGCAAGCCACGCCTCTGCTCAGGATGATTTGTTAAAGGAATTGGATACCGTAAAATCCAAAGAAAAACAAGTTGCAGTTGCAGCTTTCAAAGGGCTTCAGATTTGCAATATGCAATCGACAAAGTTAGCTGGTAAAGGTGAATGGTATGTGCTGATTTCACACCGCTTTGGCGATTTGACTGAAGGTTTAGACAATTTTTTTGGACTGGATGATGCTTATACAAAATTAGGTGCAATTTATGGGGTTACGAATTGGCTGTCCATCGGACTGTCAAGACAAACCAATAATAAAATTTACGAATTAACGGCTAAATATAGATTTAAAAGCCAAGAAATAGATGGGTTTCCAGTCACGATTGTGGGCTACAATACTATGGATATTAATTCCAATTTAAGCACGGATATCTACCCGGGATTAAAACCCTATAATCGTCTGGCTTATAGCACCCAATTATTAATTTCAAGAAAATTTACTGATAAGTTCTCTGCCGAATTAACACCAATTTATATTCATAAAAACCTATATGATCAAACTACCGAAAAGGAGAATCAATTTACATTAGGAATGGGAGGAAGATATAAATTGACGAAAAGATTAAGTGTGAATTTTGAATATGCGCCTCGAATAGATGCTCCTGAAAATATTGTTTACCATGATTTGCTTTCGCTGGGTTTGGATATTGATACAGGAGGGCATATTTTTCAGTTGGTATTCTCCAATTGTCAGACAATGAATGATGTTTATGTGTTTACTGATGCTACTGGAAAATGGAATGGGGGGAGTCTGTATTTTGGATTTAACTTGTATAGAGTTTTTTAAAATTAATAAAATATACAGATGAAAAAAAAGCAACTATTCTTGATATTATTATGCGGTGCATTCGTTGTTTCCTGCGAGTCAAACACTTATGATGAGATAAGCAAACAAACTGAAAATCCTACTTACGAAGCGGATGTAGAGCATATTATGCATCATAATTGCCTTAGTTGCCATTATGGAACGAATCAATATCCTAATCTGGAAACCTATGATGGCGTGAAAAATGCTTGCATTAATGTTAATTTAGTTTGTAGAATCGAATCGGAAAAATGTGGGGAAAGAATGCCGCAAGGAGGAAAATTGCCACAATCGGATATTGATTTGATAAAACTCTGGGTGGCTAACGGATTTGTGGAAAAATAAACTAAAATGATAAAAAAAACAGCATTCTTGATAATGTGTTTTTTTGTGGGAAACATAATTTTCTCCCAAAAAATGATGACACGAACCGGGCAAATAAAATTTGAGGCCTCTGAACCTTCCTTTGAGCCTGTTGCAGCCGAAAGTAATTCGGTTTCTGCAGTTCTAGATGGATCGAATGGTGAATTTGCTGTATTGGCTTTAATAAAGACTTTCAAGTTTAAAGTTCCTTTGATGGAAGAACATTTTAATGAAAATTATTTGGAGTCTTCCAAATATCCAAAAGCAACTTTTAAAGGTAAAATTATAAATTTTGATGCCTCAAAATTGACTACTTCCGAAAAATACGATTTAGAAGGCGATTTGACCATACATGGTGTAACCAAAAAGATTAAAACAAAAATCACATTAGTTTCAAAAGATGGAAAATTATATGTGACCAATAGTTTTAACGTAAAAGCTCATGATTTTGATATAAAAATACCCAGTATTGTGAAGAGTAAAGTATCGGACGATGTAAATGTTGTCTTTGATTTTATTCTTGATAAAAAGTAATCTTTTCAAAATCATATTATTCAAATCATAAGGCAAGCATATTTTTTTAAGTGACAATTGCATAATTGGAATGACATTTTAAAAAACATGCCCAACCAGCAATTTGTAATACACATATTTAAATAATAGCAAAATTTAACAATTGACTTTTCAACCTTTATATAACCTTAAAAATATTTAATTATGAAATCTGTATTTAATTTTTCAGTAATCTTATTATTGCTTTTTATTGGAGTTTCTTGCTCCAATAGTGATGACAATCCTACCCCTACACCAACTCCGATAATTGTTACCTTCAACGCTACTTTGGATGGTGCAAGTGAAGTCCCGGCAAATGCTTCAACTGCAACAGGAACCGCAACATTGAGTTATAATAAAACTACAAAAATCTTCACACTCAATCTAACCTATTCCGGATTAACACCAACCATGGGTCATATCCACGTTGGAGCGGTAGGTGTTAGCGGCTCTGTTGTATTTCCTTTTTCCAACTTGATGTCACCTTTTAGTTATACAAGTGCTGCCTTGACTACTGCACAAGAGGCTGATCTTTTGGCTAATAATTACTATGTAAACTTACATACTGCTACTTTTCCTGGAGGGGAAATCAGAGGCCAACTAACTACCTCAAATCCTGGTGGAACTGGCGGAGGCACTTACTAACACTTCTTCACCGTATAAAAAGCAAAGCCTTACTAATTTAATAGAAAGGCTTTGTTTTTTTTAAGACAACTAGTGAGCTAATTTTCGGATTGAAAAATAGCAACCCAAACCATTGGAAAGTATACTATCACAAAAAAATAAAATGCTATAAATTATATTATAGCATTTTATTTTTTTTATACATCAGTTGCCTAAAATCAGATTAGTAAATACAAGTTGTTAGAATACTATTTTTATTTTCGCAATTCAATGGCATAACGGTTAACATCGGCGCTCCCAAAATAAATAGTATTGTTAGCCACCTCATTTTTTCAATTCCATTACCCACATTCTCATCGCAGGAATCGCAGTTTTCTTCGAAGTATCAAACCCTTCCTCGGTTATAACATTTTTTGCTGATGCAAAACCGGCAGTTCTTTCGTTATACTTTTTAAAATCAATTTCTTTTTCAGAATTGCTTGTATTCATAACACACATTATGGTTTGATTTTCATCGTATCTGAAATAAACATACAAACCATCTACAGGAACATAGTGCATCATTTTTCCCGTCTTAAGCGCCGAAGCATTTTTCCTGAAATTGCCGAGTTTACGTACTAAGTCCTGCGTTGATTTTTCATCGTCGGTCATTCCTTTTCCTGTAAAGGCATTTTTGGAATCTTCTTTCCAACCACCAGGGAAGTCAGAACGCACCAGTCCATCGGGATTTTTAAATCCTTTCATCAATACTTCAGATCCATAATACAATTGTGGA
The DNA here is from genome assembly GCF_025947305.1 of Flavobacterium sp. N3904. Lineage (NCBI taxonomy): Bacteria > Pseudomonadati > Bacteroidota > Flavobacteriia > Flavobacteriales > Flavobacteriaceae > Flavobacterium > Flavobacterium sp. N3904. Next base: position 3,483,631 of record NZ_CP110009.1, read on the forward strand.
ATTCCTCTACAAGTTAACAACCACTGAAAACCCATTTTCTGCTTTTCGACATTCTCTCCTACTACGGAGAAAAAACGTGGTTCATCATGATTATCCAATAAGAGCACTTTCTGCATTGGATTCTTACTCAAATAATCACTGCTCAATGTATAGTACAATCTGTTCACGCCTTCTTTCCAACCAAAAGGCTCAGTCAAAGCAGGTATAATTCCGTAATACAAACTCTGGAAATCTACTACAGATGGTAAGTTGCTTTTGAAACTAACATCCATATTATTTTGCTCAAAATACGCCTGATTGGCCACACCATGAACCATGATTTCTCCAAATATACTTATCTTAGGAAACTCATCCATTATGGCTTTATTACAGCGATTCGCAAAATCCAAATCATTATAAGTATAAGTGTCAAGGCGAACTCCATCAATACCAAATTTTTCAATATGCCAAATACAATTTTGAATAATAAAATTGGCCATAAATGGATTACCTTGATTGATATCGGGCATTATCTTGTCAAACCAACCATCACTCATTCTTTTTTTATCTGATTTTGCACCATACGGATCAAACAGAGGGATTTCTCTATAATTGGTTTGAGTATAAGTTGGCCAACGATGTACCCAATCATTGGCAGGCGGATCCAGTTCTAAAAAATGGAAAGAGCCAATATGATTGTAAACCGCATCAAAAATAAGCTTCATGCCTCTTTTATGTAATTGATCACTCAACTTCTCATACAAAGCATCGTCACCATATCTTTTATCAATTTTATAATGATTCGTGATGGCATATCCGTGTTCAGTTCTTTTCTCCATATCATTTTCCATAATTGGAGTAAACCATAATGTGGTAACGCCAAGCCCTTGAACATAATCCAGATTATTCAATACTCCCTGTAAATCGCCTCCATGACGATCAAACATTTCGTTTCGGTTAAGGGACTGATCTCTCATTCCTTTTACCTTGTCATTTGTTACATCGCCATTACTGAAACGATCCACCATAATTAGATCTATAAAATCACTAGAAGTAACCCCTTGGGCATATTCTGTTCCATTGCCTGATCTTCGATTATAAAGTGGCCATTTTATTTTTTGCTTTCCAACTTTTTGATTCAATTCAATAGTTACATCTCCAGCGACTGTCTCGGGTGCAATAACAATATCTACGGCAATATATTTTTGGTTTGGAAATGAATGCGTTTTGACTACAGTTATTCCTGGATAGTTTATACTTACTTTATCCGAAGCAAACGAATCATCAGTACTTCGAATCAGTAATTGGATAGAATTAGTCTTCATGCCTGTCCACCAATTTGTGGGATAGACCTCAATATTTTTGGCATTTGCTACCAAAGAAAAACCAAATAATAGCATTAAAATTAAAGCTGATTTCTTCATAATTATTGTTTAAGGTTTAAATAGTTTGCGAAAGATATTTTACTTTTCATTTATCTTAAAGTGTCTTATTTAAACAACCTGATTTGTGTTGCAAACAACATTTTAAAGTCTCATGTCATTTAAATACAAAAAAATGTTTTCTGCAACAGATCAATTTTAATTCTAAAACAAAACACTTAGCTTTACATTTCAGAAAACAAATTCGGTAATGAATGATTCAGTTATGTATTCCGGGAGTACATCCCAAAAAATAAAAATGTATACTATCTATTGGTTGGGATACATCTTGTTGTTCAGTTTAATTCAAGGTTTGCCTACAGCCGATTTTTGGAGAGCCTTATCCAATGAATGCTATAGTGTACTTCCTAAAATATTGTTTGTTTTACTTATTGTCGAAGTAGCCATGCCGCTTTTATTCTTCAAAAAAAAGAGAGCCCTTTTCATTTTAATTTATGTGCTTTCAATACTTTTCTTTGCTTTTATTCAGCGGTTAATTGATAATTACATTATAATAGCTTTTAATTTAACCGAATGGAAAATCGAACCATTATTTTCAGCTCCCGCATATTTGTATAATGTGATTAAACTACAGTTTGTTATTACTATCCCTTTGGCAATAAAATTAGTATATTATCTTGCTGAAGAGAAAAACAGGGTTCAAGCAATCCTGTCCGAGAAGCTGGAAGCTGAATTATTTTCATTGCGAAATCAGTTTCATCCTCATTTTTTATTTAATGTTCTCAATAGCTTGTACTCCAAAATCTTGAGTAAATCAGATGATTCTGCTGACATTGTACTTCAAATTTCAGATTTTCTTAGATATTCTGTTTATGATGTGAATTCCAGACACATTCCTTTGGAAAAAGAAATTGAATATCTAAAAAACTACATTTCGTTGCAACAATTGCGATTTGATAACCGACTTGAACTGAGTTTTAGTACCAATGGAATTTGTAAAAATCAATTTATCGAACCATTTTTAATCCTTCCATTTATTGAAAATAGTTTCAAATATTGCTTAGACGATGTCAATTCCCAAGCATGGATTACCATTTCTATTTCAGCTTCAGAAGATTGGTTGACAATTAAAATTGAGAATAGCTTACCGCCAGACTTTTCGAAAAACAGAAATATCGAAAATCAATACAGCGGAGTCGGGATCGCTAATGTGAAAAGAAGATTGGAATTGCTTTATCCAAATCAGCATAATTTGATCATCAAAAATGAAGAAGATTCGTTTTTTGTTTCTTTAAAAATAAAAATAAATGACACCCACTAGAATCAATTGTATCATTATAGAAGATGAACTTCCAGCATCCATATTACTTGAAATGCATATAGCCAAATTTGATTTTTTGGATTTGAAAGGAAAGTTCATGAGTACAAACAATGCTGTGAATCTTTTGAAGACCCAAAAAATAGATTTGCTTTTTTTGGATATAAATTTACCTGGAAAATCGGGTATAGAATTTGCAAAATCATTGCCAAATGATATTGGAATCATTTTCACAACCGCCAATCCACAATATGCTGTAGAAGGATTTGAATTGGAAGCGATTGATTATTTATTAAAACCCATTTCATTCGATCGTTTCTCGAAAGCTATACAGAAATATTGCAAAATTCAGAAAACAAATCAGGAATTCGAGCAACTTTCTAAAGCAGAAACGGAACGTCCCTTTGTATTTGTAAAATGCGAAAGAAAAAAACTTAAATTATATCTCGACGAAATTGATTATTTTGAATCGCAAGGCAATTATCTCTTAATTCATACTGAAAAAGATTGCTTTAAAACACATCAATCCATTACGGAAATGATTGAGAAATTACCCGAAGGCTTTTTTTGCAGAATCCATCGTTCTTTTCTCATTACACTGAAAAAAGTTTCTCAATTCAACAGTCGTTCAGTAACTATTAAAAATAAGGTTTTACCCATCGGACGATTATACGCTTCAAAAACGAATGTTTTATTGCAATCTATTTTGATAAATCATTGCTGATTTTTGAGATTTAAAAACATATGAGTGAAAAGTACGTTTGATAGCGACTGAACTTTAATTATTATTTGCGCATTTCGTCAAAAAATGGAGTTGTTTTTTCCTCTACGCATTTAGCCGCGTATAAATACATAGCCGCACTCCAAGTTTGCCAATTTTGACCTTTGGGTTCACCGTCCTGCGCTTTTATCCATTCATTAAAACCAAATTCCATATTTGCTTCATTTATATAATTGGAGGATTTTTCGTTATTGTTGGCCGCTGATTCAGTCAATAGATTCGTTTTTTTCAAACATTCCGTTAATATTATTAATTTCTGTTCTGCCAATGCAAATCTTTTTGCCGCCACTAATGCTGCAACATAAAAACCACATATAAATGGCCAAATACCACCATTATGATAATCACCCGGATTATTAAATTCAGAATATCTATCGTGCCAATCAGGATCATTTGGATTGGTATAAGGAAAAAAATTTGGAGGCAAATCAACTGCCAATAATCCTTTATTTTTCATTTCTTCACATTCGGTCTCTATCCAAGAAATCATTTCATCAGCTCTTTTTGGCGAGGCAATTCCCGATAAAATAGCAATACAATTCCCTAACAAATCAAAACGTTCACTACTATACACTTTATAGGCCCAAAAAGCATAATACGGTTTGTGTTTCAATACCAAACCTTCATGTACATGATGATGAATCACACCTCCCGTAATGGTAAAACGTTTCATTTCATGGTATAGATTATCTGCCCTTTTAGATTGATTTAAAATTTTTAAAAAACTATAGGTCAAAGTATTCACAAACAATCCGTATCCGAGTACCCATTGCTCGTCTCGCCAGTCGCTAGTGGGTTGTTGGGCTACTAAATACATATCGGATGGACTTTGATATTCCATCCAAACTAATGCTTTTTGAACAGCTTCTTTTAAAAAATCAGGTTCGTTAATTATTTGTCTGTATATACCCACTCCCAATAAAAACAAGGGTGTTGTATCACTCGCTCCCCTGTCATCAGAATCATGAACCAGAGAGGGAATATGTCCTCTTTCAGATTGGTTTATTGCCAAAGTTTCCAAAACCTTCCGAATGCTATTTACTAACAGTTCATTTCCAGAAACGACAATTCCGAGAATCGAAATCAACAAATCTCTGGTGTAGGGCTCTGGATACCCCCAGCCCGCAGTTCGAGGTAGCCCATGAAATGGACCATGCATGTTGTGCAAAAGCACTTCAAGAGCTGCTTTTTTGGCTGTATTTATTGCTGAAGTATGTTGAGAATTTATCATCACAATTTATTTTAGACCTAATTTATCATTCATTATAGCTATAAATTTTTTGGCAACAATTCTATAATCAAAGTTTTCGACTACTCTTTTCCTGCCTTCTTTTCCCATTTTTTTCCTTAATTCGGCATCATTCATCAAGGTTAATAATCCACTGGCAATATCTTGAACATTGGCGCGATAATCAACGGTTCGAGGCTCATTAAATATAACTTTATAATTGTTTTCAAATCCTGATTCATCACCAAGAATAACTTCATTCACCACAATTTTTTTGGCAACATTGGCTAAAAATGCGGTTTTGCCATCAATCAAAGTGTCTAACATTCCCATAGCTTTAATACCAATGACCGGTTTTTCACATGCTCCTGCTTCTACTTGTGGCATTCCAAATCCTTCTAATCGAGAGGGAGCCGCATAAATATCGCAGGCACCAATGAGGTAAGGCATGAAATTTCGAGAAATAGTGTTGGTTGTATAGGTAATGTTTTTTTCTATACCCAAATTGGATGCGATCTGTAGATCTTCAAGATTTTGGGACTTTGTTCTTTGTTGAGGCCAAACTTTACAAACATATTTCCAATCAGGTGCTTTAGTGTCAATAATAGATAAGGCTTGCATAACTTCCTGAGCCCCTTTGGATGCGGCATCTCCACCAACCGTTAAAATCATTAATTGATCTGGAGAAATACCCAAAGATTCACGAACGTCCAGAATTTTGGGATCGTTTTTATCGTAAGCTTTAAAAGAATCGGTATCGCAACCCACAGGCAAAACTTCAATTTTATCTCCATTGATACCGTCCCTAACATACATTTCTTTTACCCAATGCGATGTGACCAATATTAATGGAAGTTCATTTAAAACTTCCTGATAATTAGCAATATAACCATCAGCAACCAACCATGGAACTGGCTGAATTCCATATCGTTGTGGATGTAAAATCAACTGTGGCGTGTGACCCCAGTAACCAATACCTACCACTACATCGGGTTCAAACCAGCGATAATACCATTCTTTTTCTTGTGCTGAATCAAAGTGAACTGCATGGGCGTCAACACCCAATTCTAACAAACCTTTGTATAAAAGATCTCCTTGAGTTGCAAGCCCACCTGGCGACGGCGGATAATCATAAAGCACTAATACTTTCATCTAAATTAATTTTATTAAATTATTTATTCAAAAATTGAATCGCATCATCTGAGTTATTGAAAATCCAAAATGCCTCAACTTTTGGTGTTGTTTTTGCTTCCCAACTGTTTTCCTCGAAGCCGTATGTCTCGGTTATTAGCTTATATTTTTTAATCCATATCTCGTTTTTGAGCGTTTCAAAGTAAGAGGCCTTTTCAATTGCTCTTGGAAAATATTTTTTTTCCCCATCTTCATAGGCAAAAGCCCAAAGTGCATCAGCATAAATTTTGCCTTCACTCCAAAGCATAATAACAGCTCTACTCACTTCCTCGTGACGTAAATGTTTTGTGTATTCCCCTTTCGGACTATGTGTTATTATTAAATCAAAATGTTTTTGGGGCAATAAATCCAATAGGTGTTGTTCGACTTCAATTGTCTCCAAAGATCTTTGTTCAGGACCATCATCAAGATTTCCCATTATTCCTTGTGCATTAAGAATTTTTAAAACCTTGCAAAATTTAGAGGAGCGGTCTTCATCATTTTTTCTACAAAGACAAATAATAAAATAGTTCCAATAAGGATTACTCAAGATTGTTCCTCCTGCCCAAAGGATTTCATCATCAGGATGTGCAACTATTATGAGTACTGATCTATTTAATTTAGCATCCATTTTTTCAAAATTATTTTTTAACTACCTGATTAATGTTAGTGATTACTATTGTTTAATCTTTGTCTGTTGTTAATAATTTTAACTTCATTAAAAGCACTAGAAATGTAATGATTTTTTTTATTTTTTTGTATCAATTTAATCAATAAAATTTTCATAAATAACTGATTTTCAATCTACATATCCTTTTGTGTAAAAACAAGAAAGCAAAAGAAATGAATGAACCATCCTAAATTTAAATTCGACTTTACAATTTGTTTTCACAATATTCTATTATGAATAAAGTACCTAAAATCAAAAACCAATAAATCTGCAAAAAGCCTGTACTACTAATACTTCAAAGAACGAATCGTACCATTTTCAAAACGACTTTCTATCATTTCTTCAAAAACATAATAGATATATCGGGAAAAGTCGATATATTTGCCTTATGAATTATGTAGAACTATTTAAGGCATTATCTAACAAGTCCAGATTACAAATGCTGGAATGGTTAAAAGAGCCTGAACTAAATTTCCCAGAACAGTTAGTTGCTGGTTTTGAGCATGGTGTTTGCGTAGGACAAATTCAGGCCAAAGCGGGACTAACCCAATCCACTGTTTCAGAATATTTGTCAATTCTTCAGCGTGCCGGATTCATAGAATCTAAGCGTGTTGGACAATGGACCTATTACAAACGCAACGAAAAAGCATTTACTGCATTGAGCGAATTAATTGAATCTAATTTATAAAATAGTATGAACACAAATAGTTTATTTACGCCCTTCAACTTGAAGACGCTAAATCTTAAAAATAGAATAGTAATGGCGCCAATGACGCGTTCATTTTCTCCAAATGGAGTACCTACAGATAAAGTGGCTGCTTATTATCAAAAAAGAGCCGAAGGCAAAGTTGGATTAATATTATCGGAAGGGACTGTTATTAATAGACCTTCGTCATCAAATGATGCCAATGTTCCTCACTTTTATGGAGACCAATCATTAGCTGGATGGAAAAAAGTAATTGATGGCGTTCATGCTGTCGGCGGCCAGATGGGACCACAAATATGGCATATGGGAATTATGGACAATCACCATTCGGGTTGGGTCCCTCCTGTTCCTTTTGAAGGTCCATCAGGATTAAACAGACCTGGTTTTAGTAATGGCAATACAATGACCATAAAAGACATTGAAGACACCATAGTAGCTTTTGGACAAGCTGCCGCTGATGCCAAGAGATTAGGATTTGATTGTATCGAAATCCATGGCGCCCACGATTATCTAATAGACCAATTTTTCTGGGACGCAACAAATCAGCGTACCGATGTTTATGGCGGAAAAAGTCTAGCGGAACGTACTCGTTTTGCGGTTGAAGTCATCAAAGAAATCAGAAAACAAGTAGGTGAAGATTTTGCCGTTATTATGCGAATTTCTCAATTCAAACCCGCTGATTATAATTTCAAACTAGCGAAAACCCCTCAAGAAATGGAAGCTTGGCTTACCCCATTAATAGATGCTGGCGTAGATATTTTACATTGTTCACAGCGTCGTTTTTGGGAACCTGAATTTGAAGAGAATGACCTTAACTTTGCAGGATGGGCAAAAAAAATAACAGGTAAACCAACAATTACTGTTGGCTCAGTAGGACTTTCTAGTGATTTCTTTGGAGCATTTGCTGGCGAAAGTTCACAGCCAACCTCTTTAGATGAACTCATAAGACGTTTAGACAGAGGAGATTTTGACCTTGTAGCGGTAGGACGACCTCTTTTAGCCGACCCAAATTGGGTAGCCAAGATAGAATCAGGAAAAATGGATCAACTGATAGGCTTTAGTAAAGAAGCTTTGGGTGAATTGGTATTATAATAAATTTGTAGAGGGTAATAATCTATTAAAAGAGTTAAAAACAGAAAGGAATTTTAACAATTTCTTTCTGTTTTTTTTACACTTAAACCTAAACAAGACATTAAAGACCTGATAACTATTTTTGCAACTAATTATCTCCCAAAGTCATCTTGCAAACGAACAATATCCTCTTCATCTGAAGAGTTTTCTGGGTCTGTATGCTCCCAAATCTCAGCAACTACTCCCCAAGATTCCAATCCAATTAAGCGATGACGTTCTCCTTTGTCCATTTGTATAAAAGTGCCAGGTGCAAGCTCTTGAATTTCTCCTTCTTCATCTGTCATACTGGTCTTCACACCTACTAAACCAGATAGTATTTCCCAGATTTCCGCTCTGCGAAAATGATATTGCCATGACAAACGTTTATGAGGAGCCACAACCAAAATCTTTGGACTTAACTTATTGGTAATTGTAATCGCTTCCATCTCCAAATGTGGAAAAAATTTTGCTACAAAAGCACCCGCCTGACTTTCATCAATTACAAAAAAACCTCCCCATGGTCTGGTTTGATCTTCTTGAACGACTGAGAAATTTTCTTTTTTTAATGCTGCTGCAATTTGCTCAAAAACGGCAATTTTATCTAAATTATTTGAGATATTTAAATTCATTTTTTTAGTTTTATTTTTAAAGTAAATGTTCTATTCGAAATTAAAGTTTGTTAATTCTAATTTCTGTAAATAATAAAATCATTGGTTTTTAATTGGGTACTGCCCATTAAAATTTGCCCTCCTTTTGGAAGGCTTATTTTCTTTTCCGAACCAAAGTTAATCAGGACCGTAATTTGGTCTCCTTCAAAAGATCGGGTAAATAGAATTTGATCTTCTTTATAGTCAAGCCTATCATACTTACCATATTGCAAGACTTTTTCATTATTTCTTAAGGCAATCAACTTTTTGTAGCGATTAAGAATTGAATTTTCTTTGGTTAATAACTCTAAAACATTATTTTTTTGGTAATCAGAATTGGTTTTAATCCAAGTTTTCTCTTTTGAAAATCCTGCAAAAGCATTTCCATTCCACTGCATTGGACTACGCGATTTATCCCGATTGTGTTCATTCCCTTCCTTGAGTGCCTCATCGGGATTATTACCTTTGGCAAGGGTCAATTCATAATGCGTTTTCCCTTGAATATCGACCATTTCTTCAAGATTTTTAACAATGATATTGTGCATTCCTATTTCTTCGCCATAGTACACAAAAGGAACTCCTTTGGCGGTAAGCATCAAAGCCGCCAGTGCCAAAGCTCTGTTGGGACTTCCATCAGCCAATCGATCGATCATTCGAGGCATATCATGGCTTCCAAAAAACAAAGTTGGATAATTACTCATGTTTTTCTCCATGCTTTGCAACTCATCAAAAATACGTTTTGATGAAAATGTTTTGATGCTTCCAAAGTTGAAATTAAAAACCACATCCAACAAATCCTGTGATTGGTATTGTTTCAGGACTTCTATTTTGTCGCTACCAATTTCTCCAACAATAAAACGATTATTATACTCGTTCACAGTCGATTTTATGATTCGCATCGCGTCTTTCACGCCTTTTTGGTCGATGTCGTTTTTGTGATCTTGCACACCCTCTTTCATAGGATTGTCTGTCGTAATTCCGTCAGTGTTCAAAAAATTGATAACATCCAGTCGAAATCCATCTACACCGGCATCCAACCAAAAGCGAAGTACTTTTTGAACCTCAGCCACCACTTTTGGATTTGCCCAATTGAGATCGGCCATTCTTACATCAAACTTATGATAATAAAATTGATCCGTCAAAGTGTCTTTTTGCCAAGCAGTTCCTCCGAAAAAAGATTCCCAATTGTTGGGTTTATCTTTCCAGATATAATAATCACGATAAGGATTGTCTTTTGATTTTCGAGATTCCTGAAACCACTTACAATCGGTGGAAGTGTGATTCAAAACCATGTCCATTATCACTTTGATTCCTCTTTTGTGTGCTTCCTTCAAGAAAACCTCAAAATCGGATTTATTGCCATAAGTGGGATCAACTTTATAATAATTGGCAATATCATAGCCATTATCCACTTTTGGCGAAGTGAGAAAAGGAGTCAACCAAATGCCCTTTATACCTAGCGATTGCAAGTAATCTAACTTCACAGTCATTCCTTTAAAATCACCATAGCCATCACCGTTGCTATCGGCATAACTCGGCATATAGATTTGGTAAAAAACAGATTCTTTCCACCATTTCTTTTCTGTGTTCTGTGCTTTTAAAGAACCCGACTCAAACATAAAGAAAGAAAGGAGCACGATAATTATTAATTTAGATTGCATACACAACACTTTTAATTTTTCAGTTGAAAATTGTAATCCACCACGACACCATTTACCAACATTTTCGAGCCCGAGTAAGTGATTTTTCCATTAGCAGGAACGACTACAATTACAGCTGAATTTAATGCCCCAATTTTAATATTTGCGGAAGCAGAAACGTTTTTTGCAACAAAAGTTCCAGAAACGGTATTGTATAAATTCACTTTTTTATCTTTCCCAATTTTTAATGAAACCGTTTTGTCCGTCGTATATGGGTTGTAATACAAGAACGAAGGATAGGCTTTGTCATGGAAAAAATCGGTTGCTAGCAAATTCAATTGCAAAATTCCTTCTACATTGGTCGTCTTGATAATACTACCAAAGATTCCCACATGAGCACTACCATAAACACTCAATTGTGATTCTTCTGGATTTTTGCCCGGTACCCAAAGCGGTCCGTCTCCTTGTGCAACAGGAGCTGGCACATAATCATATTTATCGTAATTCGATTTTTTAATCATTCCTTCATAGGCTATTACTCCTTTTCCTGCTTCGGCTAATTGTGGAATTGTTTCATGCTCATCCGGCATGTATTTTGGATAAAAATAACGAGATGCATTTGCTGCATTCAACATCCATTTCCCGATAGCCGAGGCATACGATTGGTTGTATCGCACCATTGGTACCAACGGCCAAGCCATATCATAGGTATTCATCAAAAAACCATAACCACCATGATCCACAGTGCTTCCTACAATACCTGAAATATCAAACCCATTCCAGTTTCCAACCAATACGCCCCAACCTTCACGGCATACAGCGGTTCCATCAAAAGTCCAGCCCAACATTTTATCGGTATCATAATGAGTTCCTTCTATGGCATTCATTTTTGCCGATAAATAGGCTCCAAATGGCATTAATAATTCATAGGTTGGATTTATTTTTTGCGATTCTAAAGCTGCCATGGCACTTTTTGCACCTTTTAAATATTTTGGATCTCCAAACTTTTTATAGGCGGAGTATAAAACCCATGCATGTCCGGCTGCGGCATCTGGTTGTGCACAAATGGTGTTTTTCATGGGTTGCATTTTGGCATAATCAAAATAGGAATAATCATAATTCCCATTCAAAACTACATCGGCCTCATAGAATTTATCAGCAATTTTTCTAGCAATTTTTTCCAATCCAGGTTCGTTTGGATATTTGTCATATATCGCATAAAACAATAAATTTGGATACACATCATACCACCAATCTCGTCCATACCCACCTCCCAATAAAGCTACTTCGGGGCATGTATTATTCATCATAATATCCCAACTGGTTTCGCTGTTGAAATAATTTTTGGTCATGCCAACATAATTCAGTTTCTGCTGATTTGTTTTGTCAATCCCAACCAAACTAGCGCCCAATGTGGCTCCCATAGTGGCCAGAGCCTCATGAAACATTCCTTTATTGTTCGTTCCTTGACGTACATCTGCCATAGCTGTATATAATCCCACCACTTCTTGCGGGTAATTTTTTCGGCTATTGTCTTTCCATACTAAAGGCCAATATTTGCCTTTTGCATTAAAATCGAAAACTGTTTTATCAAAATCAAGCGCCAGTTTTTTATAATCAATGATTTCCAAATGAGCAGGAACATTAGGCATTTGTTCTACACGAGCTATCTTTTTTTGTACTGTTTGTGCTTCTATGCTGAGGCTGAAAAATAATAGCCCTGCAATAGCAATTTTAAAATAAGTTTTCATCAATTAAATTTTAGAATAAAGATTAACGATTTTTAAACAATATGTTCTGCCACATGATCCAGAACTTTTAGGTCAATAGGTTCCTCTTTTTCTGGAGAAAGAATATTCCCTTCGGCAATTATTTTTTTACTGATATAAATAGAACACAATTGCAAAAGCGCAATAATACCAATGGCATAACGCAAGGCAAAATCTTCGGAAAGGGCATAATATAAAACCAAAAATGTTCCCGCTCCACAAAGTCTACCAACATACAAACCCGCTTCATGATTTAATATATAAGTGAATTCCCCTCTCTTTTCGATATGGGAAACAATATCAATAACTCTCAACTGAATCGGAAAATAAGCTAGATCCATTAAGGGTTTAGCTATTAACAATAACAATAAGAATATAATAACACCTGTTTTATTATAAAAGAATCCATTCAAACAAGCACCCAGAGCAAAAAGTATCAATCCTACCGCAAATATTTTTATTCTGTCGGAAGGTTTAGAAAAACGGCCAATAAGGTAGATAACGATGGCGGCTAATATTGCTCCTATCGATTGTGCATTACCCAATGCGCCTTCTTCTCCCAATAATTTAAAGATAAGCATAGCCGGAGCGGTTACCAAAAATCCTTGTGCCAATCCTTTGAAGGTAGCCAAAGATAAAAGCTTATACCACAAGGGATGAAACTTGAAAAAGATATATTGTTTCTGTGCCGGGTTTTCAAATTTACCCCTAAAACAAACAATTGAAGCCACAATTGTAATAAGAAAAACAACTCCCGTAATGATAATATAGGCACTATGTTTTTCTGCTTCTCCAGTTTTGGATTGAATAAACCAACCTATAGTGGCTGGGATTACAATGGCAATTATGGTATAGAAAAAAGTCTCCAAACCATAATAATAGTTGCGATTTTTGTCATTTGTAATAGCTAATGCCAAATAATCTCTATTGGACCAATACAAACCGAACGACATTCCCATGATGATTCCCGCGATTCCGATTCCGGTTAAATCCAATATCTTGAACGACATCATGATAATCATGGCAACACCGCTAAGCATCATTCCTGTTGAATATAATTTTCGAATGTTAAAATGTTTCAACAAAAACCCATTTAGTAAAAAGGTAAGCGGAATCCCTGTATAAATTGCCAATTGGTAAATAACAACTTTGGAAGTGTCATTGGAGTTTCTCATGATATAGGCCGCCACGAAAATATCAATTACAGGCAACACCAAAGCATACACCAAATTGGTAAAAATTAAGATCCGAAAATTACGGGTCTGACTTTGAAAATGATCAATTTCGGTTTGGATTTTTTTAAACATTGTTAAATTTTAAAAGTGAATAGATTTCTTCGATTGAAAATTTAGCGCCACACACAAATTCATCCGAAGCGCCATAATAAATGGTAATGGTGTCTCCATCCGGTTCTACAATGTGACCATTTGTGAATACTACATTTCCAAAGAAACCGCTGACTTCGTATTCTTCTGTTGGCACCATAATTGGCAATTCCGTTTGGGCAATTACTTTTGAAGGATCTTTTAAATCCATTAAAAAAGCCCCCAAACAATACTGATGATTTTCGTTGGCTCCATGATAAATGGATAGCCATCCCTTTTCTGTTTTTATAGGAGCTGCACCCGCACCAACTCTTTTGCTGTCCCAAAGCCCTTTTCTAGTTTTGATAATGCATTTGTGGTTTCCCCAGTGCAATCCGTCTGGAGATGACGTAATCCAGATATAATTTCCACCAATTTCCACACTACTCGGACGGTGAAGGGCATAGAACATCCCGTTGATTTTTTCTTCAAAAATGGCGCAATCTTTATTGTGAGCCGGCAATATCATACCGTGTTTCTCGAATGTTTTCCAATCGGTAGTGGTACGCAAACCTACGCCAACCCCATTGTCCGAAACAGAAGTGAAAGTCAAATAGTATTTTCCTTCAATCAAAGCTACTCTACAATCTTCTATTCCAAAAGCTTCCAAAATTCCTTCGCCTACCAATAATGGATAGCCTTCTGGCTCATAAAAATTGATACCATCTTCGCTACACAACAAACGTAAATGAGAAAGCGTAGTCAAATAATCAACCCCTTTGTAATTAATTATTCTTGCATCAGAAGCATCCAATTCTGGTGCATTTGTTGGAATTTCAATAATTTCGGTGCCAGTTTCGGTAAGAATAGGAAAAGAAATCACACCTTCTTTTTGTTCGGGTCTTTCGGCAACTCTTACTAGTAGCCAAGTTTTACCTTCGTATTGAAACACACCTGGATTCAACAAACAAGTAATTTGTAAGCCATCGATGCTCGCTGGTAAATCTTTGGGTGATAATAAAGGGTTTTGTTCGAATCGTTTTGCTATGTCTATCATTATCTTCAATTTTAGTTCTTAATTTTCAACATCTTAATTTTTAAAGTCCGGATCCATTTTTGCCGTTCTTTTTCCTGCTACCTCATCTGCCATTAGAATAAATACATTCCAACACAAACCTCGTGTTGAAGGCCACCATGAATCGGTTGTTGTCCACTTTGTTGGAATAAATTCTTTGCTGTAAGGCCATTCGGGATTTAAATTAATTTCGGCCCAAGCTCTGTTTTCCATTAACTTTTCGGCTTTTTTCCAACCATGTTTTACTCCCACAACATAAGCGCTATACTCAGCTCGAAACCAACTCCCTCCATTGTAATAAATGCCATCATTCGCACCGCCTACATAATTTGATTTTCCAAATTCGTCAAATGGCTGGTACTCTGTATTAATATAATCATATCCCTTTTTATCCTTTGTTAATCGGATGCAAATTGGTGCGGTTGTACCATATTCTGGATGCGGAGAATTAGCAACTTTATTGAGGATTGGCATTTGATTTAAATGATTAATAACCATCTCGTCCGTTAAAATGGGTTTGTTGAACAGCCATAAAGAAAAGAATTCTGGCTCCAAATCCGTCAAGGAGATAATATCCGGAAAATCTTTATCAAACAACAGATGTTTTCTTTTTACATCATAAAAATTTCGATACTCTTTTTCAGCTTTTTCAATATATTCATCTGCAATAGGAAACCCTAATTCTTTAATTGTTCTAAGCGCGATAACTAGCATTCCTTGATTGACAGCCAATTTATCCGTTTTTGGTTCATAAGTTCTGACATCAACCTGACTCATGCTAAAATGGGATTTACAAATACCATCCTTATCATCATCAAATTCATTTAAAACGAAATTTACGGCTTTTTTTATTTTATCTTCTGGTAATACTACTCCAAAACGTCTTTTATTCATCATAGCCCAAACAAGCCATTCAATAGTTGCTTCATTATCCTTCGCTTCAATCGTTCCCATATAAGGAGTGATAATGGTGGCAATAGCACCATTTTTATTTTGTGTTTTTGCCCATTGATTCCAGATACTAAGGTTCAATTCTTTGTTATAACTTGAAACAATAGAGAAAAAAGAATCTCGATTGTACATATCCGGAGAATAGTTCATGTTGGGAACATTGAAAGGGGCAAAATCATCTATAGACGTAATCCAAGTCAACATGTTGAAATTGGCATACAGCATTTTGTCAATCGGAGAACCCTCAAAACCTTTTGCTTCAGCAAGACGTATTTGGGAAGAGACTACAAAATCATGATGATTTTTCCAAGGTTCAACAAAAACAAACGTTGTTTTTGTATTTATTTCACCCATATTCATTTTGTCGTATGGTTCTTTTTGCGGTTGATGAGCCACAATTTGCAAATTTTTTATTTGGAGTTCACATTCTTTGGCATCTTGCGCACCAACAAATAACGAAACACTATCATTTTCTATATAAGGCACCAAAATACTCCCTTTAAAAAGAGTCCACTCCTTTTCACTAGTAGGGAATTTGTCAATATATTTTACCCCGTCTTCTAATTCAACTGTTTTTTTACCATTTTTAATTCTAAAAATTTTTAGCGACACAGCGGCTGTTCCTTTCGAAAGAAAAGAAATAGTATATATATTTTGATTTTTGAAAGGTGCAATAATTTCAAAGCCAGAACGATTATTTTCTTTAAAATTAAGAGAAAAAATACTGTCTTTCTTTTCAATTTTGACTTCCCCAAATTTTTTAAATTGATCGTTGATTTTTAATTTTACTTCTTTTCCGGCATCTAAATTGTACATCTCTCCAAAGGTTTGTTTGATGTACTCTTGATTTCCGGCTCTTTCCTCAACAGAGGCAACAGAAACCAAAGCAGGATCTGGCAATTTTCTCATTCCTACAAAACCACCACCATGACCGTTAAAACGACGACGGGTGGTTCGTGTATAATGATTTTTGTATCCAGCATCCATCAAGAATCCAACCAATTGGTTATCGGGAGTTACAAATCCAGCCGCAGGAAACATTTCGTGAACGAAACCACCAGGAAAATTATCGTGTTCAAAAGTCACATATCTTGACGGTTTTTGAGCAGGCTTTGCAGTTTCTTCAATTGTAAAATACAAAGTAGGCATCCCTGTTTGAAGTAAATCAATGGTTTTTTTGACAACGTTACCACTAATTACCTGATACGTTACAGTTATCGATACATTCAAATCAAACTCTGATACGTAGGTTTCCCTTGTTAATTGAATGTAATTTTTATCAACAGTATAACTTGATCCTTTCCATGCTTCTATTGTTGCATTCTCACTTAAATCAAGATTCGCCATTTTAAGCGAAAACTCTTCGGTGTTATGAACAAGCAATTGACTACCGTTATAAATATCAACATTAAATCCGTGCTCTTTATCACCTACAACTTTTAAATTAATATTTTGACTCCACGATAGTGTTCCTATAAAACAAAATAGTGAAACAAAAAGAGCCCTACTGTATTCTTTCATTTTTTTTATAGAATTAATTATTTTTTTTATCTATACTTATTTTTAACATTTGATCCGAAATCAAATATAACCCCATGCACGATGTTAGGAACCCCATGCATGGGGTTATTAAACTATTTTAAGTTAAAACCTAATAACCAGGATTTTGAGTTAACAACCCTGCTGATGAAGCAATTTCCGATTGAGGAATTGGATACAACATATGTTTATCTAGGAATACTTTCCCATGGGCAGTCATTACTTGTTTAGCAATACCCCATCTTTTCAAATCAGCTATTCTTTGATTTTCAAAACCAAGTTCAGCTCTTCTTTCAGAAATCAACCAATTTTTTATTTCTGTTTTACTTGTAGATAATGGTCTGTCTGCTAGTGTTCCTGCTGGTGCAAAAGTTCCGTTTACAGTAATTGTGTTTCTTGCTCTTGTTCTAATTTTATTGATATAGACTACTGCACCCGAATAATCACCCGTCTCATTAAGCGCTTCCGCTTTCCAAAGCAGTACATCGGCCATACGGATATACACTTTGTTACTCGGAGAATCATCAAATCCTTTGTTAGTGCCATCTATACTACCTAATATTTTATTTACTCTTTGATCTGCTGTATTTACAGTATAATCTTTTCTAGGGTCATTAGGTTCAAACGAATTCATGAAATCGGTAGTGGGAGCAAAAAATCCCCATCCAGCTAATGCACAATGACCATTTCCTCTTGGAGGAACAGCATTACTTTGATGATCAAAAGAAAAAATAACTTCATTGTCAGCGTATTCCTTTTGACTGCTGAAATTATCAAAATAATTGTCATTCAAACTATATGTACTTTCTAATTCCGTAGCCAAAGTAATTACCGTTGACCAATCATTATTGTATAATGCTGTTTTTGCCAAGAGCGCAGTTACAGCGCCTTTAGAAACTCTCCATTTTTCAGTGTCAGAACTGAATTTTGAATTAGGCAAAAGTGTTTTTGCTTTCTCTAAATCGGTTTTAATTTGACTCCAAACAGTTTCTTTCGGTGCTCTAACCGCTAAATCGAAAGCATCTTGATATGTTTTTACGGGGGCTAAAATTAAAGGTACATCTCCAAAATTAGTTACCAGTGAGAAATAATATAATGATCGTAAAAAATAGACTTCACCTAATAATTGGTTTTTTCTGTCGGTAGAAATTCCTGTGATCGTTTCAATTTCTGGGTTCAAAAGAAAACCTAAAGCAGTATTAGTTCTTTTTATTCCTTCATAATTGTATTTCCAAATACCATTAGCCCCTCCGTTGGTCGAGGTAAAAGTATAATTATCGACCTCGTCCATCCATGCTTGGTCAGAATCGGAAATCCATTTTTTTTGCATATCATCTGATGCAATGTCTTGCATGATTATATCATTATTGGAAACAAGTCCATCGTCCCAATTCCATGTTCCCATTACGTTCAGCGTATTAGACAACATTAAATAAGAAGAACTAACAGAATTCTCTACCGCAGTAATAGTAGGTGTTGCAGTTATTTGGTCTGCAGTTACTAAACCTACAGGCTCTATTTCTAATTGATTTTCACAACTTGTAAACGCTACAAGTCCAATTAGGAGTGTTGATATATATATATATTTCATAATCGCTTTTTTATAAATTTAATTTTAATCCAAAAATGAAGGACTTAGATTGTGGGTAGGTTCCCATATCAATCAAACTTGTAGACTCAGGATCTAGTCCTGTATATTTTGTAACAGTCCATAAATTTTGACCCGATAAATAAATCCTCATATTCGCCGACCCAAGAACTTCAGGATCAAAAGTATACCCTATTTCTAAATTTTTCAATCTCAAATAAGAAGCATCTTCAACAAAAGCGCTAGACATCTGTCCTCCTCCATTAGCGTTAAATGTTACTCTCGGAATTGTGTTACTCGTTCCTTCTCCATTCCAAGCATCCAAAATCATTTCACTAGAATTAAGAGGCATTTTAATACTGTAGGCGGTAACTTGTCTTGAATTATTATAACGATCTACCCCTTCAACTCCTTGAAAAAGGAAGGATACATCAAAGTTTTTATAACTTCCGTTAAAAGATAATCCATAAGAAATTTCTGGAATCGGATTGCCTATAAATGTTTTATCATCGGCATTGATTTGACCATCATTATTTAGATCTTTAAACTTCATGTCGCCAGGGACTACTCCGTTTGTATTACTATATAATTGTGTATTGATTTCAGCCAAATTTTGATAGATTCCATCAAACTCATAACCATAATAAGAGTTTATTGGTTGTCCAACAGTAGTCCGAGTATTTGATTGTAAATTATCAAGATAAGAGATGTATTGTTGCAATGCCTTAACTCTATTGGTCAGCGTAAAAACATTTCCATTTATACCGTATTTAAAAGCATGGTCGTTATTTTGAAAATCAAATGCAAATTCTAAACCTTTATTATTAACAATACCAGCATTGACATACGTTGGGTCGATAACACCTACGGTAGCAGCCGGCAAGCCTACTGTTAATAAAATATCATTGGTAGTTTTGTCAAAATAATCTACAGTAAATGTCAACTTGTTTTTCAGAATACTCAAATCCAAACCAACATCGGTTTGCGTAGTAGTTTCCCATTTTAGATCCGGATTTCCATAACGTATAATTTTAACATTTCCATCTGTTTGTGTAACAAGTGTTTGATAGGCGTTGTTTGGGATCTCTTGATTCCCAGATTGTCCCCAACTGGCTCTTAGTTTCAAGTTTGAAATCCAATCTGCCTTTTCCATGAATTTTTCCTTAGACATTACCCAACCTCCAGAAACCGAAGGGAAATAACCCCATTTATTATTGGGACCAAAACGTGAAGAACCATCGGCTCTTAAAGTTCCTGAAGCAAAATATTTATTGTCAAACCCGTAATTGATCGATCCAAAGAAAGAAACTAGTGCCCAGCTACTGGCACTTCCGCCAGCATAGTTTTTTGAATTTAGTTCTCCATAATCCAAATATCTAAACGGATCCTCAGTATTAACATAATTTTGTCTAGCCCCACCTATGTTTTCACTGTTATTCGTAATGGTTTCAGTACCCAGTAATGCATTGATACTGTGTTTCTCATCGATAGTCTTTACGTAATTAAAAGTGTTGCTAAAGGTAAAAGTCATATCTTGCCCCATACTTTCATTAAGAGAAGAGGGTCTATTTATCCTTCCCAAAGTTGGATATAAAGGGTCTCCCCCATCATTATCTCCGAAGTTCTGACTGAATTTTTTATCATGGGCAAAAGTAATATCAGCACCAAAACTACTTCTAAATTTCAATGACTTATCACTCAAAAAACTATACTCTCCATAAACGTTCCCAAAAGTTCGAAAGGCACTGATTTTATTATCTATAAAATTAACAGCTGCCATTGGGTTGTATGCAGAGTCATAATCATGACTCCACCCATTAACACTATCAGGGCCTAAATAAAATGGCAAATCAGTATAAGGGTTTTCTACAGAATAGGTTGGATCATTAACATCTTTATAAACACCAAAAATGGCAGGTCTAAACATAGCATAACGAATTATTCCCATATCATCGCCGCTAGAAGCTAATTTATCTCTGATGCTATTGGTAATCTGTATATTTGTCCCTACTTTTAAGCGATCTGAAAAATTAGAATTTATATTAGCTCTAAAATTAAGACGTTGGTATTTATCATGGTCACCCTCAACAATACCGTTTTGTCCAAAATAACCTCCGGAGATCAAATATTGTGTAGTTTCATTACCTCCACTGGCCGAAAGTTGAAAATTAGTCGTTTGTCCTGTCGTAAATAATTCGTCTAACCAATCAGTATTTGCTAATGGTATTCCGTTTACGGATCCTGCAGTTTTAGCGGCTTGATATGGGCTTATGGCATTTGCAGCATTGCCAGTTGTATTGTGCCAAGCACGATCCACTACTGTTAAATATTGATCCGCATCAAGTAGCTTAGGAAGATTTGTTGCATAGTTTATACCAGTATAATACTCGGCATTAATATTCGATTTCCCTTTTATTCCATTTTTGGTGGTAATAACAATTACTCCTCCAGCAGCACGAGAACCATAAATGGCAGTAGCAGCAGCATCTTTCAAAACAGTCATCGATTTTACATCAGATTGGTTCAAAAAATTTATATCTCGAGTCGAAACACCATCAACAACATACAAAACTTCGTTGTTCCCAAGAGTCCCTACTCCTCTTATACGAATCTCTAGGCCATCTCCTGGCTGACCCGAACTTGAGGTTACAGAAACACCTGAAACTTGTCCTTGCAAAGCTTGCGCCACATCGGCAACTTTTGTTTTTGATAGTTCACTCATATTAACTTGTGCAACGGCACCCGTTATTGTAGATTTTTTTTGACTGGTGTACCCAACCACAACTACTTCATTTAATTTTTGCGAATCACTTGTCAATACCACATTAACAACTTTGCTCCCATTACTAGGAACTTCTTTCGTTTGATAGCCAATAAAACTAAATATCAAAACGGCGTCAGAATTAACATTGCTAATCGTATAGTTTCCGTCAAAATCAGTTATGGCGCTTGCAGCCGTTTCTTTTACAACAACATTTACCCCAGGTAGTGGGCCACTATTATCCGAAACATTACCTTTTATCGATTGAGCATGTATAATGCTCCCTGATAATAATATTCCAAAAAGGAATAAATTATAAATAAAATTTTTCTTCATCATATGGAAGTGTTAAATTGATTACTAATCTGAGTTAAATTTTTCATGTCAATAAAATTTAGGTTAATTAAATGCATTAATCATTTTTTTAAACAATCAAAAAACGATTTCGTAAATTTATCTTGTAGACACAAAAAAAGGTGTACACTATTTCATCAAAAGTGTACACCTTTTTAAAAAGTATTGATTTTCAGTATTTTAAAACTAAATTTATTACTTTCCTTTGTATTTTAATTGATAATTTTTAGGAGTTGTATTATACATTTTATTAAACTCACGGTAAAAATAAGAACGGTTATTAAATCCCGATTGGTAACATACCTCCGATACTGTAAGTACATTTTTACGAAGAAGTTCCGCAGCATATTTTAATCGCACAGTCCGTATTAAATCTGCCGGTGTAAAACCAAAAATCTGCTTAATTTTTCGATACAATTGTGAATTACTAATGCCTAATTCCTTTTCTATTAATAAACTTTGAAGATTTTCATTATCAATATTAGTGCGAATCAATTCAATCACCTTTTTTACAAAATCTTTTTCATCCTTGTTAATCGGAAGTGTAGCCAGATTTTCTGAAAGCGTATCTTGTGTAAAATGTTTTAGTATTAGTTCTTTTTCTTCAAGAAGCTTTTGTATACGTATTAATAAATGGTCTGGATAGAAAGGTTTTGGAATATAAGAATTGGCACCACTTTCCAGTCCTTCAATTCTATGAATAACCGAATCTTTTGCAGTAAGCATTATAAACGGAATATGACAGGTTTTTATATCCTGCTTGACTTTTTTACAAAGTTCAACTCCATCCATCATCGGCATCATTACATCGCTAATAATAATATCTGGCATCTCCTTTTCAAGAATCTCGATCGCTTCCAAACCATTATAAGCAGGCATAATTTTATACTTTTCGCCTAATAAATCTTCTAGGAACAAATGGATTTCTTTCTCGTCCTCCACTAACAAAATTGTTTTACGATTGTCTTGAATATCCAGAAGTGAAACAATTTTATTCGGCGTATCATCAGACTTGTTTGGAATCTCTTCAAGAATATTTTTAAGATGTTGGGAAATCAAAATTGGACTGACTTCTACATCCAATTCTTTTTCGGTAAAAGACTCTTCACTGCAAGGAATCAGAACGGTAAAAGTGGTCTGTTCATTAGCAATACTCGAAACCAGAATTTCTCCTCTCAATACAGAAACCAGTTTTTTAATATAGGCCAACCCAATACCGGTTCTAAACAAATCGTTCTCTGGAGCTTTATTGGTATCCGACAGAAAAAATCGATCAAATAACGAGTCTAATTTCTCCTTCGGAATTCCGCTTCCTGTATTTACAATAGTTATGTTCAAGATTTTGGAATTATCCTGAAGCGCAAACTTAACATCAATTTTTCCATTTATTGGAGTGTATTTGAATGCATTTGACATCAAGTTGAACACTATTTTTTCAATCTTATCTTTGTCAAACCAACCCGGCAATGCAGATGGAATATCAAGCTTATAATCAATCATTTTATCCAATGCCCATTCATCAAACAATTCAGCAATTTGCTCTACCAAGCTAACAAGATCAAACTCTCTTGCCGTAATCTCCAGATAATCGTACTCAGCTTTTCGAAACTCCAATAATTGTTGGGTCAAAAACAATAACCTTGACGAATTGCGTTGAATCATATGCAAGAACTTTTGATTACGCTCGCTGAGATTTGCCGTTTCTGCTAGTTTTTGTACTGGCCCGACTATCAAAGTCAGAGGAGTCTGAAATTCATGTGCAATATTGGTAAAAAAGGTAAGCCTGTTTTCGTGAAGTTCTTCTTCTCTTTTTCGGAAGAGAATATTTTGGCTCAATGACTGACGTTTTTTATAATAGCTTAATACAAAAAGTATAAAAAGTGCCGTTAGTATCATATAAATAACAAGCGCAAGATTGGATTGCCAAAATACAGGTTTTACTCTTATATCAATGGCATGAACAGGTTTACTCCAAACTCCATCACTATTGGACCATTTGATCCACAACGAATAATAGCCTTGTGGAACGTTTGTAAAGGAGATAATTCTTCGATTATTAATGCTGTTCCACTCCTTATCAAAATGCTTCAGTTGATAGGCATATTGACACTTTTCACTGTTGACATAAGTCAAAGCTGCCAATTCAATGTCAAAAAAGTTTTGATCATGATCCAACACAATAGAAGGATTTGTCTTAGAATCTGGAGCTATCACCAATCCCTGATAATACGGAATAGGCTGATTTTGACCACTAATTTTATCAATTAAAATATCTGGAATTACAGAAGATTCTATTATTTTTTGAGGTAAAAAATAGTTAAATCCTTTTATACCTCCCATAAAAACAAAATCCGATTTCTGGTCTTGATAAAATGCACCGTCTGCAAATTCATTATTCTGAAGACCTTCGTTTTTGGTGTAATTAATAAACTTAGACTCATTAAGATTGAAATTGGACAAGCCAAAATTGGTGCTTATCCATAGATTCGATTTTTTATCGGTAACTATTCCATGAATGGTATTATTTGGCAATCCTTCTTTGACAGTAAAACTTCGAAACACAGCTTCCCCATTTGTTTTTAAATCTTCCAATAAGTTCAAACCAAAACTCGTTCCTATCCAAAGTCGGTTGTTTGCATCAGTCTGCAAACACAAAATATCATTATTGGAGAGACTTTTGGGATCATTCTTAATATTTTTATAGGTGCTAAACTCTCCCGATTCTTTATCAAAAAGATTAAGACCACCCAAGCGGGTTCCTATCCAAAGTTGTTGGTCATTCCTGGAAACTATAGAAAAAATAATATTACTGCTGAGTGATTTTGCATTGTTACTCGCAACGTATCTTTTGATTTCGGTTACTTTTAATTGATCTCCTGAACGCAAAATTTTACAGCGAATCATTCCATAGCCATTAGTACCAAGCCATATAAATCCTTTTTTATCCTGAAAAATGGAATAGACAGACTTAAAATAATCACATTTTTCATTCCCTTTAATAGCAGACCAATTAATAAGTTTAGATTTTTTTAAGTCAAACACAGTTACTCCATTACCATCAGTACCAATAAAAACAAGATTATCTTGCCCTTCGCATAAAGCAAATACTGCATTATTAATTGGACTGTTACTTTCGTTAAAGTTCTGATATTGTATCGCTTTGTCGGGATTCAAATAGAAATTTGATGCAAAACGAAATAGTCCTTTCCCTTTTGTACCCACCCAAAAAGAATTTCCATCCACTTCCAAAAATGCCCTAATAATTCCACCGTCCAGCTGAGGAACCTGTGCTTTTGAAATTAAATTAAAAGCTTTTTTCAGCGGATATATTTTAAATAAACCATCTCCATCAGTTCCCGTCCAAAGCACATTTTCGCTTCCTTGTATTAATGTGGTTATTTTTTGGCTTTTGAGGTATTTCAACCAGGGTTTGGAAACCATATTGCCGTAACTGTCAATAATAAAATAACCTGATTTACCCGATAGCACAATTCCTTCCGGAATATGTCCAATAATATTGTCAATATTTTGGGTCGGCAGGATTTGATTTTTATTGTCGGATAAAGAATGTAACACAGCATTTCCAGTAGTTGATACAATACAGACATATTTATTGGAAATCACTTCAAATGTGTGAATGTTTTTTGAAATCAATTTGATTTTTGAAATTATCTTTTTCCCGTCATTGACCGTTTTAACAGATAAAGCATAAAGTTCATTGTTCTCAAACAGTACCAACAATTCTCCGTTTGGAGAAAATTCCATTTTTTTGACCGCTTTGGCAGAAAGATTTTTGACATTGAGCAATTGAAAAACAGTTCCGTCAAAATAACCGATTCCCCAATCTTTTACTGCACAAAATACTTTTTTGGAAGCATCCAATGCCATATTAAACTCAGACTCAGACAAGGGTGGTTTGTTTTCTCTGGAAAAATAAAAACGCTGGAATGCATCTGTTTTTTTATTGTATCGATTAATTCCATGAATTGTCAATATCCAAATCTGCCCCGAATTATCTTCGGCTATTTTGAGGATTACCTGATTACTAAGACTATTTTCATTATCCTGTTCCGGTCTGAAAATCTTGAAACTATTTCCGTCATATCGATTCAATCCATCCCAGGTCCCGATCCAAAGTAAATTCTCAGAATCCTGAAAAATGGTATTAACAGAACTATTGGACAATCCCTTGGTATTATCCAATTGCTCCAACGAATATTTTAAATCAGAAATCTTGGATGAATCTAAAAGTGATATATGATTAATAGTCTCAGTACTTTTAGTAAATTCCTTATTCAGAGACGAAAGATTTTCTTTTTGATTGCAGGCTATAAAACCTCCAAAAATAAAGATGAAGAATACAATTTTAATTTTCAATTTAATAAATTTTACAAGTTTTGTGTTATTTAAAATTAGCAGTAGCTTTATTTCTATACTATCAATAATTATTTAAACATTCACTTTTGGAAATGTTTTTTCAATTTCAAAAATTTGAAGGGGGTAGGATTTGTTAAGAAGTGTTTGTTTTTTTAAGCAAATTGAAATCAAATGTACAAAAAAAGCAAGCTCAAAATAATTGTTAACTATCGGGTTTTGCAATGCTATACCAAAACCGAATAATCTTCTTTCGCTTTACTTGCAATTTCAATCCAAAAAACAGATATCTTATTCAAAATAAATTTAATCAAACAACTTCTCAATGCATTGGTTTTAATTTCATACGTGACTTACAATTCCGCTTTACTATACATAAAGACAGTCTATTCCAAAGATTTAAACAATTAAATACTTTGACGGAAATTACCAGAAAAAAATAACCATTAATTTATGCTTAAGTAAAAAAACACCAATATTGTTCTTTTTAATTACTTATATTTGCGCCGTTTTAAAACTGAACAAATTCAATCTAGAAGTAGTTGCAATTCAAGAGTTATAGGACCTAAAACCAATTTATAAATTAAAACCAAATATGTATTTGGCCCACTTTTTAACCGCTTTAATTCCTCCAATGAATCCATTTAAAACCGTTTTATACGCATATTTAATTTTACTTTCAGGGAACACTGTTTTTTCGCAAGAATTAGAAAACAATACCACACAACAAAGTTCCAATCTACCGCTATTAGAGAATACAGTAGCATATGCCAATCCGAAAAATGACAATATATTAAACAGTTTTAACTACAATTCATTATCGCAAATTGACACTACTCATGCAAACAAAAATACAATAGCGTATCCTCCAGCATTTAAAGACTACAGAAGATTAGCCTATGATACCGGAATGTACGTAGGAGCTACTGTTATCGCATTTGGAATTCTGTATGCCATGCCAGAAAGTGCAACCAATTGGGATAAACAAGCCATGAAAGAAAATGGTTTTGCGTATAAATGGAAACAAAATGTAAAAGCGGGTCCAGTTTGGGACGAAGATGATTGGGTTTTAAATTATGTGACCCATCCCTATTCAGGTGCGGTTTATTATATGACTGCACGAAGTAGTGGTTTTAATATTTTTGAATCCTTTTTATATTCGGCCTTTATGTCTACTTTTTTCTGGGAATATGGTATCGAAGCTTTTGCCGAAATTCCTTCAAAACAAGACTTAATAGTAACTCCTGTAATAGGCTCGGCAGTAGGCGAATGTTTTTTCTATGCTAAAAAAAGTATTATAAAGCATGATCGAAGAGTATTAAAATCTCGTTTTTTAGGATACACCACCTTATTTGTTATCGACCCATTTAATACTTTATTGGATAGTTTTGGCTATAAAGAAAAACAAAAAACACAACTGAATGTAGCTCCTATAGGTTTTGATAAAGGAACAAATAAAACTGTTTGGGGACTTAATTTTAGTATGCAGTTTTAATAAATAAGATTTTACAAGATACTGTATATCAAATTATTAAATCAATTCTTTCATTAATAAACAAAAATGTTAAAGTTTTAAATAAAGAAAAAAATAAATTCTTTTTTAACAATCGCAAATAGAATTATTTATTACTTTTATTTCATGCTAATCAATAAAATACATTAAAACAATGTTAGTTATTAGTTCAGATTAGCACGACTTCTTTCACTGATTTATTAACCTAAAAAATGATTTTTTTTGAGTAAAATTGAAATTATTGTCGCTTTTGTTTTTATGGTTTTAAATTATATAATTATTTCAAAAACTATTTTAAAATACAAGCAGATAAATAAAACATTTGCCAAAATTGTAACCGATAGAAAGTAGCACCTAGGGTTAAACAAAAAATTTTACAATCAACAACTTTGTTTCAAAAGAATTAAGCTTCAAAGAATTGTTTCAAGAAAGTAAATTTTCAATATATATAGACAACCAATGGTTTTAATGTGAAATTGTTTCTTTACAAAATAAGCAGACTATTATTTATAGACAATCCATTTACAAGGAGATTTACACTACAGTAATACTAGTATCAATATACAATTAGTATTTAATAAAAGTGCTTAAATATACTTTTAAATTGTAAGAAAGTTAATTTATTTTTGTTTAAATCTATAAGGTAAAAACAAAAATAAAGAGAGAAAGGCTAATCAAAATGACTAGCCTTTCTTTTTTTTTATTCCTTAACCAAGTAGATTCCATCATCTCTAATCTCGATTAGTTTTTCTTTGTATAAAGCTCCGATGGCTTTTTTGAATGTTTTTTTACTCATCTTCAAAACGGTCTTAATATCTTCGGGATGCGAATTATCCGTTAGTCGTAAAAAACCTCTACTGGCTCTTAATTCGTCTAGAATCTTTTCAGCATTGGGTTCTATACTCTGATATCCTTGAATCTGTAGCGAAACATCAATCTTATTATCAGGTCTGACATTCTTGATATAACCGCGCATACGATCTCCTGTTCGAATAGCATCATCATACACCTCGTCTTTGTATAACAGTCCTTTATATTGCTCGTTGATAATAACGTTGATTCCCAATTCGGTAATATGCGAAACGATCAAATCTACTTCTTCCCCTTTTTCAACAGTAAGATGGTCATTTTTTAAAAACTGATTTAATTTGCTGGAAGCTACCAAACGATTGGTTTTTTCATCCATATAAAGATACACCAAATAGCGCTTTCCTTTCTCCATAGGACGTGCTTGCTCCTTGAACGGAACAAGTATGTCTTTCTCCATTCCCCAATCCATAAAAGCACCAATTTGATTGGTATAATTTACGCGTAAAAGCGCAAACTCATTCAACAAAATATAAGGCTCAAGAGTTGTAGCAACTGGGCGTTCTTCGTGATCCAAATAGACAAAAACAATAAGCTCCTCGCCTATTTCAAATTCGTTTGGTACGTATTTATTGGGTAAAAGTATATCGTGTATTCCTTCTGGATCTTTTTCTGGATTTCCTAAAAACAAACCCACTTTGGTATCACGCAATATTGTTAGCGTATTGTATTTTCCTATTTCAATCATTTTGTAAAGATTCTGAGTTGCTAAACAACCAATTTTAAAGTGCAAAGGTACGAAGTTTGAAAATGGGAATTCGAAAAAATAATTTCATAAAAAAACGCCCACTTAGGACGTTTTCTATTTATTGAAAGTATTTACTTAATTGTATACACTTTGCTTCCCAAAATAAACAGCTAATAAATAATATACAACTGCTCTGTATTTATTTCTGTTTGACTTACCATATTGCTCCAATACGGCATTAATTCCTACATCTAGTGCTGAACCACTTGATAATCCTAATTTCTTGATTAAAAAATTATTTTTTATTGTATCTAATTCAGCTTGTTGACTTCCAGCAACTACTGAAGAATCTGGATTATATATTGACGGGCCACAACCTATTGTCACTTTTGTCAATAAGTCCATATCAGGACTAATACCGCATTTGTCTTTCAAATCGGCTGCATATTTTACAATTAATACATCTCTTGCACTCATAAAAATATATTTAAAGATTTGTTTGTTTTTATAACCTACTCAAATTTAGCAATTTATTATTTATGTGTGCGATTTTTATTCATTATTTTTTCATAAAATTTTAATTATTTGATAAAAAACTGATTCAAATAAAAAGAATCATTCCTACAGAATGGACGAGCTAAATACTACAACTATATCAATTCCTTGAAATACTGCAATAGAACAGTATTATTTTCTAAAGTTGGTGTAAAAACTTCCAAAATACTTGGTCGGTCATTTTGGGCATACAATGAATCTAATCCTTCGAATAAACTCATCTCATCATTTGCAGCGGCATAATCCAAGCCATACATTTTTGCCAAATGTTCTGCTGTTAAGTTATGAGAAGTTTCAAAAAAAGTATTAAAAACAGGCGTTTCATTATGTCCTGGTAAAATTCTAAAAATTCCTCCGCCTCCATTATTTATTAAAATGATTTTAAAGTTTTTCGGAATGTAATTGTTCCAAAGCGCATTGCTGTCGTACAAAAATCCAATATCTCCAGTTATAAAAACCGTTTGCTTGGCGTTGGCGGCAGCTGCACCAATAGCAGTAGAAGTACTGCCGTCTATTCCGCTGGTACCTCGATTGCAATACACTTCGATGGATGGGTCTATGGGAATTAATTGGGCATAACGAATAGCCGAACTATTACTGATTTGCAATTGACTATTTTGAGGCAAAGTAGTAATTACTTTTTCGAATACTTTAAAATCAGTAAAAGGGATTTTAGACAGATAAATTTCGTGTTTCTCTTTGCGTATGCCTTTAATTACATTTAAATTCGAGAAATAATTACTTTCAATTGTTTCTGTCAAAGGTAAAAAAGCATTGAAAAAAGCATTCGGTTCAATTTCAAAATGATGTGTCAAACAACCAAATGTGTCATACGCTCTTAAAGAATCAATATGCCAATGGTATTTCGGCTGATACTTTCTTAGGAACGCTTTAATACGTTTGGAGACAACCATTCCTCCAAAAGTAATTAGAATTTCTGGTCGAAAATCTTCAAAATCTTCTGCTGAAAAAGGTGTAATTATGGTATCGATGTTACTTATAAAACTGGAATGATGCACATTTGAAGTGTTTTCGGTCATTACCACAACCGATTCATCATTGGCAAAAGCTTCAATAGTTGAATCAGCGATAGCATGAGGGTCGTTTACACCTATCAATATCAATTTTCGGGAAGATTTGTTCCAAATGTTGGCGTATTGTTGTAATTCTTTGATATCAATCGTCTGTGGTTCTTTTGGGGAAGCGAAGACAAGACTATTGACACTTAGCTCTGAAACCGTTTCGTACAAAGGTTCTTCAAATGGCGCGTTGATGTGCACTGGTCCTTTTTGGTCAATAGCGGTGTTAATGGCTTCGTTAATTTTTCTATCATTCTCTTCAGAAACTGTTTCCAACAAATTGGCATTGTACAGCGAATGGTTGGCAAATACATTTTCCTGACGAATGGTTTGACCATCGCCAATGTCAATCTTGCTCTGCGGTCGGTCTGCCGAAATCACAATTAATGGAATCTGGCTGTAGAATGCTTCTGCAAAAGCAGGATAATAGTTCAACAAAGCCGATCCAGAAGTACAAACAAGAACGGTGGGTTTACCAGTTTGCTGGGCTATTCCTAAGGCAAAAAAGGCTGCAGCACGCTCGTCGGCAATGCTATAACATTGAAAAGCAGGATTACTGGCAAAACCTATTGTAAGGGGGGCATTTCTTGAACCCGGAGATATGATAATGTTGATTATTTCTTTGGCTAAAAAAATTTGAAGTATACTTTGTGCTAAAGGTATTTTGGGGTAAGTCATTTAAAAGATTTAAAAGTTTAAAGTTTAAAAGTTTAAAAACAAAACTTCTAAAAAGTGTTTTGCAAAGTTACAAAGTTGCCAAGGGTTTTCCATTCATTTCGGGCTATTTTTCTTAAATTTGAAATCAATAAATAGCTACAGATGAAAATCAAATTAAGACCCTACCAAACCGAGGATACGCAAGCCATATTGGATATTATCAATTATAATATTCTAAACTCAACGGCTTTATATGATTACAACATTCGAACTTACGAACAGCAAAAGGCAATATTGGAAGAAAAAATCAACAAACATTTTCCTGTAATTGTTGCAAAACAGGATGGTAAAGTGGTTGGTTTTGGGATGTATAGTGAATTTCGATTTAGAGAAGCCTATAAATACACCGTAGAACATTCTGTTTATGTCGATAAAGAACATCATGGAAAAGGAATTGGAAAATTATTATTATATGAATTGATACAATTGGCCAAAAACCAAAAATTACACACTATGATTGCTGTAATCGATGCCGAAAACCAAAGCAGTGTCGATTTTCATGAAAAATTTGGATTTAAAACCGTTGGAATCATCAAAGAATCTGGTTATAAATTTGATCGTTGGTTGCATTCGGTTTTTATGCAATTGATTTTGGAGTGAAATAAAGTCAGAAACAGTAAAGTCTTGTTGTTGCCAATTTGACTTTATGACTTTATAAACTTACGACTTATAACTTTATAGTATCTTTGCATCTTTTACAAATACTATGAGCTTTACCCTCCTTTCTTCACCCTTACAAGGATTTACCGATTTTAGATTTCGAAATGCCATCAACAAATACTTCGGTGGTATTGACACCTATTACTCCCCATACATTCGTCTGAACGGTAAATTGGTTATAAAATCATCTTACGAAAGAGATTTGCTTCCTGAAAACAACATTGGCCTTGAAGTTATTCCGCAAATTATAACCAATGACGCAGACGAATTTATATTTGTTGCTAAATATGTCAAAGAATTAGGATATAAGGAATTGAACTGGAATTTGGGTTGTCCTTACCCTATGGTTACAAAATCCGGTATGGGTTCCGGTCTTATCAGCAATACCGAAAAAATCAATCATATTCTAGAAAGAGTCCATAATGAAACCGACATTATTGTGTCTATGAAAATGCGTTTGGGCTATGATACTAGCGAAGAAATTCTGGACCTCTTACCCATTTTAGACAATTACCCAATAAAAAACATTGCCATACACGCGCGTATAGGGAAACAACTGTATAAAGGTGGCGTACATCTGGATGCGTTTCAACAATGCATTGACAACACCAAACACAAATTGTATTACAACGGTGATATTACTTCGGTGTCTAAATTCCACGAAATGCAAGAACGCTTTCCAACTATTGACCATTGGATGATTGGTAGAGGATTAATCTCAGATCCTTTTTTGCCGAGCATGATTAAAAGCGATGCTTCCGATTATCCAAAAAATAAAATGGAATTGTTTAGTGATTTTCACGACACTTTATATCAAGGTTATAGCGAATCATTATCGGGATCAACTCATATACTTTTGAAGATGCATCATTTATGGGAATATTTTTCGGTTATATTTTCAAATCCGCATAAAGTTCATAAAAACATTAAAAAGTCCAAAAGCATCAAAAATTACGAAGCTACGGTTAAGGAAGTTATTGCTAAAGAAAAGTAGAATAGTTATGTTTTTCTGAGCCATATTAAGAT
Source organism: Flavobacterium sp. N3904 (assembly GCF_025947305.1). Classification (NCBI taxonomy): domain Bacteria; kingdom Pseudomonadati; phylum Bacteroidota; class Flavobacteriia; order Flavobacteriales; family Flavobacteriaceae; genus Flavobacterium; species Flavobacterium sp. N3904. The sequence continues at coordinate 3,517,082 of NZ_CP110009.1, forward strand.
GAATAAGTTCATTTAAGTCCATAAAAAAAGAGCTTGCATTACAAACTCTTTTTTTCTAAACTGATTTACTAAATACTTTCTAAAATTACGCTTTAATCCAATTCACAATTTCTGGATCCGTTGGTAACGTTTTTGGCGAAATTACTTTTACTAATTCCCCTTTTTCGTTGATAAGGTATTTTTGAAAATTCCATTGTACTTCAGAATCCTCCAAACCATTTTTAGATTTCTTGGTCAAAAACTGATAAACGGCACACATATCATCTCCTTTTACAGAGACCTTGTCCATCATAGGGAATGTAACTCCATAGTTTTGCTGACAGAAAGTCGCGATTTCTGCATTAGTTCCCGGTTCTTGCGAAGCAAAATTATTCGCAGGAAAACCTACTATCACAAAACCTTTAGCCGAATATTCTTTATACAAAGCTTCTAAATCCTTGTACTGCGGAGTCAAACCACATTTTGAAGCCGTATTGACAATCATAACTTTTTTGCCTTTTAGTGTGGCAAAATCAAAAGTCTTACCATATAAATCTTCGACTTTAAATTGATAAATGGTTTGTTTCACTTGAGCTTGAATTTGAATACTTAAAAAGAACATCGCGCAGATTGCTACTACTAATTTTTTCATGATTTATTTTTTTTATAAAATTAAGAAATTATTTGCGTTATCATCTTTTTTTTTACCTGAACAAAAGTTAATTAAAACAGAAAGAACAACCTATCAATTGTACACTTTAGCAAGCTCAAATTTTGGAGCTGTGTAAAAACAAAAAGATTCTACTTTTCAGTTGAATCTTTTTAACTTTCCATTAAGTCTATTGACCAAAACTGTTGCAGTGGTAGTTAAAGGATGTTACTTTATTTAAACGTTATTGGTATCGAATAGAATAATTTTACATATTTATTATGCTCTTTTGCAGGATTCCAAGTCGGGGATGAGTAAATAACTCTAATTGCTTCGGCATCTAAAAAGCGGTTCACACTTTTAGCAATTTTTATATCTTCAACTTCACCCAAAGTGTTTACATAAAATTCAATTACAACTGTGCCGTGACTATCATTGGCTTCAAGCGGATATCTAACATTTTTTAAGACCCATCTGGTAAAATTATTTGCATCACCCCCCTGAAAACTTGCTAAGTGCTCAGCACTAGAAATATCAATTTCCTTTCCTTCATCATCAAAAAACTTATAATTAATTCTTTTATTTTTGATGTAGTTTTCATTAGCACAGATCTTTCCAGTTTCAGAATACCAAATCCAATTTCCATTTTTTTTACCTTGCACATATTCACCTTCTGATTCTAAAGTTCCATTTTCTAGATAGTTTTTCCATTTTCCATTTTGTTTATTCTTTAGGTAATTTCCTTCTGATTTAACATTACCATTTTCAAAAAAGTATTTAAAAAAACCTTCCCTAAAAGTACCTTTCTTGTTTGTATAAGTTCCAGTCATTTGGATACTGCCATTTTTATAATAATCGTTTGCTACATAAATTTTATCTGAAATAAAAAATTTCCTGCTAAAAGAGGCATTCTCAATGTTTTTTATTTCTTTCCAATTTTGATCGTAAAATGTAGTAATAGTGTCTTGTGCTACAGAATATTGAATAATAAAGATAGCAATTAGTAAGTGTAATTTCTTTTGATGCATTATTTTGTTTTTAGTTGTAATACCATATAACTTAAATACTCGTTACTTTCTAGCGAATATATACCAAAAATAGAGTAGATTATTGCTATAGGTTGGCGGTTTTGAAGCAAATATAGATATAATGTTTTTATTACAAATCACCAAAAGGGTTTTTATTTGTAGACTATTTTTCGTACTAACTAGCCGCACCAATTTTGGCATGTTACCGCTGATAGATCTCAATATTTATTGATAACGTAATCGGTTGAACTATCTACTAACACAGCTCAATGGCACTTTAATTATAAAAAAGTATAATTTAATTATTTAAAAGGTATCATTCAATAATTCGAAAAATAGAGAGTTAATATACAAATAATAGAGCGACACTCTACCATTTGCAGACTACACCAAAAACAAAAACCTGGTAACTAATTACCAGGTTTAAGAATACTGTTTTCTCAGAAAAAACAATATTAATTCAAAATAAAAAACACATTAAAATACAAATAACCAAACTCAATCTTAACAATTACAACTTTTATTTTTGAATTTATTTTAAGCTTGAACTAACTTTTTTAGGCTATTGTAAACCGCAAGTTCAACATCGGCATGTTCTTTTGAATTGCATTGCTCCAATAAATTATTCAGCACAGTAGCATCAACATTTTGTTTCTTATCCATTTTAAGCAGCAATTGTTCTGATAAACTACTTAAATTTTTTGAAATAGGTAAAAGTGGTTGAATTAGTGGGGCATTTAGACTTAATTGAATTAAATCTGAATTCATTTTAATCCATTTATTTAAATAATTAGTAACTAATAATTGATTCTCAATGGATTTATTATTTAAATAAGAATCAACTGCTGTATTAAACCCCAAAGCATCAAATGCATCGGGCGTACAAGCGTCTGCAAACAAAGTAAATGGTGAATAGGTCTGATATTCTGTACCTTGAGCATTTCTTGAATATTTTTTAAGCGGCTCACATATATTGGACAAATCCTCTAAAGCTTCATTTTTCTGATTGTTACTGATGTTTCTCAATAAGGCTTCTTTACTTTTAAGATGGGTTAAGCCCAGTTCCTCAAGTCTAAATGAAACGGTTTTCAATCTTTTACGCAAACTTACTATATCAGTAATATTTTCATTCGACCATAATCTTTCGGCAATTGCAGCAGTCCTTGGCCAAATTCTGGAATCAATAGTAGAAGGAGTTACCAATTCTGACCACAGCGTGGCTTCGCCTCCCAAAATTCTTGCTTTTTCTACTTCAGTTAGCACCACATTTTTGGGCATTGGATCTACTGTATAATGATCTTCTACTCCAAACATTAAATCAATATAATACCCATTGGACAAAACGGTTTTGTACCCTCCCTTTACGGCGTCAACAAGCGATTTTCCAGCAGGAACACCCTCATTGGTCCCTTTCCAGGAATGTATTATGGCGTCTTGCGACATGTTTTTGGTCATTATTTCTTCCCAGCCCATTAACTCTTTATTGTGTTTTTTGAGCATCGGAATCAGTTGCATCGTAAAATAGGTTTGCAATTCGTGATTGTTTACCAGATTGTGTTTCTTTTTGAATTCCTGAATTTTTGGGTTAGCATCCCAATCTTTACCCTCGTTTTCATCCCCACCTATGTGAAAAAATTTCCCGGGAAAGAGCGGACAAACTTCGTCAAAAAATTCGCTAATCAACTGATAGGTCTTAGGATTTGAAGGGTCTAATGTTGGAGAAAAAATTCCTGAATTTCGTTCTAATGAGTAGGATTGAATTTGAGTAAATTTTTGCTCTTTTTCGCCAGAATTCACATTCAAAGTGACCACTTTGCTCCCAATTTCTGGATACGCCGTAAGTATTGCCGATCCATGTCCGGGCATATCTATTTCGGGAACTACCAGAATGCCCCTATCAGCCGCATATTGAACAATATTTTTTATTTCTTCCTGCGTATAATAATTTCCATCCGATGCCATCTGAATTAGTTTCGGGTGTTTTTTCATTTCGATTCTCCAGCCTTGATCGTCTACCAAATGCCAATGAAAAACGTTCATTTTTACCGCAGCCATACCATCCAGATTTCTCTTAATGACATCAACAGGCATAAAATGTCTTGCCCCGTCAATCATCAAACCTCTCCAAGTAAATCTAGGAAAATCAGAAATTTTTGAAATTGGAAAATAAAAAGAATCTTTATTGTTTTGTAGCAATTGCACTAGTGTTTCGAGTGCATGCAAAGCACCCAAATCGGTAGTTGCATTTATCGTGATTTTATTCTTTGCAATGTCCAGCAAGTAACTTTCGTCTTCATACAATTCTATTTTTCCGCTGCGAACACAATTAATTTGCAATTCGGCATCAGGAACTTCATTCAATCCAGTTACAAATCCTTGATAAAAAAACATTCCTGTTCGTCCATCCAGTCGTCTCAAAAAACGGGTAGCCCCACTAAAAATTCTTTGATTTGGTGCCCCTGTAATATTGACTTTAAAATTTTTGGTCAAAGCAAAACTACCCTCCGTTACAGTTATATTTTGAGGCCAGGGCATTACATCTAATTGCTCCTTATTGATTTGGGCAGTAGTGATAAAAGAGGCAAATAGAAAAATTATTACGTATTTCATTTTTTGTGCTGGAAGGTAAATTAATATCTAATTTTAGAATAATGGGCAATAGAAAGTAGAACTAAATTCAAAATTTAATGCTAATTCACGTCAATTATGAATTTAGTTCCTGCATTCTCAAACAAAAGTATTTTTAGTACTCAAATCGTTTAAAAGCTTCAATAGCTTCATATTCGGCAAGGCCTAAATTATCGTACAATTTGGCCGTGTTTTTATTCCTATCCTCGGCTCTTACCCAAAATTCCCTTGAGTCATTTCCTTGAAACATTACCCTGTCTTTTTGAGATTGGTGGTACAAAATGGCTTGTCTTTTCAATAATACTTCATCTGGACTTAATGGAACTGCCATGTCAATTTCATGAATATCCCATTCGTGCCAAGCACCTCTATACAACCATAACCAACAATCGTTCATGTACGGTTTCGATTTTAATTCCTTTAAAGCTGCAAATATGGCATTCAGACAAACTTCATGAGTTCCGTGAGGATCGGCAAGATCACCTGCGGCAAAAACCTGATGCGGTTTAATGCGTTCAATAATTTCTTTTACAATTGCAACATCTTCAGGACCCAGTGGTTTTTTTTGAACTACCCCCGTTTCGTAGAATGGAAGGTCCAGAAAATGAGTGTTTTCATCTTTTAAACCAATGTATCGGGTAGCGGCATAGGATTCACGTCTTCTAATCAATCCTTTTAATTTGCGGACTTCGACAGAATCACTTTGTCCTTGTGTTTTTGAGTTTATAAAATCAATAACCGATTGAAAATTAATTCCGGTCTCATCTCCACCAACAAAATCATTACAAACTTCGGCAAATTTCAAAGCTTCATCATCTGTTACTGCAATATTTCCAGAGGTTTGATAAACAACGTGTACATCATGTCCTTGCTTAATTAATTTGGCAAATGTTCCTCCCATCGAAATCACATCATCATCTGGATGCGGGCTAAAAAGTATAACCCTTTTCTTGGCAGGCGTAGATCGCTCCGGTCTGTTGGAATCATCTGTATTTGGTTTTCCTCCCGGCCATCCTGTTATGGTATGTTGCAATACATTGAACATGTTAATATTCAGGTCATAAGAAGAACTTCCAGCAGCCAAAAGATCCGACATTCCGTTGTTGTTGTAATCTCTATCCGTCAATTTAAGAATCGATTGATTGGTATGTTGACAAAGCCAGACAATGGCCTTGTTTTTTAATTCTTGTGTCCAGATACACTCTCCTACCAACCAAGGTGTCTCTAATCTTGTCAGTCCTGATGCTGCACCTTCGTCTAAAACAAATGTGGTGTTTTTATGGTTTTGCAAGAAGGTTGCAGGAACCTCAGAGCTTATTTCGCCTTGAATTGTTCTTTTTATTATAGAAGCTTTATTTTGCCCCCAAGCCATCAAAACGATTCTTTTGGATCTTAGAATTGTTGAAACTCCCATCGTAATAGCCCTTTTAGGAACATTTCCAATTCCGTTAAAATCGCCGGAAGCATCCACTTTTGTGATATGGTCTAAAGTAATAATTCTTGTTCCGGAATTAATATGCGAACCAGGTTCGTTGAATCCAACGTGACCAGTACGACCAATTCCAAGCAGTTGAAAATCAAGCCCACCAGCATTTTTAATATTCATTTCGTAGTCAACACAAAACTGGTTCAAATCTTCCAGAGCCACAGTCCCATCAGGAATATTAATATTTTCGGGCTTTATATCAACATGATTAAATAGATGTTGGTGCATGAAGAAATGATAACTTTGGTTACTCTCTTTGGGCATTGGATAATACTCATCTAGATTGAAAGTCACAACATTTTCGAAACTAAGCCCTTCTTCTTTATGCATTCGAACCAATTCTTGATACACTTTTATAGGAGAAGAACCTGTGGCCAATCCTAAAACGCAAGGTTTGTTTTTTTCTTGTTTGGATCGAATTAAGTCTGCAATTTCTTGCGCAACAATTACAGATGCATCCGTAGAATTTTTAAAAATTACATTATGTATTTTTTCAAAACGGGTATCTTCAAACTGTCCTGCTGTCTTAAAGCTTATGTCATTTACCCTGGCTGATGTAGTTCTCATGTTGTATTTTTTTAATGTATTTTTTGTTTTCCATTAAAGATAACAAATGTTTTAATTCTTTTGTTTATCAAATCTTTAAAAGAAAAGTATTGTTTGTTTTAATATTTTTTTAAGTGCAAACAGAAAGAAATTAGCGTCCTTGACTTATAGCTTTATAATAATTCGTTTGCTTTATATGGTAATTTTTATTTTTAATAAAAAGAAATTTCAATTTTAATAGACTCCTAAAACAAAGTTTAAATACTTTACAAATCAGAGTGAATGGTTATTCAACCTTTATAGACTTAAAAATTCTTGCAACATCATTTTCAATTCTTAAAACTTTATTAGTACCAGACAGGGTTTCCCCTGTCTGGCATAATAAAAATAACTGTAATTGTATTTACTTTTAGAAATTAGGTCCAGTAGTATCCCACCAAAGTCTAGTTCCACCATTGTCTGGCCCACCAAGTTCAGCAAGGCCGGTTTTAACTCCTTCAGGGTTACCTGCTTTTTCAGAATCGACAAAGTTTATTCTTCGCATTCCGTATTGAGTCGTAACTGTACCCGCGCTTGCATTTACAAGAACTGGCAACAACATTGGGTAGCCTGTTCTTCTATATTCAGACCAAGCCTCTTGCCCTTCTGGGAAATTAGCAATCCATTTTTGAGTAATAATTTTTTGCAATTTTACTTCATTTGTAGCAGCACCATCACTCCAAGAAACTGTAACAAGATTTACAGCGTTACCATTATTAGCAGCATTAGTCGGATCTACATAATTTTTAGCCACATTTGTATTGGTTAGATAATTACTAACTCCCGAAACACCATGTTGTTCAAAAGATTGTGTAATTCCTGTTTCATAAAGTCCTTGAGCAGTCCCTCCCATATTCCATCCTCTCAACGCTCCTTCAGCTCTCAAGAAATAAACTTCGGCAGTTGTCATCCATACCGTGGTCTTAATATTTACAGAAGAAAACCCGACGTGATCTGATTTATCAACAATTGTAATACCAGTACGTATCCCTTTATAAGTGCCAGGATATTCAGAAGATGTTAAGAAAAATGCTGATAATCTAGGATCTTGATATCCGCCCATGATAGATTCCATATCTGCAGACATTTTTATATCTCCCCAACCTTGGCTTATATCTGAAATTGGATTACTGTAGTTTTTAGCTTCAAGAGTAAAGATGTCGGCTTTGGTAGATAAAACACCAAACTCATGATTAACGGCACTTTCTGCTTCTGTTTTAGCTTTTGCTGGGTCAATTTTCACTATTCTCATTGCTAATCTAAGACGCAAAGAATTTGCATACTTTACCCATTTTGTATAATCGCCATGATACGATGAAACATCAGTTGTTGCAAACAAAGATGATTTTCCTGCTGCTGCATTAGCTTTGGCAATAGGTGTCAAACCTTTAATAGCTGTATCTAAATCAGCAAACATTTGATCATAAACTAATTTTTGTGAATCATAAGGAAAAACCGTTGTATCTGGTTTTCCGAAAGAAGAATACACACATGGACCATAAATATCCGTAATTCTATGCATTGCTTCAACTTTGATAATCAATGATAAGTCATAAAATTCTGGATATCTAGCTTCTGCTTGTTGCTTAACTTTCAAAGCGCTCGCCATAACCTGTCTATAAGCATTATCCCAAGCTTGGTTATTCCATCCATTATTCAATTTATATTGTGGATTATTTCCGTTGGCAAAACCTGATCCGGTAGCCATATAACCAGACCATATATCACCTTGCAGGTTTTGTTGAATTTGATAGGGCCAAGCAGTAAGAACAAATACATTGGCAAACATTGGCGAAAATGGTGCTTTGATTGTATTATAATCTTGCTCAAGTTGTTCATTTGAAGCTCCTTGAGGGTTTGAATTTATATTCTCAAAATCTGAGGTACAACTTACTGCAGAGAGCAATGTAATACAGATAGCGGCTGATTTTATATTTTTTAATGTCATGATGTTTTTATTAGAAAGTTACATTTAAATTAAGACCTACACTTTTTGTAGATGGCATACCATAGATATCAACACCCTGTAATCCTTCACCTGTACTTAGAGCAATATTTGGATCAAATGGTGCTTTTTTGTATATAAAGAATAAATTTCTGGCAATTAAAGATAAACTAGCTGATTGTATAAATTTAAGTTTTGAAGTATTGAATGAATATCCTAATGATAATTCTCTTAGGCTCACGTTTGTTGCATCATAAACATATTCTCCAGTTGCTTTATCTCTACCACCAACAGACTGATAATATTTTTGCGCATCCATTTTTCCTCCATTTGCAGTGTATGGAGTTCCATCTGCATTAACAGCATCTATAGCTACGCCACCATTGTTTCTTGCATCACCTGTAGCTTTAGACACACCTGCAAAGTCATTCATAGATTCAGTCAAACTCATTACCTCTCCACCAAATCTGCCATCAATAAGGAAATTCAGATTGAAAGAACCAAATTTAAAACTATTTTGAAAACCAAGCATATAATCAGGATTTGCATTTCCTACTTCTTCAAAATCAGTAAGCTGTATGTCTCCAGTATTACTCAATTGAATTTTTCCTGCTGCATTTCTCAATATATTTTTACCTTCTATAACCCCAAAAGCCTGTCCTTCGTTTATTACATATCTGTAGCTGTTAGATCCTGCCTCTGTCAAAATAATAGTTCCTCCTAAATCTATAGGAATCCCAGTAACAACATTATGGTTGTGCGAATAATTTATTGCCGCATCCCAGGTAAATTTGTCTTTTTCAATAATTCTACCATTCAATACAATTTCAACACCATTATTATTAATATTTCCTCCATTAAAGGCATAATTAGTGTATCCAGAAGGATCTACTGCTGGCGCAGGAACTGTAAGAATTTGGTTTTTAGTGTCCGAATTGTAATACGTAAATTCAAATCCAAGTCTGTTATCAAACATTCTCCATTCAGTTCCAAATTCATAAGAACTTTGCAATTCTGGTTTTAATGAAGTAAGAGGTCTTGGTCCAATTATTGGAGCTATAAGAATACCTCCAACAACTGTTGATTCGGGTGATGTTACATAAGCGGAAACGTCATTACCTACTTGTGCCCATGACCCTCTAACTTTACCATAACTAATCCACTCCGGCATAGTCGCCATTTCGCTAATAATTCCCGAAAGACCAAAAGAAGGATAGAAATATGAATTCGTATCTGTATTTACTAACGTAGATGACCAGTCATTTCTTCCCGTTACGTCAAGAAACAAATAATCTTTGTACCCCAAAGTAGCTGTAGCAAAAACAGATTGAATTTCTTTATTACCACCAGAAATTTGTTGGTTTTCTGCATTATTTACAAAATTCCCTAAAGTAAACCAGTTGGCATAAACTAATCCTCCACTTCCTCTGCCTGAATTTAACACAGTAGATTCTGAAAATGATTTTGTAAAACTTGTTCCAAGAATAGCATTAAAACTAAAATCTGGATTAAAATCTGTATTGAATTTAGCTAAAAAGTCACCATAATTTTGAGTTCCAACATTATTAACATTAACATAAGTTCCATTTATATTTGAAAGCGAAGCTGCTGAAGTTGCATATATTTTTTTATCAAAACTTGTTTCAAGGCGATTATAACTATATCTTGTAGATAATGTTAACCAATCATTGACTTGATAATCTAAACTAAGTCTTCCTTTAAAGAAATTATCTTTATTAATAGATGCATTTTTATTGATTAACCAGTATGGATTTTGAGAAGTTTCATTTGGTGTATTTACCCAATTTTGAGCCATCAAATTTCTTGCGGGATCAAAAACCTCATAATTCTGTTGGTAATAATCAAGGCCTTTACCTCCTCTTGGCATACCATAAACTCCTGTTAGTGGATTAAAATATAAACCATTGACTGGTCTATTGTTGATGGTTTGAGAAATATAATTTGCATTGGCTGCAACAGTAAGTTTGTTATCTAGGAATGTATTAATTTGATTAATACCAAAATTATTTTTATTCAATTTATTTCCTTCAATAATACCAGAAGCAGTAGTATTAGCATATGTTAAAGTTGTGAAAGAATTTTCACTGCCCGTTGTAAATCCTAAAGAAGAAATTTGAGTTACACCTGTTTGAAAAAATTCATTAACGTCATCATTTGTAGCTCCTTTTGTATAAGTCCCGTCAGCATTTTTACCCCAAGTAACTTCTGTATTTGGAGAAGTTGAGGCAATGTATTGATTTTGGAATTTTGGCAAGTAAGCAGCATTGTCCATTGAAGTTGTAGAAGTAAAATTAAAACTTGATTTTCCTTCACTTCCTTTTTTGGAAGTTAACAGAATAACGCCATTTGCGCCTAAACTACCATACAAGGCCGAGGCTGATGCCCCTTTTAGGACAGTCATTCCATTGTAATCATCAGGATTTAAAAGTGATACTACATCACCTCCATCTGTATTTCCACCTGCTAAACTACCAAAAGTTTCATTAGGTTGTGTTGCACCAGAACTCATTAAAGGCACACCGTCTATTACATACAATGGTTGATTGTTTGTAAGTGAAGCATTCCCCCTAATGACAACTTTTGTAGAACCTCCAGTACCCGAAGCACTTCTGGTTACTGCTACACCTGCAATTTTACCAGCGACAGTATTCATTAAATTTACGTCTTTTACACGTACCAACTCAGCTTCTTTAATCTCTTGTACCGTAGAGGTCACAGATTTTTTAGATTTTTTAATACCAAGTGAAGTTACAACTACTTCTGTCAAAGCCGTAGAAGTTTGCGCTTTCAATTGTACATCGATGTTTGAAGATTCTCCCACTATTACAGTTTGAGAGTCATAGCCTACATATGAAATTATCAAAGTTGCACCGGATTTTGCATCAATTGAAAATTTACCATCAAAATCGGTAGAAGTACCTTTTGGCTCCCCTTTTACGTTAACATTTGCTCCCGCTACTGGCGCACCAGTGGCATCTGAAACAAAACCCTTGATATTTTTTACCTGTGCAAGTGTCACTTGCGTCGTAAAAATAATCATAACAAGTAAGAAAATTTTTTTCATTTTTAAATTATTTTTGTTAGTTATGCCGTAAATTTATTCTTAAGGTAGTGTTAAAAAAAATAAATTATACCAACAGCATTATTTTTTAAACCAACGACGTGTTTCAATCAACAATGTGTTTTTCGAAAACGTTTTCATTAATATAATATATACCTTAATGACATTTTTATAGAATTTTATTCATGGAAAAGCTTTTTTTAATAACAAATTGATTATTTATGCAAAATAAAACCAAAACACATTACTTTTTGGTGTTTACCCCTATCATTATTTGTAAATATAAAAGTCCAAAATGAAAAAAATAAATTTCGATATAAAACTTCAAAATCACATTTGGTTTTGGGGAATCTATTTTCTGCTTAATTTTTTGCGTTGGGGTGCTTATTTTAATGATTACAGTTATTCTTTCAAATCAAACTTAATTGAATTTGCACTACATATTCCATTAGTATATTTCAATTTATTGATACTCATTCCTATGTTTGTATTGCAGTCGAAATATTTTAAATATACAATTTCTTTATTGGCGAGTTTGAGTGTCGTTTATTTATTGAAAACCGGTCTGACCTATTTTATTATTTCAAAAAATATTTGGCCAGAAGCCAATCGGGATTACAAACCATTCGAAATAAATCATATTGTAGCGGTTTGTATAGGGGAACTGTATGTTCTTGCTGTTGCATCGTCTATGTATTTAATGCTGACATGGCTTAGGGAGAGAGACAGAAACAAAGCCATAATGGAGAATCAGAATAAAATTAAATTAAAATATTTAAAAAATCAGATACAGCCTCACTTCTTTTTTAATACTTTAAACAACCTCTACGCTTTATCATTAGAATCATCTGATAAAGTTCCTGATGTAATTATCAAACTTTCTAATTTAATGGAATATGTTTTGTACGATATTGAGGGTACCAAATTTGTCCCTTTAATAAAAGAAATCGATTATATTCAAAATTATATTGAAATAGAGAAACTCCGATTTGAAAACGTTGAAGTGACCATCAATTTGGAATCGGATATTGATACAATAAAAATCCCTCCTTTATTATTTATTTCATTAATAGAAAATGCCTTTAAACATGGTGGAATTAATAATGACAAACTCAAAATAAAAATTAATTTCAGAGTTACAAACTCAAAACTTGAATTTGAAATAATAAATAATTTTGTAATTTCACAGCCATTAAAACACAAAAAAGGTATTGGCTTATCAAATACCAAAAAAAGATTAAAATTAATTTATAAAAACAATTTTACCATAAATCAAAATATAAAATTTAATTTTTATATAATCACAATTCAAATACCTTTATATAATGAAGATTAAGTGTGTATTAATTGACGATGAACCATTGGCTATAAAAGTATTACTCAATTATTTTGAGAATTTTTCAGACTTTGAAGTTATTGGCACATTTAATAATTCATTAGAAGGATTAGAATTCATTAATACAAATAGTGTTGACGCTGTTTTCTTAGACATTAATATGCCTATGATGACAGGATTTGAATTAATAAGTCTTCTTGAAAATAAAACTCGAATTGTTATTACAACCGCCTTTAGAGAATTTGCTGCCGAAAGTTATGACTTAGAAGTATTAGATTATTTAGTAAAACCTATTCCACTGCCGCGCTTTATAAAATGTATACATAAAATTGAAGCCGAATTCAATTTGAAAAACAACATTAAAGTCGAAAATCACCGTGTAGAACCCCATATTTTTATCAAAGTTGATAAAAAAATGGTCAAAATAAATATTGATGAGATTCTTTTTATCGAAGGAATGAAAGAATACATCAAAGTTGTCACTCCCGAAAAAACATATATTACTCACAAATCATTAACTTCATTGACTGAAGAATTGCCTGCTGACCGTTTTATGCGCATTCATAAATCCTATACCATTGCATTAAACAAAGTAAAATCAATCGAAGGAAACCGAATTCAAATCCTATCCTATACTATACCCATTGGTCGAAATTACAGTAAAGAAGTAAAAAGCAAAATTCTGGAATAATTTCTAGACGAAAAATCATTTTTATTTAGAGAAATCATCACAAAATAGCCATTTGTTGAAGAAATAGTGTTGTTTATATAAAAGTGAAAAACTTTACATGATAAAATTTTTTTTTGATATTCTTAACAAATATATTTACAGTCTTGCAGCATCAAAAAATTAATAATTAACCAAAAAAATTAAATTTTTAAATTATGAGTTCAGAAAATTCACAAACCAAATGGGGTCAATTTATCCCCTTAGTTATCGTATTCTTCTTTTGGGGATTTGTAGCTGCAAGTAACGACATTTTAATCCCTGTTTTCAAAAAAGCTTTTGATTTAACCCAAGGTCAAAGTCAGTTTGTTTCCATCGCTTTTTATATTTCTTATACCGTTGGTTCCTTAATATATATGGGGATTTCTCTATTGATTAAACAAGATATAGTTAATAAAATCGGGTATAAAAATGGACTCGCTTTGGGATTGGTAATTTCTGCTCTTGGAACTTTATTATTTTATCCAGCGGCTAATACCGGATCTTATCCGTTAATGTTGGCTGGTTTATTTACGGTTGGATTAGGTTTTTCTCTGCAGCAAACCGTTGCAAATCCATTGGCAATTGCACTGGGACCAATAAAAACAGGCGTACAACGATTGACTTTAGCAGGTGGTATAAATAATTTGGGAACTACAATTGGACCACTAATTGTGAGTTTTGCTATTTTTGGAGCTGCATCAACTGGAAATACTGACATGAGTATCGAAAGTGTTAAAATTCCTTATTTAGTATTAGGCTTAGCGTTTCTGCTTGTGGCTGTTTTATTAAAATTTTCTTCATTACCAGAACATCCGGAAACAATAGTAGAAACAGTAGAAGATGCAACATCTTCAAAAAAATCGGCATTGCAATACCCTCAATTGATTATGGGAATGATTGCCATTTTCCTTTATGTGGGTGTCGAAGTTTCTACAGCAAGTAATTTACCAGCTTATATGGAAACTAAATTGGGTTTTGCCATTGGCGATATTGCTCCATATATTTCATTGTATTGGGCAAGTTTAATGATTGGTCGTTGGACTGGAGCTGTTGAAGCTTTTACCGATAATATGTCTACCCAAAAAATTCTGCGATTTATTGCTCCATACTTGGCGTTTGGCGTTTTCTTGCTTGTAAATGCAATAGCAAAACATGATCTGACTCCTTTCTACATTTACGGGTTAATTATTTTGGTATTAATTGCTGCCGATATGGCCAGTAAAGGAAATCCTGCCAGAATGTTGCTTATATTTTCAACATTGGGAGCTATTGCCCTTTTTATTGGAATTTCAACCTCGGGTATGATAAGTGTCTACGCATTCACAAGTGTTGGTTTGTTTTGTAGTACACTTTGGCCATGTATTTTCACTTTAGCAGTAAGCGGATTAGGAAAACACACTAGCCAAGGAAGCAGCTTCTTAATCATGATGATTATGGGTGGTGGAATTGTAAGCTGGGCACAAGGATTTGTTTCTGATAGCATTGGTATTCAAAGCAGCTATATTGTTGGTGTTTTATGTTTTGCATATTTGGCATTTTATGCTTGGAAAGTAAGCGGAATTTTAAGAAATCAAGGAATCGATTTTGATAAAAAAATAGCTGGAGGACATTAGAAAGAATTCAGTTTTCAGATTACAGTATTCAGTAAAATGAGTACAAATAAAAATCCCATTTTGCAATTATTGTGCAAAATGGGATTTTTATTTATGAAAATAGGTTTCTTTTGCCAAAATTCAATTCAATGAGAATCGGATATTTAATTTTTAATTGACCCAAGTCTAAAATATTAAAATCTCAGCTATTTTGAACAGAAACAAAAAAAGTCTCATTACGTTATGAAATGAGACTTTTTTAATGCTATTTCCAGACTGAATACTGCAGTCTGAAATCTGTATTCTTTTTTACTTGTTTCCTTTTTCGAAATCAGCAACAAATTGAGCCAAACCAATATCTGTTAATGGGTGCTTCAACAAACCATAAATTGCAGAAAGTGGTCCAGTCATTACATCAGCTCCAATTTTGGCACAATTTACAATATGCATAGTGTGACGAACAGAAGCTGCAAGAATTTGAGTTTCATACCCGTAATTATCATAAATCAAACGAATTTCTTCAATAAGCGCCAATCCATCTGTAGAAACATCATCCAAACGTCCAATAAAAGGAGAAACATAAGTAGCTCCAGCTTTAGCAGCCAATAAAGCCTGACCAGCAGAGAATACTAAAGTTACATTTGTTTTTATTCCTTTATCAGAGAAATATTTGGCAGCCATCACACCTTCTTTAGTCATTGGCAATTTTACCACGATTTGTTCGTGTAAATCAGCCAATTCTTCACCTTCTTTAATCATTCCATCGTAATCCAGCGCATTTACTTCGGCACTTACATCACCTTCAACCAAATTACAGATATCAACATAATGTTTCAAAATGTTGTTTTTTCCTGTAATTCCTTCTTTTGCCATCAAAGATGGATTTGTTGTAACTCCGTCTAAAACGCCTAATGCTTGTGCTTCTTTAATTTGAGCTAAATTAGCTGTATCAATAAAAAATTTCATAATATATTTAATTTAATTGTGTGTTTAAAAAATTCGGTGCAAAATTACGAAATCAATATCAATATCAATTGCAATTTCAAAAATCAATTCCAAATTAAATAGTATTAATCGAATTGAACTTGTTATTCCCTTCTTTTTTAAAGTTTATAATGATTCATTAGCATTTTTTCATACACTTTATCCGGAAGAATTCTTTTCAAGACAATTGAAAATTTTTGCATAAAAGCTCCAACTTTATAATGAATTTTTGGATTTGTATTTTGAATTATGGAGTAAACCGCTTCGGCCATTTGATTGGGATTACTGCCACTATCCACATGCTGATCCATTTCTTTGAGTGTGTTACCGTATTGCAATTCATAAGCCGAACCTTTGATTACAGGTGCATGAAAACGTCCTGCAGCTATATTGGTTGCAAAATCACCAGGTGCAATATTGGTAATTTGAACTCCAAACGATTTCACTTCCATACGCAACGCTTCGGTGATTAATTCCAAAGCACCTTTTGAAGCCGAATAAACACTGCGATAAGGCAAGCCCATATAACCAGCTATTGAAGTAATATTTATAACCAATCCCGATTGTTGTGATCGCATTTGTGGCAAAACAGCTTTCATCACTTCAATTGGTCCGAAGAAATTGGTTTCAAAATTATTTTTAATTTCTTCCATTGGAATTTCTTCCAAAGGACCAGTGATTCCGACTCCCGCATTATTAATCACAACATCCAGTCTTCCTGAAGTTGCTATAACTTTAGCGACAGCCGAATGAATAGAAACAACATTTCTAACATCTAAAGCAATAAGAGGAAAAACCGAATTGAGAACAACATCTGGGTTCCTACTGGTTCCATATACCACGAATCCTTTATGATGCAAAAACTCACCGATAGATTTTCCAATTCCCGAAGACCCGCCTGTAATCAATACTACTTTATTCATTATCTATAAATTATGATTGGGGTAAAAATAAAAAAATCCTCCCGAAGGAAGACTACTTTTTGAATTTTATTAAAAATGGCAAGCGACCTACATCGCACCGCTCAACCACGTACCCTTGCTATGTTCCCATCCTGGGGGAGTCTGCAGGAGCTGGTCGTGTAGGACTTGCCGGTGCAAATATACAATCTTTTTATATCTTTGCAAGAGCTTTGTACCTTAAAATTATCGTTGTATATTGGCTTTTTAAAATATTAAAACTATGAAAAACTATAACTTCCTATTTATCATTTTATTAGGAATCACATTAGCAAATTGCGGAAACACAAAAAAAGGTGAAAATTCTATATTTACCTTCGATAATGCCAATTACAAAGCACAATACATAGCTGATGATGCTATTTCTTTGGGTATTTTAAATCCAAATAATAAAGAAATTGACAGTATTATCTATTATGTGAACGATATAAAAGTAGGTTATAAAAAAGGAAACGAAAAACTAAACTTTCCGTTAAAGAATCAAAAATTAGGCTATCAATACGTAAAAGCATTAGTTTATTTTGGAGGTGAAAACTCTGAAGCAACCGCAAGAATAGAATTGGTTTCGAATGTGCAACCTAAATTATTAAAATATAAAATCGTAAATACTTTTCCTCACGATACCACTTCTTTTACGGAAGGTTTAGAATTTTATAAAGACACTTTATATGAAAGTACAGGACTAAATGAAAAATCACATTTATTAAAAACTGATTACAAAACTGGAAAAATAATTAAAAGTTTTAAATTGGAGGATAAGTATTTTGGTGAAGGAATTACTTTTATCAATAATCAGTTATTTCAATTGACTTGGCAAAACAAGGTTGGTTTTATATACAATCCCGACACTTGGAAAGTAGAAAAAACTTTTACTTATGATAAAGATATTGAAGGATGGGGATTGACAAATGATGGCACTTACATTTACCAAACTGATAAAACAGAAAAAATTTGGAAGATGGATCCAAAAACCCAGAAAATGATTGACTACATCAATGTATACTCGGGAGAATCTAAAATTAAATCAATAAATGAATTGGAATGGATTGATGGAAAAATCTATACCAATGTTTGGCAAAAAGATGCCATAGCTGTAGTAAATCCAAAAACTGGGGCTGTAGAAGGAATTTTGGATATGTCAGGTTTACGAAAATTTTTAAAAGTCACACCAGATGATGTCCTAAACGGAATTGCCTACAATCCAAAAACAAAGACCATTTTTGTAACTGGTAAAAATTGGAATAAAATGTTCGAAATAACCGTTTCTGAATAAGCAAATAAATGACAACATTAATTGTTAATATAAAGGAGCTACTCCAAATTCGAGATAATACCGTTTTAAAAGTTTCTGGAGCAGAAATGGCTGTTTTACCAACCATAAAAAATGCTTTTTTACTTATAAAAGGCGATTTGATTGCCGATTTTGGTTCTATGGATGATTTATCAAAAATTACTGTAGACAAAACGATTGATGCTTCCGGAAAAATAGTTCTTCCGTCTTGGTGTGACAGTCATACACATATCGTATACGCAGGAAATCGCGAACAGGAATTTGTGGATCGAATTAATGGAATGACCTACGAAGAAATCGCCAATCGTGGCGGTGGAATATTAAATTCAGCAAAAAAACTAAACGAAACCTCAGAAGGCGACATTTATAACCAATCGAAAGCACGTCTTGAGGAAGTGATGCGATTGGGAACTGGAGCAGTAGAAATTAAATCAGGTTACGGACTCACAGTTGACGGAGAACTTAAAATGCTTCGTGTTATTCAACAGCTATCACAAAACTACCCAATAACAATAAAAGCCACTTTTCTCGGCGCACACGCCTTCCCTACCCTTTTTAAAGAAAACAAACAAGGTTATATAGATTGTATTATTAACGAAATGCTTCCTGAAATTGCCAAAAACAAATTGGCCGATTTTATTGATGTATTTTGTGAAACTGGTTATTTTTCAGTCGAAGAAACCGAACAGATTATGGCAGCAGGAATTCAATTTGGCTTAAAGCCAAAAATCCATGTCAATCAATTCAATTCAATTGGAGGGATTCTATCGGGCGTAAAATATAATGCGCTTTCGGTAGATCATCTTGAAATCATGACCACTGAAGACATCGAATCCTTAAAAAATACTGAAACAATGCCAGTAGCTTTACCTTCGTGTTCCTATTTTTTGAGTATTCCTTACACACCAGCACGCGAAATGTTAGACGCAGGACTTCCTTTGGCGTTAGCAACCGATTACAACCCAGGTTCTACTCCGTCGGGAAATATGAATTTTGTAGTGGCCACTGCTTGCATCAAAATGAAAATGACTCCCGAAGAAGCTATCAATGCTGCAACGATTAACGGTGCTTATGCTATGGGAATTTCAAACACTCATGGAAGTATTTCTATTGGTAAAAAAGCCAACCTTATCATTACAAAAGAAATTCCTTCCTATTATCAATTGCCTTATGCATTTGGTAGTAATTTAATAGACACTGTCATTTTAAACGGGAAAAATTATTAATAAAAAAAGCGATACTCAATAGAATATCGCTTTTTTATAAAATTAAGTATTTGGCCTATCTCAAAGAAAAATTTGTTGTAGAAACCAATTGATCTTTATCAAATACATTTACAGTATACAATCCTTTTACAAAGTCTTTACCAGCTAAGTCTTGCGAAACCTGAACCGTTTTATTTTCATATTTCACACTTGAAACAAAACTGTAGACCAAGTTTTTATCTCCAAAAGTAATTGTTTTTGCATCACCCAAAACATTATTTTTGCTATCAATAACTTGTACATAATAATCTTTATCGCCAGATTTAGCTATAGAGTTTTCAGCAATCGTAAAGCTTATTTTTAACACATTCGCTCTGCTTGCTTTATCTGTAGCAATTTCTTTTCCTGAACTTCTTAGTTTATAAGCAGCTGTTTGTAAGTTCAAAATTGATAATTTAGATCCTTTTTCAACAGTTTTAGCCAAATCTTCATTTTGACCAACTAATACTTCATTGAATTTTTGAGCTTGGCCCAAGACAACTACTGTACTATCGCGTTGAACTGTCAATGTAGTATTTTGCTTTTTCAAACCTTCATTTTCAGTCATTAATTCTTTCATATGTCCTTGCAATGAACTAACTTGATTTCTGTATTTAGAAACATCCCCACTAGTTTTTTTCAGATCATCCATTAATTTTACAACTTTGTCTCTTTCTTGAATTAATTCTTCCGACATAGAAGTGTTTTCAGCAATGGCAGCATCATATGTTGCTTTAAGGTCTTGTAAATCTTTCATAACAGATTCTTTCTCAGAACCCACTTTAGTGATTTCAGTATGAACCTCTTCAACCTCAGAAGATATTTTAAAAATATAAACTAAACTCCCTACTAATAAAATAGCTAAAACTGCTATTACAGCTTTTAGACTTGAATTGTTTTTTTGATTTTCCATGTTAAAATATAATTGTTTTTACAAATTTAATAATATATATAACGCAACTTAGTACAATTATATTATTTTTGAGAAATATATTTTTATGGAAAAACTTATCACATTCAGTATTAATGACCTGGCCAAAATCACAAATCACCGAAGTGGTGAAATTAAATTTGGCGAAAAAATGCTTACAATCCCAAAGGATACCGATCCTATTCACTTTATAAAATCAAGCGAAGCTAAATATGTTCTATTTGGAATTCCCGAAGATATTGGAGTTAGAGCCAATTATGGAAGACCTGGAGCAGCATCTGCGTGGGAAAGTGCCATAAAAAGTATTGCCAATATCCAACACAATCGTTTTTCAAAGGGAAGCCAGATCATTATATTGGGGCAACTCGATGTAAAACAAGAAATGAAAGAGGTGGAAAATCTTGATTTTAATGATGTAGATGACCGATCCAAATTAAGCCAATTGGTCGAAAAAATTGACAAAGAAGTTTCCCATATCATATGTAAAATCATTCAGTCGGGTAAAATACCAATTGTCATAGGCGGAGGTCACAATAATTCGTATGGAAATATAAAAGGTGCCGCTCTTGCAAAAGGGAAAGCAATAAACGCTATCAACTTTGATGCTCATTCTGATTTTAGAATTCTAGAAGGTCGTCATAGTGGAAATGGTTTTTCTTATGCTTTTGAAGAAGGCTTTTTGAAGAAATATTTTATTTTTGGTTTGCACGAGAATTACACTTCAAAAAGCGTCTTGGATATCATAAAAAAAATTGAAGACCGAGTACGTTACAATACGTATGATAGCGTAAACATTAGAAAAGAAAAAAATTTCAATCAAGAAATGATTACTGCTCTGGAATTCATAAAATATGACCCTTATGGAATAGAAATTGATTTAGACGCTATTCCGAACATCGCCAGCAGCGCCATGACTTTAAGTGGCTTTTCAATTGAAGAACTTCGTCAGTTTGTTTCCTTTTTTGCAAAAAACAAAAACGCTGCCTATTTGCACATTTGTGAAGGAGCCCCTGACCTGGGTGAAGAAAAAAACAATCATTTAATTGGCAAACTCATTGGCTATTTGGTTACAGATTTCATGAAATCGCACAATGCAATCGTACTAGAAAACGTAATTTAAACCCCTCCAAACTTCAAATAAATTAGCATCAAAAATAATAACACTATCTTTGTAGCCATATCTATGTTCATAATACAAGATATTTAATACAAAATATATGTTATTCGAAGATTTATCACTTTCAAAAAGTATACAAAAAGCCGTATTTGAAGAAGGCTACATCAATGCAACACCAATACAAGAAAAAGCTATTCCACTAGTTTTAGCCGAAAGAGATTTAATAGGTTGTGCACAAACAGGAACTGGAAAAACAGCCGCTTTTGCAATTCCTATTATACATCAATTGCACCGTATTGTTGGTTCATCCAAAAAGGCAAAAGTAATTCGTGCCCTTGTGGTGACTCCTACACGAGAATTGGCAGTTCAAATTGGTCAAAGTTTTGATACTTATGGAAAATACACAAATTTGACGCAACTTACTTTATTTGGGGGTGTTTCCCAAAATCCTCAAGTTGATGCTTTAAAAAACGGAGTAGATATTCTTATTGCAACACCAGGACGCCTATTGGACTTACACAAGCAAGGCTTTATTGATTTAGACCATTTGCATACTTTAGTCTTGGATGAAGCCGATCAAATGCTTGATATGGGTTTTGTTAATGATGTAAAAAAAATTGTAAAACTTACACCAAAGAACAGACAAACCCTTTTCTTTTCGGCAACAATGCCAATGGCCATTAGAGAATTGGCAGAAATGTTTCTTACAGACCCTGAAACCGTTACTGTTTCTCCTGTTTCATCTACCGCAGAAAATGTCGAGCAACGTGTTTACTTTGTCGATAAAACCGAAAAAAGAAACTTATTATACCATCTGATAAAAAATGAAAATTTATCAAATGTATTGGTCTTCTCAAGAACAAAACATGGGGCTGACAATGTGGTAAAAGCATTGAGAAAAAATAGCATTGCAGCGGAAGCCATACATGGTGACAAATCCCAAAATGCAAGACAACGTGTACTTGATGCGTTTAAAAACAAAGAAATTGGAGTACTTGTGGCAACAGATATTGCTGCAAGAGGTATTGATATTGATCAATTGCCATTTGTAATCAATTTTGATTTACCTAATATTCCAGAAACCTACGTACATCGCATCGGTAGAACCGGTCGCGCTGGTAATGGCGGTATTGCAATTTCTTTTTGTAGCAAAGACGAACACGACTATTGGAAAGATATTCAAAAGCTAATAAAAGTAGATGTTCAAACCATAAATGACCATCCTTACCCATGGCATTCCGGAAGTCCTGCAACTGCATCTTCAGCCCAGAAAAATTCAAATAGAAGTGGTGGAGCGCACAAATCCAGAAAATCGGACGCATCGAAACAAAACAAAAAGCGTTGGTATTAAGTAATTTTAATACCTTTAAATATATTGTAAAAGAACACTTCTTAACTTTAGGTTAAATAGTTTTTTTTGTTAACATGATAATTATCAGTTAATTAAACACTTATTTTAAGTAAATTTAATATCAAAATTTTTAACTTTAAAAAATCAAATTATGGAAACATTAGTTAAAAGAGACGGCATGTTCCCGTCTGTTGTAAGTAAGTTGGTAAACCCACTATTTGAAGATTTTTTTACAAGAGATATTTCAGATTGGGCAGACAGAAGTATTTCAGCAATAGGGGTTAATTTACCATCTGTAAACTTAAAAGAAACTGACACAAAACTTGAAATTGAACTAGCTGCTCCTGGTTTAAAAAAAGAAGACTTCAAAATTGAAGTTGACAATAATGTACTAGTGATTTCTACAGAAAAAGAAGAAAAAAAAGAATCCAGTAAAAAAGATGATTACGTTCGAAAAGAATTCAATTATCAATCCTTTTACAGATCTTTCAATCTTCCCGATTATGCGGATGAAAACAAGATAGAAGCCACATATAAAGATGGTATTCTTGATGTTTGTATTAATAAAAAACCTGGTGATAGAAAAAAAACTTTAAAATCAATTTCTATTAAATAAAAAAAAGAAACTTAAAAAATTAAAAATAAATCCTTATTTCAATTGCTGCATTAAATTGCCAGAATTGAAATAAGGGTTTACTATTTATCATTATATCAAAAAAATTGTTAAACCAGACTTTTTATTTTTAATATTTGACAATTAATAATTTTAAATAATTGGACTGGTTCAAAAGGTTTTACAATAATATCATTCATTCCGGCTGTCAATGCTTCATCCGTTATTTCGTTTTTATCAAAGGCAGTTAATGCAATAATTGGCGTTTCTATACCTTTTTGTCTAATCCTTTTTGAAGTTTCAAAACCATTAATTAATGGCATATTAATATCCATCAAAATTATATCGAAAGACTCTTTTTCAAGTATATCCAAAGCTGCAAAACCATCATCTACAACTACACATGAATAATTATTTTTTTCAATCGTTTTTTTGGTTATAAGCTGATTGATATGATTGTCTTCCACAACCAAAACTTTGAATACTTGACTAGATGTTAAATCTACCTGAATATTATTTATAATTTCATTTGTTCTTTTTATATCATGTTCAAAATTAATAACAAAGCTAAAAGTAGTGCCAATCCCCAAATCACTTTCTACAACAATATCACTACCAAATAATTCCAATAACCTTTTTACAATTGACAACCCAAGTCCTGTTCCTTGATAATCTACTTCTTTTCTACCAACTTGTACAAATTTATCGAAAATTTTATCTTGATCATCCAAAGCAATTCCGATACCATTGTCCTGAACCTTAATTTCTATAGAGTGTACTTTGCCTTCCTGTTTCAATTGTGTTGCAATCAATTTGACTTCTCCGTTTTTAGTGAATTTTAAAGCATTACTAACCAAATTCATCAAAACCTGAGCAAATCTAAGTTTGTCTCCAATTAAACTTTCCGGAATTAATGAATCAACATCAACAATTATTTTATTATTGTTTTTTTGAGTAATAAAAGATAAAGCTTTTTTAATCATATTCAATTCATCAAGCATATTGAAAGTTAAATTATCCAAGACAATTTTGTTTTCTTCAATTTTATTGATTTGAAGTATATCATTGACTAATGACAAAAGGTAGCGTGCAGAGAATTTTAAAGAATTAAGATGTGGGCTAGATGCCAGTTCTTTGTGTTCTTCAAGCAGCAAATCAGTAATACCAACAACACCATATAATGGAGTTCTCAATTCATGACTGATTGTAGAAACAAATTGTGTTTTTAAAATTGCTGATTCTTGTGCTTTTTTATTTGCTATGATTAATTCAGCATTTGCAAGCATTAAATCTGAATTGGATTTTAATCTAAATCTATTGTTTTTGATTAGTGAATTGAGAAAAAGTAATAAAACAAATATTGCGATTATAAAAAGTAAAACAATAATTCTTGATTTTTTTAAACTTTGGTACTGCAAATCTTTTTCATTTTCTATCTTATCAATTGTTCTTTTGTATTCATCCAATTCAAAATTTATTCCTTCAACATTTGCCTTTTCTAATTTTTCTTCAGCATAAATCTCTTCTGTAAGATTATTATAAAGATCCAGATTTTCGTAAGCTTTTTTATAATCCTTGCACTTTAACAAAAACTTTGAATATTCTAAATACGAATAGGACAAATCGGATTTTTCATCTAATTTTTTCCCAAGGCGAATGGCTTCTTGAAAATAAAATTCAGCTTTTTTTTCCTCATTTTTATAATTGTAATACATGCCATTAAGCATATTTAGTACAACAACTATATTATCGTTATAGTTTTTTGCATAATAGGAATTGATTATTTTTAAATTTCCTTCTCCTTCTTTAAACTTGCCAATATCGAAAAAGGCCCAAGCAATATTCAGATTTGTAAAAGCTATTTGAGCTGAGTCGGATATTTTCTTACTATATTCAAGTGCTTTTTTATAATAAAGAATCCCCTTTTCATATTTCTTTTTTTCAAAGCAATACATGTTTCCAAGATTATTATTAATCCTTTGTTTTATAGTATCATTTTGTGTTAGATTGGCATAAATTAAGGCTTTGTTGTAGTAAAAAATAGCCTTATCAAATTCAATTAATTCATTATAATTGGCTGCAACATTATTATAATTTTCAGCTATTAGCACATTGTCGTTTATAGCTATAGATTGGCGTAGCGCCATCCTTGAAATCAATAAAGATTTTTCAAAGTCTCCAGATTCCCGAAGATTTGTCCCTTGAATTGTTAATTTATCAATTTCTTTTTTACTTGGTGATTGTGTTTGACTTCTTATTACACTACCGAAAAAATTAAACCATAAAATAAGTAATAGAAATATTCTTATTGGGGGCATAAGTAATAGTTATTTCTTCAAATATACATCATAATCCATAGATAAATCACATTCTATTTGGAATATTTTGCAAATATAACATTCAGTTCTAAAAATAAAAAAAGCAGTTACTTTTCGTTTACAACTGCTTTTTTTAGTCTAAAATATATTATTTAATTTGTATTTATAAAATAAAAATTATTTCAAAACACTTTCGTTCTCCTCTTCCCATTTTCCAACAACCGATGTAGCAAGTGCATTTCCCAAAACATTTGTTGCACTTCTAAACATGTCACAGAAATGATCAATCGGCAATATTAAAGCAATTCCCTCAATAGGAATTTTAAACATACCACAAGTTGCCGCAACCACTACTAAACTGGCTCTTGGCACTCCTGCAATTCCTTTACTGGTCAGCATTAAAACAAAAAGCATTGTAAATTGCGTTGGATAATCTAAATGTATTCCATACGCCTGAGCGATAAAAATAGCGGCAAAAGTCATATACATCATACTTCCGTCTAGGTTAAATGAATACCCAAGCGGCAACATAAAAGAAACTATTTTATCTTTTACTCCAAAACGTTCCAATTCTTCTGTAAGCTTAGGAAAAACTGCCTCAGAACTTGTAGTTCCAAATGCGATAATCAAGGGGCTTACAATATGCTGCAATAATGTTTTAATTCTTTTTCCTAAGAAAATATAACCCACAAAAATTAAAACTACCCAAAGTGTACCAATTCCTACCAAAAAGGATCCGAAAAATTTAAAATATGTAATCGCTAATTCTTGAAAATCTCTCACGGCAAATACTCCTGCAATAGCGCCAAAAACCCCAATTGGCGCAAATTTCATTACAAAATTTACCATTTTCAAAACAATATGGGAGGTTCTGTCCAGAAAATCAATTACTGGTTTTGCATGATCTCCAATAGATGCCGCAGCCAATCCAAAGAAAATAGAAAAAATTACAATCTGCAAAATTTCGTTTGTTGCCAATGCCTCAAAAAGACTTTTGGGAACTATGTGTTCTATAAAATTTTCAAAAGATAAATTTTGGGTTTTTGCAGTTACATCTGTAACAGTTGCCAAATCGACATTTGATAAATTTAATCCAACCCCAGGCTGCAATAAATTCACATAAAACATCCCTATCAATAATGAAATGAAAGAAGCTGTAAAAAACCAACCTAAAGCTCTTCCTCCAATTCTACCAACCGCTTTTATATCTCCCAGTTTGGCAATTCCTACCACTAAAGTTGTAAAAACCAATGGTGCAATTATCATTTGCACTAACCTAATAAAGATAGTTGCAAGCATTTTTATTTTATTGCTGAATTCTTGGGCCGTATCTACTGATGTCGAATTGTGAATAATAACACCCAAAACTGCTCCTAAGAGCATCGCAATAAGAATTTGTCCCGTAAGACCTTTAAAAAAAGATGGTTTTTTGGTTATTGTAGTAGTCATTAAATTAATTTCAAGGTTAAATCTCAATATTTAGCTCGTCAAAATACCGAGTATGCTTTTTAATTATAGATAGGTTTTATTCAAAAGATAAAAATCTGCAAGAACAATTGCCGCCATCGCTTCTACAATAGGAACTGCGCGAGGAACAACACAAGGATCATGGCGTCCTTTTCCTGTCATTTCGGTTATATTTCCTTTATTGTCTAATGATTCTTGTTTTTGCATTATAGTGGCTACTGGTTTGAAAGCTACACGGAAATAAATATCCATTCCGTTGCTTATTCCACCTTGTATTCCTCCAGAAAGATTGGTTTGCGTAGTACCGTCAGGATTGTATAAATCATTGTGTTCGCTCCCTTTCATTTTAACGCCTTCAAAACCACTTCCAAATTCAAAACCTTTTACGGCATTTATGGACAACATTGCTTTTCCAAGTTCTGCATGCAATTTATCAAAAACGGGTTCTCCCAAGCCAATAGGCACATTTTGAATAACACAAGTTACAGTACCTCCAACGGTATCGCCCTCTTTACGGATTTGTTTGATATAATCTTCCATTGTCGCAGCCATCGCTTCGTCGGGACAACGTACTGGATTGCTTTCGATTTTAGAAAAATCCAATTCCTGATATGGTTTTTCCAAAAAAATTGGTCCAACAGAAGAAACGTAAGCGTTTATTTTAATTTCGGGCAGCATTTGTTTTGCAATAGCACCCGCCACTACTCTACTGGCCGTTTCACGGGCAGAACTGCGGCCTCCGCCTCGATAATCACGCACGCCATATTTTTTTTCATACACAAAATCGGCATGACTTGGTCTGTAATTATCTTTTATGTGGGAGTAATCATCCGATTTTTGATTGGTATTTGGTATTATAAAACCTATCGGGGTTCCAGTTGTTTTACCTTCAAAAATTCCAGATAAAAACTGTACATCATCTGGTTCTTTGCGTTGTGTAACGATTGCAGACTGACCTGGTTTTCTTCGCGCCATTTCCAATTGAATTGCCTCCAGATCCAGTTGAATTCCTGAGGGGCAACCATCAATAATACCGCCCAAAGCTTCTCCGTGTGATTCTCCAAAAGTGGTTATTCTATATAGTGTTCCGTAACTATTTCCTGCCATTGTATTTAATTTTAAGCAAATGTAAGTTTTAAGAAGTAAACAAAAAACATTAAATTAGTAATATTTCACAATAGTTCAGCACCACATCTGCCAAAATCCTCAATAATTAGTTGATCTCAGGCTGCCTATTCTTGGCAACTCTATTATAGATAATATAATCATTGTACTTTGCTGCACTGCTAGTTTCCCAGATTGCAAACCCAATGGCGGTGTATCTTGTCAATGTTGCATAAATTGAATTGCCTTGCATAATCCGGTTTTCCTGCAGGGAATTGCGTTCCCAAATTTTATCATTTTGCTCGTGTATCAGCTGTTCAAAGTCGTGGCACAATGCCTGTATAGTGTCTAGCATAGCAGTTGTGATTCCGGTCTTCAGCAGTTCCGACAACTGTATTTTGCCTACCTGCACCACCACTTTTGCGGTAATCAACAAGTCCGAATCTGGTTTTCTCACAAGCGCTTTGGTACCAAACTGCTTGTATCTGGCACTGTGTGAGTCAAAAGCCAATTCAATATGTTTCATCACATTACGGATGGCGGTTCTTAATTCCTCTGCTTTACTGTTTTTAGACTGAGTTACAACCATCTTACTGCTTTTGGCTTCAATATCGGTAATGCTGTCGGCAAAATCATTGATGTCTTTTTCAAATTCCGCTATCATTGTTTCTGTAATACCAAAAGTCGCAAAAGCTGTTTTATCCCGTCGCATAAAACTTATTTTTTCTTTTCCTTTCTGTATCAAATGTGCATCCGAAAAATTATAAGCTCTCACCAAATTCTTTTTTTCCATAGCAATTAGTTGTTTCAGTTTGTAGAATAAAAATCACAATGCGATACATTAAATGTCTTTCTCTTAAAATGGAAGAAAATCCTAACTTTTCAAAAGTACAAATTTTTTGGAAATAGCAAAAAGGGATTTAAAAGTATCCAAAATACTGTCAGAAATACTAAATTAATAGTCAGAAGCAACAAAGTCACGGTCAGAAGTAGTAAAGTCGAAGTCAGAAGTAGTGATTTTGTCGTCCGCAGTAGCAAAGTAAGTTACTTTGTTACTGCGGACTCAAACTTTAGCACTGCGGACAGCCAATTATGAGCTTCCGTCCCTAATTTTGAATCTTCTAATGCCTTGTAGTGATTTGAGAAAGCCAAAAAGCACTTAAATAATTAAAAATCTCTTCTTGTAGGATTGTAATTATTATTACTTATTTTTGAAAAAAAGGAAAACGTAACGAGCATTAAACAAAGCCAACCGAATTAGGGTGTATTTTGAGGATTGCGTCAGACCTATTTATAAGTTAGCCGTCATATTATGAAAAAACTGCTTAAAACAACCTTTTTACTATCATTTCTAATTCTTTTTATGAATTGTGGAAAGAAAATAGATGAAGAAGAATTTGAAAAAAATGTGTTGACAGAAGTATTTCCGAAAATAGTTGACTCAATTTGTGTTGATAGCAGAAAAATGGATCCTCCACCGAAATTCGGAATTGAAACTTGGAAAAATGGAAATATAATAAAAGTTGACACTTCAAAAGCTACAAATAAAGAAAGAATTGCTTATCATAATTGGAAGAAAGAGCAAAAAAGAGTTGACAATGATACCTCTAAAATAATAATTGGTTTTGACCAATACTTATTAAACTTTGGAGAAAGAAGAGTGAATATTGAATCAAAATTATTGAATTCTAATTTCAGTAATTTTAAATTTGACTATTCAAAAATCAAACTAAATAATAAATTTAAAATAAAAAATATCACTGAATTTCCAAAAGCAGAAAAGCTATTATTAGCTCATAAAGTTTTGTTATATGAGCAAAAATATAATTTTGTGTTTTCGGGTTTTCTCGAAATTTTAAGAATAAAATTCGACAAAAACAAAAAAGGTGGAGTTTTAGAAGCTAGTTTTGCTTATTGCGGAAGATGCGGAAGTGGATATCGAATTTATATTAAAGAAATTAACGGAAAGTGGATAATCGAAAAAATGGAAGACACTTGGATTTCGTAGAAAATACGCCGGCTAACACACGCTACAAGCAATTTGGGCATTTGGCTTAATGGAAAAATTGGTTTGTATTTGGGATGATTTGGCAAATCCGAAAATAGGGCTTAATTTAGTCCCAGCCTACGTGTAGCGCGGGGACGTTGGCAGTCATTGCAGAAAAAAATCGCAGAAAAACAGATGAGAAAACTATATTCATTTATCTTATTAATTTTGACATTAGCATCTTTTGGACAAGATATTGAACGAAAAAATCGTTATTTATTTTGGACTTATCATCAAAGAAATGTGAATACTAATGGATTTTCATTAGGTATTGGTTCATTTGGCGAATCAATGAATAGTTATACAAACGGTTTGAAAATTGAATTAATAGGAATGGGAATTTTACTTCCTTTAATTCCTAAAAGTCCAATTGCAGACAATGAAATTGAATATAAAAAGTTAATGATAAGCCCAATTTCAGAAAGAGTAAATGGAATCGTTATTTCTGGCGCAGGAAATGTGTGTGATTGCACAACAAATGGAATAAACATTGGTCTTATTGGCCACGCAAATAGAAAATTAAACGGAATTTCAATTGCAGGAGTTATGAACATTGCTCAAGAAAGTAATGGAATTCAAATTTCAGCGTTTAACGAAAGTTTTAAAATGAATGGTTTACAAGTTGGTTTAACAAATTACAGTTACAACACAAATGGTTTTCAAATTGCATTAATGAATACATCGAAAAATCTAAAAGGAATACAAATTGGACTTTGGAATGTAAATCAAAAAAGGAAATTTCCGTTGATTAATTGGAATTTTGAAAACTGAATTAAATAAAGCAACGACCTGCTAACACACGCTACCAGCAATTTGGGGATTTGGCTTAATGGAAAATGGTTTTGTATTTGGGATGATTTACTTCGTCAATTCGCTATCGCTCGAGTGGCAAATCCGAAGAATGGCTTAATTTAGTCCCAAACCCGCTTCAGTACCAGAATGACAATAAAAAATCCATTCTTTATATCGAATGGATCTTTTGCACCTACTATCAATCTTTAGATTTAATCAAACTTACTTGTATTTATTTATCGCTTTTAGATACAAAGCTTCATAAATAGGCAGAATGTTTTTGATGTCAAAATTTTCTGCAACATGCAATGCATTCTTTTTGAATTCGGCAAGAACTGTATCATCCTTTAAAATTTTCAAAGCATTTTGTGCCATTTCAGTAATCTCTCCTACATCACTCAAATAACCAGATACTCCATCCAAATTCACTTCAGGCAGACCACCAGAATTGCTTGATATCACAGGAACTCCACAGGCCATAGCTTCGAGTGCTGCCAATCCGAAACTTTCAGTTTCTGATGGCAAAAGGAATAAATCCGTAAGACATAATATTCGATCAATTTCGTTACTGTTCCCAAAGAATATCACTTTGTCCTGAATGCCAAATTTTCTGCACATTCTTTCGGCTTTTTCTTTTTCGGGTCCATCACCTACCATCATTAATTTGGAAGGAATTTCTTTTTGAATTTTATAAAATATTTTAATAATATCTGGAATTCGTTTTACTTTTCTAAAATTACTGATATGTGTAATTATCCTTTCATTTGAATTGGCCATAACCGAACGACTGCAAGGCACAGTAAAATCATTCTTGTTTTTATCCAATTCAATAAAATTTGGAATTACTTGAATTTCATTTTTTATATTGAATAATTTCAGGGTATCGTCTTTGAGGCTTTGGGAAACCGAAGTCACATAATCTGATTTATTGATGCTAAAGGTTACTGCGGGTTTGTAAAAAGGATGATTACCCACCAAAGTAATGTCGGTTCCATGAAGCGTAGTTACCATCGGGATGTCAATCCCTTCATCTTTCAGCATTTGCTTGGCCATGTAACCGGCATACGCATGAGGAATAGCATAATGTACATGCAATAATTCTATTTTGTACAATTTAACCATATCTACCAATTTGCTGGATAAGGCCAATTCATAGGGCTGAAAATGAAAAAGAGGATATTCTGGAACAATTACTTCGTGATAATGCACATTGGGATTTAACAATGCCAAGCGTACGGGTTGACTATACGTTATAAAATGAATTTCGTGACCTCTTCTGGCTAATTCTAGACCTAATTCTGTAGCAACTACACCACTTCCGCCAAATGTTGGATAACAAACTATTGCTATTTTCATGTATAGATAATATTTAAATTTTGGAAACATGGTATCGCCATATTGTATTGTTTTATTACAACAAACTTGTTGTTAATGGCGATTTCATGTATATTTTTTAAGTGGAACGAAATTAAGGAGATTCGATGTGGATTATTATAAAAAAAAAGTTAAAATTTAACTATTTAAAGTTCATTCTCTGAATCCGAACTGCATTCAAAATGGCCACTAACGCCACTCCTACATCCGCAAAAACAGCTTCCCACATCGTAGCCAAACCTCCTGCGCCAAGAATTAAAACAACGGCTTTTACAACAAATGCCATAGTTATATTTTGCCAGACAATCCTTTTGGTTTGTTTTCCGATATTGATGGCTGTGTAAATTTTTGAAGGCTGATCATTTTGAATAACAATATCAGCCGTTTCGATAGTTGCATCACTTCCTAATCCGCCCATTGCAATTCCCGCATCAGCAAGCGCAATAACAGGAGCGTCATTTACACCATCACCGACAAAAGCTACCTTTAGATTTTGTGATTTTAATGTTTCTACCTGTTCTGCTTTATTTTCGGGTAACAAATCTCCATAAGCCGAATCGATATTCAGTTCTTTTGCAACAGCATCAACAACAGCTTGCTTATCACCAGAAAGCATTACCGTTTTGACATTTATTTTATGCAAACTTTGAATTGCCGTTTTGGCATCTTCTTTTATTTCATCAGCAATTAAAAAATAACCCGAATACACTTTATTAATGGCTACAACTATAATGGTAAAAGGCGACTTATCCAGTTCCAAATCATAATTAATATTGAATCGTTTCATCAGTTTTACATTTCCAACTATTATTTCGATATCATTTATTTTACCTTTCAATCCGTGTCCCGCTATTTCCTCTACGTCGGTAATTTTTAAAGTTGCATCCAACGCTTTTGCATATTGCACAATTGCTGTGCCAACAGGATGCGTAGATTTCGATTCTAATGCTGCAGTATGCTGTACCAAATCATCTTCTGAAATACCTACAACTACTACTTTTTGAACTGTAAAAACGCCTTTGGTCAATGTTCCTGTTTTGTCTAGCACCACTACCTGAACAGCTGCCATTATATCCAGAAAATTAGACCCTTTGAATAGAATTCCGTTTTTACTTGCCGCTCCAATTCCACCAAAATATCCCAAAGGAATAGAAATAACCAAAGCACAAGGGCAGGAAATTACCAAGAAAACCAAAGCACGATACAACCAATCACTGAACACATAATGCGCAACAAAAAACATTGGCACTAAACAAATTGCCAGCGCCAGATAGACCACAATTGGTGTATAAAGTTTGGCAAACTTTCGAATAAACAATTCGGTTGGTGCTTTTTTGGCTGTTGCTTCCTGCACCATCTCAAGAATTTTCGAGAGTTTACTATCGGTGTATGCAGTTGTAACTTCGACTTCAACAACTGTGTTTAGATTTATCATTCCTGCCAAAACACTTTCATTTTTCTTCTTGCTATCTGGCTTGCTTTCACCTGTTAAAGCAGCAGTATTGAAAGTGGCGCTTTCAGAAAGTAGTTTTCCGTCTAACGCTAATTTTTCTCCCGGTTTCAATTGAATAATTTCTCCAATACTAATTTCTGAAGCTTTTTTTGAAATGGTATTTTCTCCATCCATTACTGTTGCGGTATCAGGTCTTTGGTCTAATAACAATTTTATATTGGACTTAGCCCTTTTTACTGCAAGTCCTTGAAAATTCTCACCAATACCATAAAATAGCATTACGGCAACACCTTCCGGATATTGACCAATCGCAAACGCGCCTAAAGTGGCTATTACCATCAATGAAAATTCCGAAAAAAATTCTCCGTTTTTAATACTTTCAAAAGTTTCTTTTAAAACAGGTAAACCAACCGGAATGTAAGCAACAATATACCAGCCAATTCGAATCCAACCGGTAAACCACGTTTGAGGAAAATAATTATCCAAAGCAATTCCAATCAACAATAAACAAAAAGAAATTACAGATGGAAAGAACATTTGAAAATAGCTTTCATCTCCGTGTGAATGATCATGATCGTGATCGTGGCCATCTGAATCCGAATGTGAATGTTCATCGTGAGTCGAACAGCAACTATCCAATTTATCTATTTTTATATTTTTGTCCTCTTTAAATTTATTATTCATTTTTTTATTTTATATAAAATTACAACATAACAGTCAATACTACAGCCACTAAAATCACTGATTATTCTTCTCCACTTCCTTTAGTTAATTCTGACAATAAATAGTATGCTCCTTTTATCACCGCTTTTGCATTATCTGGAACGTTATCAATTACCTTAACTTCGGTAAAGCCCAAATCCGAAGTGCCAATAGTCACTTTTATTTGTTGAAACGTATTTTTACCTGTTGAAACAAAAATATAATGGTCGTTACCATTATTCACTATAGCTTCTGTGGGTAGTACCGTTGTGCTGTTATTATCAATTTTTACTCTTGCCTCTACATACATTCCTGGCAACAGCGTTTCGGTAGTTTCATTTATTTTGGCGTGCACCAATACCGCCTGTTCGTTTGGTTCAAATGCTTTGTTGATGGCGTAGATTTTGGCTGGATGGGTGTGCGAAACATCATTCGCATCACTAAAAGTAATTGATTGGCCAATTTTTATTTTGTGAATGTCTTTTTCAAAAACTTTTAAATCCAAATGCAAAAAACGATTGTCAATGATTTCAAACAATACTGCATTGGCATCGGCATATTTACCCATACTTAAATTAATATGCTGAATATATCCGCTTATTGGTGCCGAAATAGCAATACTTGAAGCAATATTTTTTGAGGTTAGCTTACCTGCATTTATTCCTAATTGCATCAATTTAGAACGCAAAGTTTCTTTTTTGGCCTGAGCAATCTGTAATTCTCTTTGAGCCTGCTGGTAGGTTTTACCGGCATTTATATTATCATCCCTCAACTCCTTTTGGCGTTGGTATTCCTTCTCCAAATAATTGAGGTTGGCATTGTTTTCTAAATAATCCTGTTGTAATTGAATCACTTCAGTATTAACAATGGTTGCCAACGTTTTTCCTGCTGCCACAAACTCTCCTTCTTGAACCAAAATATTTTTAACAACACCTCCGGCCAAGATGCTTACCTGTGCTTGATATTGTGGTGGCAGTGATAATTTTCCATTTATTTTTAAGGTTGTGGTTAGGTTTTTCTGTTCAAAATCACCTAACTGTAAGTCTATTGCTTTTATTTGAGCATCTGTAAAAGTCACAACGTTTTTTTCTACTACTGTTTCCTTTGAATCATTACTTATTGGTTCTTCCTCTTTATTGTTTTTGCAGGAGATCAGAGCTAAGACTAAAAAGAATAAGATTGCTATATTATTTTTCATTGCTGCATTTTATTTGTTTAATAAATATTGAATGTTGATTATCGTCTGATTGTAATTGTTCATTGCAGTCAGATAATCGTTTTTGATTTTGCTGGCATCTTTCAGATTTTGGGCATATTCTATATAACCAATATCTCCAGATTTATAGAGCCGCTGTGCAGAATTAACAATCATTTCTGCCATTGGAATTCCCTCGGTTTTATAATAATGGAGTTTTTCCAAATACTGCTTTTCAAATTGATATTGTTGCAAATAAATGGTTATCAATTCCTGTTGCGATTTCTCCAATTCCTTTTTAGCAATTTCGGTTTCCAATTTTGCCACTTGCGTTTTTGCTTCAATTCCATTTCTGAATAATGGAATATTAATTCCTACACTTCCATAATAAAAGGGAGTTACCCTGTCTAAGCTCTGTGCATTGACCCCCAAATTAAAAGAAGGATTTGCTTTTGCCTTTTCAGCATTTATAGTTAATTCCTTGGCTATAATTTGCTGTTGCAAATACTGTAAAATAGGATGATTTTTGACTAAAGTACTATCACTTAAATTGATTTCGGGCAAAGCTTCGTACTTAACCGGCGCCTGATATTCAAGGTTATTTCGGGTCCACTTTTGCAATTCTGCCAAATAAAAAGATACTTGAGAGCTGACCTCGGCCAATTGCATTTTTAAATCTTTATGTTGCAATGCGGCATTTATTTTTTCGAGTTTATTGCTTTCACCAACCTGAAATTTTTTGTCGGCATATTTTTCATAATCTGCAAAAATAGAGTCGATTTCGACTAATAAATTATATTGTTGAACATTGTAAATCCAATAGAAATAAGCACTTGAAACATTTTTAATCAATTCATTTTTAGTAACAGCTTCAAATGATTTGGCAACAGTTACATTTTGATTCAGAAGGTTTCGATCGGCTTTATTCGATAATTTAAAACTTTGTGCAACTCCTACGTTATAGTCAAACAATTTACTGTTCACTTGACCTAAATTGCTATTAATATTAAATGGGTCCAGAATCGAAGCCGTTTTTGTTAATGCCTGTTGTTGCTCTGTTTGTAAAGAAGCCTGTTGTATGGTTGAATAATTTTTGGTTGCCAGATCCAATGCATTTTGCAAAGTAAAAGTTTGCGCATTAGCATTAAAAGAATAACAACTAAAAAGCAGAACAACGATTGATGCAATTTTTGGATTTACTTTTATTTTTTTTGATGACATCATTAAATAATATAAAACAGGTAAAACAAATAAAGTCAGTAACGTTGATGTTAATAAACCACCAATCACTACAGTTGCCAAAGGTTTTTGCACTTCGGCACCCGCACTTGTGCTTAATGCCATTGGTAGAAAGCCAAATGACGCGACAGTTGCCGTTGCCAAAATCGGACGCAAACGTGCACTACTTCCTTTGTAGATGCGTTGCAATAAATTGTCCTCTCCTTCTTCTTTTAACTGATTGTAATAACTGATTAATACAATTCCATTAAGAACAGCAACACCAAAAAGTGCTATAAAACCAACTCCCGCCGAAATACTAAAATTCATCCCACGGCTCCACAAAGCAAATACCCCACCTATTGAAGCCAAAGGAATTGCAGAGAAAATTATAGTAGCTTCTTTGAGAGAACGGAACGACAAAAAGAGCAAAAAGAAAATAAGCAAAAGCGCTACAGGAACAGCCAATAGCAATCGCCCTTTGGCCTCTTGAAGATTTTGAAATTGTCCTCCATATTTTATAAAATATCCTTCTGGCAATTTTAGCTTGGCATCTAGTTTTTTTTGTATTTCCAACACTACACTTTCTACATCTCGACCGCGTACATTGGCTTCAATAACGATTCTTCGTTGCGCTTCTTCACGGCTTATTTGTGATGGTGCTGTTTTAAAACTGATTTCAGCCACTTCATTCAACGGAATTTGATTCCCTTTTGGTGTTGGAATCAATAAAGATTTTAAAGCATCAATGTCGGTATTTTCATCTTTAGGGATGCGAACTACCAAGTCAAATTTACGTTCCCCTTCGTACACAACACCCGTTGTACCACCTGCATAAGCTGTGTTCAGAATTCGGTTGACTTCGGCAATATTCAAACCATATTGCGCGATTTTGTTTCGGTTGTATTTTACGACCAATTGTGGCATTCCTGTAACTTGCTCTACTTTGATATCGGTCAAACCCCTAATTCCGCTGATAATTGGAACCGTTTTATTAGCTTCTGAAAAAAGTTTATTCAAATCATCCCCAAATATTTTTATGGCAATATCTGATTTTACGCCAGCAATCAGTTCATTAAAACGCATCTGGATGGGTTGTTCAAAAGATAAATTACAGCCCGGAATCTGAC
Source organism: Flavobacterium sp. N3904 (assembly GCF_025947305.1). Taxonomy (NCBI): domain Bacteria; kingdom Pseudomonadati; phylum Bacteroidota; class Flavobacteriia; order Flavobacteriales; family Flavobacteriaceae; genus Flavobacterium; species Flavobacterium sp. N3904. The sequence goes on from NZ_CP110009.1 coordinate 3,555,391, forward strand.
TTAATTTTTCATTCATTTTCTCGGCCAAATCTTCTTTATTATCGGCTGTTGTCCATTCTTTTTTATCTTTTAAAACCATTATCAAATCGGCACTTTCAATAGGCATGGGATCAGTTGGTATTTCGCTACTACCTATTTTGCTGACAGTTTCTTTTACTTCAGGAAATTCTTTTAAAAGCCTTTCTAATTGGGTTCCCACTTCAATAGTTTGAGGCAAACTGCTACCCTGCCTTATCGTATAATTTGCAGCAAAATCGCCTTCGTCTAATTCAGGAATAAACTCTCCTCCCAATGAATTAAAAATAAAAATTGAGGCTATGAATAAAAAAATTGCAATACCAATAACTTCAAATTTTCGTCTTAGTGCAATAACTAAAACCAGTTGATACCAATTGTTTAATTTATTGATAAATCTGTCAGTAAAATTGGGTTCATTACTAATCTTTTTACTTAAAAAAAGACTACTTGCCCAAGGTACATATGTGAGTGAGAGCAGTAAAGCACCAACTATAGCAAAACTTACCGTTTGAGCCATTGGCATAAACATTTTCCCCTCTACACCGCTTAAAACAAATAATGGAATGTAAACAATCAGGATTATAATTTGTCCAAAAATGGCAGAGCTCATTATTTTTGATGAACTTTTTATTACTTCGTGATCCATTTTATTTTGAGAAAGCATATTATTCTTATAATGTTTCGAAAAAATATGCAAAGTAGCTTCGACAACAATTACGGCTCCATCAACTATTAAACCAAAATCTAAAGCACCCATACTCATTAAATTGGCACTCAATCCAAAGAGATTCATTATAATTATTGCAAAAAGCATTGCCAAAGGAATAACCAAAGCAACAATTAAACCAGCTCGCAAACTGCCTAAAAACAAAACTAAAACCAATATCACAATTAATGCACCTTCCAATAAATTGGTGGAAACCGTACTAATCGTTTTCTCGATGAGTTTTGTTCTATCAACAAAAACATCAATTTTTACGCCTTTCGGCAAAGATTTTTCAATTGATTGTATTCTTTCTTTTACACGCTCAATGACTTTAACTGCATTCTCCCCTTTTTGCATTAGAACAACTCCTCCAACAGTTTCTCCTTTTCCGTTTCTGGTCATTGCTCCGTAACGGGGTGCAAAACCAAATTTAACTTCGGCAATGTCTTTTATCAAAATAGGAACACCCGAATTGTTTTTTACAACAATATTATTAATATCATCGATGTTTTGGATTATTCCTTCACCTCGAATAAAATAAATATTGGGACCTTTGTCAATATAGCTTCCACCTGTGTTTTCATTGTTATTTTGCAAAGCATCAAAAACATCGATAAGTGTAAGATTGTTGGCTGCCAATCGTTCTGGTTTTACCGAAACTTCATACTGTTTTAGTTTTCCGCCAAAACTGCTCACATCTACTACTCCAATAGTCCCTAGTAATTGACGTCTTACAATCCAATCTTGAATTGTTCTTAATTCTGTTAGATTATATTTTTCTTCATAACCTTTTTCAGGAACCAATACATATTGAAAAATTTCTCCAAGTCCTGTAGTTGGAGGTAATAATTCTGGCTGCCCATATTGCTTCGGAATATTATCCGCTGCCATTTTTATTTTTTCATCAACCCGTTGGCGGGCTATATTAACGGGTACATTGTCTTTGAAAACAATTGTAATAACAGATAAACCTGAACGGCTTGTACTGCGCAATTCAACCATATCCGACAATGACTTAAATTCAGTTTCTAATGGATAGGTAATAAATTGCTCTACTTCTTGAGTAGCGAGGTTTGGTGCATTTGTTATTACCTGCACTTGATTATTGGTCACATCCGGCAATGCATCAACACTTAATTGTGTGAATGAATAAACGCCAAACATCACAAATATTGCTAGCAAAACTCCTGTAATCAACTTGTTGTTTACTGAAAATGTAATAATTTTTTGTATCATTTTTTTAATATAATGAATGAGAAATCAGACCAAAAAAGGTCCACTTTTTTCTGTGGAAAAGCCACAACTCTCTAACCCAATCTTTAATACTAATTGGAATCAGGTTTCATTATACTATTTGAGGCGGTTGCCAAATACTTCCGAAGAAATTGGAAGCAAAAATTGATTTGTATTCAGGAATTTTATTTTCTATTGTCTTTTTGATAAAAATAAAATCAAGACTACAAATAGTATTATCGAAGGCAAAAACATGAGAACTGCAACAATTGCATATACAAAATGGAGAACAAGCGTCGTAATCCTGATAATGTTCTGAACTACTTTTTTCCACGAGAGTTTGTGAAAAATCATTACCTTCCATATCTGCACATGGCAAACAGGAAAGTACTAGAAACATAATTGATAATATAGTGCTAGTCCATTTCACAAAAACAAAAATACGTTTTATAATTAAAACTCAATACTTTTAAACTTAACACTTAAACGTTTAATTCCTTAAATAAATTACTCCCAAAGCTTTTTCTGGTGAGGAGTTCTTTTTTTATTAATCCACTTATTCAATTTATAACACAAAAAAGCAGAACCACTACCTACGATGGCACCTGCTAAAACATCTGTCGGATAATGTACACCAAGATACATTCGGGAGTATCCTACCGCGCCTGCCCACAAGAAAGACGGAGCAATTACATACCATTTTGGATACGCCATACTCAATGATGTCGCTGTTGCAAAAGCAGATGAAGTATGGGCTGAAGGAAAAGAATAACTGCTCTCTTCGGTAACATTATCGATTTCCGGGTAAGTTTCGTAAGGTCTGTCTCTTTTTGTAATGTTTTTTAAAGCGAAAGAAATAAATGCTGAAGCAGCCAATGTTTCTCCTATAAAAATTGCTTTTTTCTTTGTAGCGCTGTCTTTTTCTATTATTCCAACTGCATAAATAATAATAGGTGTCCCTATACTAACAGGCATGGCACTATTACTAATCCCAACCATTGTTGATTCGAGATTTGTATTTCTATTTAGATTTATTTTTTTTAAAAGATCAATATCTGAATTTTGGGCATTTAAAATTGAAAAACAAAAAAAGAAAACAAAAAGGAAAAATATTTTTGACATATTGTCTTTGTGAATTGGTTTAAAAAAATCGGCTGTGCCAACTGTCTATAGCGGGAACTTCCCATGATTCATTAAACTCTTCAATGTTGTTGACCAAATTATTAAAGACAATAGTATTTTCCGTAACCGCTTTATCTTTAACCATTTTCTTGAAATCAATCAATGTTTTGTGTGCAATGTGTTCGCCTAATTTGAAGGTAACATTCATTTTATCCAATAAATCGACATTGTATTTTTTTTCCAAACCTTGAATAAATTCAACTGATGAATCGATAGAACAACCCGTTGCTGCCTGAACATCTTGATTTACAGCCAGAATAATAAACCGATTGTATTTCATTAAATAGGAGGATTCCAAGCTAGTCCCATGAGCAGCCCATTCGTTAAGAAATGCTTGCAAATCAGTTTCGATTTCAGAAAATTCGGCATCCGAAAATTTTCTATTCGATTGATAAATCCAAATTCTGGATTCTTCGGGTAAATTTTCAAAAGGAACGTACATGTTGTAATAATTTTAATCCCGATAAGCTATCGGAAGCAGATTTATAATTTTAGACTTAATAACTTCTTTATATTCTTTTAGTTTAAAAAGACGAAACATAACCAAATCCTACTTGTTTTCCATCGTAATAAGGAATAAACGCAGATTTTCGGTTTGGATTACTTTTTGATGCAAATAATTTATTCACAGTTGGAAACAACCAATATCCAGCTTTTGCACTTAATATACCTATTCCAGCTCCTGCAGCAACATCTGTAAGCCAATGGCGGTTATTATACATTCTAAATGCTCCGGTAAAAGTTGCTATTGCATATCCTGAAACTCCGTACCAAATAGAAACATCTTTGTATTCTTGATACAAAAACTCTGCTCCCATAAAAGCCGTAGCTGTATGACCTGAAGGAAAAGAATTATTACTTGTTCCATCTGGTCTTTCTACTTTTGTTATAGACTTTAAACCAGTGACGGTTACAGTCATAATCAAAAAGGAAGTAGCAAGAATGATAGATTTATCTTTAAAATTGTTTTTCCCTTTTACACCAAAAGCTCCCAAAGCATAAACCGAAACAGCAGGAACATATTGTGTAAAATCATCAATTGTTATTTGCTTATCGATGTGTTCAACCACTTCTTCACTGATTTCTGAATTAAAATCTTTAATTTGATCGCTATTAATACCAATCAAACCAAATCCTATTAGAGCACCAGGAATAATTAACTGTTTGGGATTAAACTTTAATTCTTGTACTTTTTTTGTAACACTTAATGTATCTGGCGATTTAATTGTATCTAATGTTTGAGCACAAAGGGAACTACTTATAAGTAACCAAAAGATAAAAATAAATTTTATAAAAGACATATTCGTTTCTATAAATCTTGGGCATTTGCAATCAATTCGGCTATATCCATTACTTTGATATCTCCTTCTCTTTCTTTATTTTTAACACCATCTGTTAACATGGTATTACAAAATGGACAACCTGCTGCAATAATATCAGGTTTTGTATCAAGAGCATCTTCTGTTCTTTCAACATTAATTTCTTTAATACCTGGTTCTGCATCTTTAAACATTTGAGCACCTCCTGCTCCACAACATAGACCATTGGCTTTAGAACGTTTCATTTCAAGTAATTCAACATCCAATTTCTGGATTAAGTCTCTTGGTGCTTCATATACATTGTTGGCTCTGCCCAAATAACATGGATCATGAAAAGTTATACGTTTCCCTTTGAATTGACCACCTTCGATAGTCAGACGTCCTGAATCTAACAATGATTTAAGGAATTCTGTATGATGTACTACTTCATAATGCCCTCCCAATTCTGGGTATTCATTTTTTAAAGTATTAAAACAATGTGGGCAAGCAGTAACTATTTTTTTTGCTTCATATGCATTCAGCACTTCAATATTCATCATGGCCTGCATTTGAAACAAAAATTCATTTCCGGCTCTTTTTGCTGGATCTCCAGTACAACTTTCTTCTGTGCCGAGAACTGCAAAAGAAACATTCGCTCGGTTCAATATTCGCACAAATGCTTTAGTGATTTTTTTTGCTCTATCATCAAAACTTCCTGCACAACCTACCCAAAATAAAACTTCTGGTTGTTTTCCTTGAGCTAGCATTTCGGCCATTGTTGGCACAATTAAATTTTCTGACATTTCTTTTTGTTTAATCGTTGATTTCTAATTTGTTAAATCGTTTAATTATTTAATCGTTGATTTGTAAATCGGTTAAACAAATAACCAATTAAACAGTTAAACTATTAGTCGTTTTTCCAGTTCAATCGGTCTTGTTGACTGTATTGCCAAGGAGCTCCATTATTTTCAATATTAGTCATCATCGCATTTAGAGACATTGGAGCAGCACTTTGTTCCATTACCAAATAACGTCTCATATCCATAATGATTGAAAGCGGGCTAATATTTACAGGACATTCCTCTACACAAGCGTTACATGACGTGCATGCCCACAACTCTTCGGGAGTAATATAATCGTTTAATAAAGATTTGTTGTCCGGTACAAAAACACCTTTGTTGGCATCAATATTTTTCCCAACTTCTTCAAGACGATCTCTAGTATCCATCATAATTTTACGAGGAGACAATTTTTTTCCGGTTTGACTTGCTGGACAAGAAGAAGTACAACGACCACATTCGGTACAGGTATATGCATTCAACAATTGAACCCAATTTAAATCTTGAATATCACTAGCTCCAAATTTACTAGGAACTGCATCTTCTGAAACTGGCGCCGCCGCAAAAGGGTCTGCGTTTGGATCCATCATCAATTTTACTTCGGCTGTAACTGAAGCTAAATTATCAAATTGCCCTTGTGGAGTAAGATTAGCAAAATAAGTATTTGGGAAAGCCAATAAAATATGCAAGTGCTTCGAAAAATACAAATAATTCATAAAAATCAAAATTCCAACAATGTGCAACCACCAGAATCCCTCATTAAGAAGCATAACTAACTCATTTGACATTCCGTTGAAAACCGGAGCAATAAATTGGCTAACTGGAAAAGATCCCGCTTTTATAAAATGAGAAAATCCGCCTGGAACATTTTGCAAATGCAAATCGGTAGCATTCATTAATAAAAACAAAGTCATCAAAACAACTTCAAAGTACAAGATATAATTAGCATCGTTTTTTGGGCTTCCATCCAAGTCAGAACTTATGAATCGTTTTAGTTTAATGATATTTCTTCTAATCCAAAATGTAAAAACTGCAATTAGAACAAGAAAAGCTAGAATTTCGAAAGATCCTATTAAAACATCGTAAACAATTCCAAGAGGTGCGAAAATTCTATGAGTACCAAATAACCCATCAATAATAATTTCTAATAATTCGATATTAATAATTACAAACCCAACATAAACTATAATATGCAGTATACCAGCAACAGGCCTTTTTACCATTTTGGATTGTCCAAGAGCAATCATTGCCATATTTCTCCAACGTGCTTTTGCATTATCTTTACGATTTACTGCCACACCTAAATTAATATTGCGGATAATTTTTTTTACATTCGAATAAAAATATCCGAAACCAATAATCAATACTATGGCAAATAACACATTACTTAGATAACCCATAAATAGTTGTTTTTTTTTATTTTGTTATAGAATCTTTTGGAGCAACATAAGGTTTGTTTTTCTTTCCAAAAACAGACACATTTACATAACGCGTAGGATTTAATCTCACATCTTGTAGAAGTAATTCCAATTCTTTAGACGTTTTTTCTAAGTTATTATAAAGGGCGTCGTCTTTGATTAATTTGCCCATGGTTCCTTTTCCAGAATCAAGTCCTTTCATTAAACCATCGACTTTGCTTAATGTAGCATTCAAATTTCGAACTGTTTTTCCCAAATCTGCTTTATTCAAAGAATCTGAAATTTTAGAAAAATCACTTGAGACTTTATTAAAATTGGATACAACTCCTTTTAATTGTCCTTTATTTTCGTCCAAAATAGCATTTGCGTTCAAAGAAACTTTATGAAATTGCTCCATAGTTTCACTTAATTCAGCAAGAGTCTTTTTTAAATCGGCTTGACCTTTTGCGTCTAAAACTGTATTCAACCCAGAAATTAATTGATCGGCACTTGTCATTAGCTTTTCAACTTTAACCATCACCGGAGATAATTTATCACCTAATGAATCTGTCAAACTTGGTTGGATTGTCCCCACTAAATAACTATTGTTTTCAGCCAAGACCTTATCATTATAATTAGGATGAATTGCAACTTGTTTTCCTCCAATTAAACTAGCTTCATAAATTACTGCTGTACTGGTTTTGGAAATTGGAAAATCAGTATTCAATTGTAATTCAACCAATAAACTTCCATTCTCTTTAATAGTAATAGTTTTAACTTTCCCTATAACCAACCCATTGATAGTAATTGGAGCTGATGGCGCTAGCCCCTCAACATTGGCATATTCAACATAAAATGTTTTATAACTGTTAAAAAGGTCTTTGCCTTTTAAAAAACTATATCCCCAAATGAACAATAAAATGGATGTAATAACTAAAATAGCAGTTTTTATTTCTCTTGTAATTTTCAAAATTTTTTTATTTTTATTTGCGCAAATTTAATATAAAATATTTGACTTGTAATTAATTATTTAATTGCTTCTTGCATGCTTATTTTCTTTCCGTTTTTGAAAGCAATTAAGAAAGCTGAATCATAGCCTTTAGACTTGGCGTCATTCAAATGATTTTTTGCTTCACTATAATCAGTTGTTTCACCATATAGATATTTATAAATTTTATCTTCATAAACTTTAGAAACATTTTTCAACCCTTTAAAATTTTTAGAATCTAATGCTATATTTTTTTTACTTGCTGACAGTTGAACTTTATAGATTGCCCCTAAAGTATCTTTTTTAATTATAGTCTTATCAATTTCTTGTGTATCAGAACTTTTTATTGGATTCTCTTTAAGAATTTGCGAAGGTTTTTCGCCAAATGTTTCTGCTCCTCCATCACCAAAATATTCATTTTTATAACTTATAATGGCATCAGCAATCGCTCTGGCAATATCATTTTGTCCTTGTTCAGAATTTAAAACTTCACCTTCAACAGTATTTGAAACAAAACCAGTTTCTATCAAAACTCTAGGCATATAGGCTTTATGTAATACCATATAAGGAGCTTGTTTTACACCTCCCTGTCTTATTTTTTTCCCTAATAAAGCAAAAGCGTCTTCTACCTTGCTTGCCAATGAAATACTGTTTTCCAAATATTCTTCTTGCATCAAGGTCATTCCAATCATGGTTTCAGGTGAATTTGGATCAAAACCTTCGTATTTCTGTTTATAATCTTTCTCTAAAGTGATAACAGAGTTCTCTTTCTTTGCTGCTTCAAGATTGGAAGCTACTTTGGTCATACCCATTACATAAGTTTCTGTACCATCAGCAGCTAAGTTTCTATTGGCATTACAATGTATAGAAACAAAAATTGTTGCATCAGCTCTGTTTGCAATATTTGCCCGCTCAACCAAATCAACGAATACATCTGTTTTTCGGGTATAAATCACATCGATTTTGGGATAGGATTCCAGAATTTTGCCCACTTTTAAAACTATGGCCAAAGCAATGTTTTTTTCGATACGACCGCTATATACGGCACCAAAATCATGATCTCCATGTCCTGCATCTAAGGCTACTCTAAAATAATTAGATTGACTGTAGGTTTCAAAAGACAATAATGCTAGCAATATAGATAATGAAACTTTAAATTTATTTGACATATACCTTGAATAGTTAATTTAATTATAAGACTTCCGTTATAAATTTCTCAATTGATTATTTTTGACAAAAATTTATATGTAATTTTGGCTCGCGAATAAATAGCCTTCATTATACAAAAATAGCATTTAAACCTTTGCATACAAACTTATTTAATATCGTTTTACTATCAATTTTCCTAACATTAGGATCTAGTAATTTATATTCACAAGATATAAAAAAGAAACAAACCACCATACCTTCTAACAAACAAGTAGTTACTCCCATTACGGTTAAAGATAGCATGAAAAATCCTATTGCTTCTACTCAAAATGATACCGTTCGTTTAGACACTATCAAAGTAAAGAAAAAGATTCTTGATGGTAAAGTAAAATACAAATCTGTCGATTATGCAAAGATCGATCAAAAGAAAAAACTCATCACATTATATGACAAAGCCGAATTATACTACCAAGATGTAGAATTAAAATCCGGAATTATTGTTATGGATTATGAAAAAAATGAAGTGTATGCCGGTCGAATCAAAGATTCGTTGGGAAATTACACTCAATATCCAAACTTTAAACAAGGTGCAAATGTTGTCGAACCGGATTCCATTCGATTTAATTTTAAAACAAAAAAAGCATTAATATGGAATTCCAGGTCAGAGCAAGGCGATTTTAAAATTAAAGCAGCCATTACCAAAAAAGAAAATGACTCGGTTTATTTCTTAAAAGGTGCTCGATTTACTACTGCGAAAGATATTGATAATCCTGAGTATTATTTTACAACCAATAAAGTAAAATTTGTTCCCGGAAAAAAAATAGTCACAGGAGTTACCAATATGGTCATTGAAGGAGTTCCCACGCCTCTATTTCTTCCCTTTGCTTATTTTCCTCTTTCGAAAGAAACGAGCACTTCAGGTATTATTTTACCTTCGTATAACGACTCAAATAACAGGGGATTTTCGCTGCAAAATGGGGGGTATTATTTTGCGATGAGTGACCATTATAATCTTACAGTCTTGGGAGATTATTATACCAATGGTAGCTATGGATTGGGTTTTCAATCTTCCTATGCCAATCGATATCATTATCAAGGAAACGTCAATATTCGATTTGAAAATAATATCACCAGTGAAAGAGGATATCCTGATTATTCCAAAACAAAAATTTACAACATTCAATGGTCCCATTCACAGGACTCAAAAGCCAATCCAAATTCAACTTTTTCAGCATCTGTGAATCTTGGAAGTAGCGAATATTTCAAACAAACTGTAAATCAAGTGAATGTCGGATCTTCTTTGAATAACACTTTGAGTTCCTCAATTTCATATAGTAGAACTTTTAATTCGATGGTACCACAATCAAGGCTATCATTAACGGCAACGCATTCGCAAAATACCCAGACTCAAGTCATCAATATGACACTCCCAACTTTACAGTTTAGTTTGGATAGAATGTATCCATTTGCGATGAATGACGGTGCAAAAAAAGGATTTTTCAAGAATATAAACTTGCAATATAACCTAAATGGGAAAAACAGTTTTGTAACTACAGATTCTTTATTCTTTAAGCCCGAAATGTTTAGGGATGCCGAAATTGGATTTCAACAAACAATTCCATTAAGTACTAACTTCAAAATATTTAAATATTTTAGTGCCTCAACTTCTGTAAATTATGACGAAGTATGGTATTTTAACACTATTAACAAAAAATATAACGATCAAACAAATACAGTTGTAACTACCGATGTTAAAGGATTTGAAGCTTTTAGAACCTATTCGACAAATACGAGCATCGGAACAACAATTTATGGTACTTTCAAATTTGGAGACGACAAAAAAATACAAGCCATACGACATGTCATGCGACCTGCAATTTCGCATAGCTACACTCCCAGTTTTGAAAAATATTATGATACTTACGCTACTGACGCCAGTGGATCGATGCTCAAAGAATATACCCGCTTTGAAGGTGGTATTTATGGATCGCCAGGTGTTACCAGCTCCAATTTTGTAGGTTTTAATTTGAGCAATACTTTTGAAGCCAAAGTAAAAGATAAAGACAGCACAAAAACTGAGGCAAAAAAAATAATGCTTCTAAATAATTTAAATCTACAAACCAGCTATAATATTAATGCCACTTCTCTGGCTTGGTCACCGGTAAGAGTTAGCGGTGGAACTCAATTTTTTGACAATAAATTAAGTGCCAATTTTGGAGCTACTTTAGATCCTTATGCTATTGATAATTCCGGAAACAGAATCAATACTTTTAACATCAACAACGGCGGAAGTCTTTTTAGAATGACCAGTGCAAACCTAACAATGAACTATTCTCTTTCCAGTGATGGATTAAAAGAAAAAAAGAACACTCAAAGCCAAAGAAACGGAGGTAGAAGTGATGATTTATTTGGATCGGATATCGATTTGGCTAATGTCAAGAAAAGTCAGTTTGACAAAGAAGATGAAGAAGGCGAAGATAAAGTAACCGAATTCTTTAGATCAAAATTGCCATGGGATATGACCTTTGCTTATTCCCTGACTTATGGAAATAACAATCGTGAAAATAAAATAATAGGAAACTCAATAATGATTTCTGCCAATGCAGATTTAACCCCAAAATGGAAAGCCGGTATATCGACCGGTTACGATTTTGTTCAAAACGGAGTCACTTTTACACAACTTCGATTTGAAAGGGATTTAATGAGTTGGAGAATGGATTTTAACTGGACTCCTTTTGGTACAAACGCAAGCTGGAATTTTTACATAGGTATAAAATCCGGCGTATTGAGTGATATCAAATGGGAAAAACGTAATCTTACTAATTAGAACATAAATTATTAATTTTAAATACTCATTATGAAAACAATAATTTACACCGATAAAGCTCCGGCACCAATTGGTCCTTATAACCAAGCGGTTTTAAAAGGAAATACTTTATACACTTCTGGTCAAATTGCTTTAGATCCATCCACAATGGAATTGGTTTTGGATAATATTGAAGTTGAAACCAAACAAGTAATGGAAAACATGAAAGCTGTTCTTGAAGCAGCTGGAATGACTTTTGAGAACGTAGTAAAAACATCTATATTCATCATGAACATGGCTGATTTTGGCAGAATCAATACCGTTTATGGATCTTATTTTAATGAAAAAACCGCTCCAGCTCGTGAAACGGTTCAAGTGGCTTGCTTGCCAAAAAATGTTAATGTAGAAATCTCTATGATTGCAGTGCTATAGCATTTAATAATAATTGTGCCGTTGCTTCATTGGTTGCCAATGGCACATTATGAACATCGCAAACACGTATTAGCATATTGACATCTGCTTCATGAGGATGACTTGAAAGTGGATCTTTAAAAAAGAAAACCATCTGTGTCTTCCCTTCAGCAACTCTTCCTGCAATTTGTGCATCACCTCCCAAAGGTCCAGAAAGCATACGTTTTGTTTTAAAACCTACTTCTTCCGCTTTGCCTCCGGTAGTACCTGTAGCAATGAGTTTTATCTTTTCTTGTTGCAAAATTTCACGGTTTTTAATTAGAAATTTTACAATATCCTCTTTTTTACCGTCGTGCGCAATTATAGCAATTTCCATAAATTATTTGTTGGCAACATGATAAGCAATAAGTCCGTCTATAGGTCTTCTTAATACATTACCCAATTGCAATTCATATTTTTCAAATATTTCGGCCAATTCATCTTTCAAATAAAAAGCAATCGAGCCTACAAAATGAACTGGTACTTCTTTACAATTTTCGAATTGCTTAATATAATTTTTAATGAAAGATTTCATTGCTTTAAAAATTATTTTTCTACAAAATTCATGTTCTTTATTTTGAATCAAAAATTTAGCAAAAGTGGCTAAATAGGCATTTGGGTTTGGCTCTTTATATAATTTGTTTTTTACATAATCTGGGCTCAAATCATACTCTTTTTCAAAAACTTCAGCCAATTCTTTTGGCATTTTATTGAAATAATATTTTCTTATTAATTCTTTTCCAAATACATTTCCGCTACAGTCATCCATAACGATGTAACCCAGTGATTGTACTTTTTGTTCCAGAACTTTACCATCAAAATAGCTACAGTTTGAACCAGTACCTAATATGCTTACAATTGCTTTTTCTCCTTTTGGAGTAGTTGCAAACACTGCCGCGTAAGTATCTTCTTCTACGATAACTACTGCATTTGGGAAATAAACTTGAAATATTTGAGAAAGCATGCTCTTCATTCTGTCAGTACCACAACCGGCACCATAAAAGAAAAGATGAGTAGCTGTTTTTTTATTTTGTAATATATCAAAACGGTCATTTAATCTATCAACAATTTCATCACCGTTAAGAATTTCTGGATTTAATCCTAATGTTTGTGTAGTAAACATTACTTTTCCGTCTTCATCTATCGCAATCCAATCTGCTTTAGTAGAACCACTATCAACTATTAATTTCATATGTAGTTATTTATTATTTTTCAATGGTCATATGAAATTTGCAAATCTTTTATGGCTTTTTGAAACCAAGTTACTCCCATGCTCATTTCATATTATTTGGTTTATTGGCTAATCCTTTTTTACATCATTTAAATCAATTCAAATTTGAACTTATTCAAAAGAGTAACAAAAATAAAATCCCATTAATTTTACTTAATGGGATTTTGTAAAATTAATTTTATTTTAATGACGTAATATGTACAGCCAAGTCAATTAATTTACTTGAATATCCGTATTCATTGTCATACCAAGATACCAATTTGAAGAAAGTTGAATTTAAACCAATTCCTGCTGTAGCATCAACGATTGAAGTTCTTGTGTCAGAAATAAAATCTTGAGATACAACAGCATCTTCAGTATATCCTAAAATACCTTTCATTGTAGTTTCAGAAGCTTTTTTCAAGACAGCCATAATTTCCTCATAAGAAGTTTCTTTTGCAACTTTCACAGTCAAATCAACCACAGAAACGTCAACAGTAGGAACACGGAAAGACATACCAGTTAATTTTCCATTCAAATCAGGAATAACTTTCCCTACAGCTTTTGCTGCACCTGTTGATGATGGAATGATGTTTACGCTTGCTGCACGTCCACCTCTCCAGTCTTTTCTAGAAGGACCATCAGCTGTCATTTGAGTTGAAGTTGTAGCGTGTACAGTTGTCATTAAAGCTTCAACAATTCCGAAATTATCGTGAATAACTTTAGCCAAAGGTGCCAAACAGTTTGTAGTACAAGAAGCATTAGAAACTACAGTATCTGAAGCTTTTGCAGTTTCGTGGTTTACACCCATTACAAACATTGGAGCATCTGCAGATGGAGCAGAGATAATTACTTTTTTCGCACCACCTTTAATGTGCTCATTTGCAGTTTCAATAGTTGTAAAGATACCTGTACATTCAGCTACTACATCAACATCAACTTCATTCCATTTTAAATCTGCAGGGTTTCTTTCGGCAGTGATACGGATGTTTTTTCCGTTTACGAAAAGTTTACCTTCTTTTACTTCTACAGTTCCGTTAAAACGACCATGAACTGAATCATATTTCAATAAGTATGCTAAGTGATCTACATCTAATAAATCGTTGATTGCAACTACTTCTACGTTATCTCTATTGAAAGTTTCTCTAAATACAATTCTTCCAATTCTACCAAATCCGTTTATTCCTAATTTTACTTTTGACATTTTAATTAATTTTTTGTTATTGTTCAACTTTTATAAAGTCTACATTTCCTCACAATAAACTTTATTTTCTTTTTATATTTTAAATAGACATAATATCTGAAACACGAAGTAATTCCTGATCTATTTCAGTATGTCCTTTTATTGCTTGTTCTAATGGTGTCAGTTCAATTTTATCACATAATAAACCTACCATAAAATTTGATTTTCCTTCCAATAAAGATTCAACAGCTTTTACACCAAGGCGACTGGCCAAAACTCTATCAAAACATGACGGTGCACCACCACGTTGCATGTGCCCTAAAACAGATACACGAACATCGTATTCTGGAAAATTAGATTCTACGTAATCCTTAAGTTCAAAAACGGTTTTACCAATTTTATCCCCTTCGGCAATAACCACAATACTGGATGATTTTCCTGCTGCTTTACTTTTTCTCAACGAATCAAGTAAACGATCTAAACCTAAATCTTCTTCTGGTATAAGAATTTCTTCAGCACCAGCACCAATACCGGCATTCAATGCAATATGTCCTGCATCACGTCCCATAACCTCAATAAGAAATAATCTATTGTGGGAACTTGCTGTATCGCGAATTTTGTCAATTACTTCAACAACCGTATTCAAAGCCGTATCATAACCTAAGGTATGACTTGTACCAAATATATCATTATCGATTGTTCCTGGAATTCCTATTACCGGAAAGTTATATTCTGAATTAAATAATAATGCTCCGGTAAAAGAACCGTCACCACCTATTACTACCAAAGCGTCAATTCCTGCTTTAACTAAATTTTTATGTGCTTTTTCTCGTCCTTCAGGAGTTTTAAAATCCATTGACCGTGCAGATTTTAAAATAGTCCCTCCTTTATTCACAATGTTATTTACACTTCGGGGCCCCATTTCTTTAAAATCCCCTTCTATCATTCCTTGATATCCTCTATAAATACCAACACATCCTATGTTATGAAAAGCACATGTTCGTACAACCGATCTAATAGCTGCATTCATACCCGGTGAGTCTCCTCCAGAAGTAAGAACACCTATCTTTTTTATTGTTTTTGACATTTTTTTAAGTATTAAAGTGTAAATTTAGCAAACATCAAGGACATTTTAGGGTACGTTTCTAACATTTTAATAAAATAAGTGAAATTCAAACGTTTTCGTTGATAAGTTTTTTTGAATCAAAAAGACTTGAATTTTATTTATGATTTTAAAATAAAATTTTAACTTTTGAAATACAAATAAATACCAATTTGCAGTCAAAATTATTTTTGAAATATTCTATTTTACACTTATACGTTTTGTAGTATAATTAAGAATTACAGAATTATTTTCTATAAATTTAGTTTAAAGTTAAATAGAAGCAGATATAAAAGAGAATAATTTCTTTTTTATCATTAATCCTCTTCAGGAAGGGTTGCGTCCTGATTCACTTTTGGAGTGTCGGTATTTGGGCTTTTGGGTTTAGAAAAATTGATAAAATCAGGATTTAAATTAGAATCTGAATTATCCACTTTTTCTTTTTTGCCTTCACTTTTTAATTTCTTATTTCCTTTGAACATCTTATCAACCAATTCTGTAAAAGTATCAAAATCGACTTCGTATGTAATTCCTAACCCTTGGGTATAACCAATATCCTGCCCCACGTAATTGATGTCATTTTCTTTGTTGAAAGCGTGAAAATTAAAAGTCCCATCTTCATTAATTCTATACTTAACATCAATATCTCCCACAACAGCAGATTCATTTACACCTCCAAAAGGAACTCCAATTTTACCATTTATGGTTATTCTTTCATTGACTTTGGATGAAACTATTGCCTCAAATCGACCATCGGTTTGGGTGCTTGGCCTATTATCCGGAGAAACAATATTAAAATTCATTTCAAATTTTTCATCTTTGGATTGAACAATATCTCCCAACATACTCGTTGCTGTTTCATACAAACTCGAAGCCACAGCCTGATTTGATCCGTCAGGACTTAAAAAATTACCTGTTGACAATAAATATAAGGCTTGTGTTTGTCGAATGTCTTTATCGGCCAATTCTGTTTCAAGTTCCGATTTTAATACACTTGTAATTGTTGGAAATTCAATCATAAAATCAGGCTCAGGACTGGCCAAATCCCCGCGAATACCAATAACAACATCAACTTCTACTTTTTTGTTTACACTCGAATTTGCAATCAATATTGCGGGATTTGCTGCCGTTTTATAAACTGCTTCTAAATTCAATTGTGCTTTCATTGGATTTCCTTCCCAAATAATAGAGCCACCTTTTTTTATTTTAAACTTTTTATCGATTAATCCGCCATATTTAAAATTATAGGTTCCGTCAAATGGCAAGAAATCCCCCCACATATTAAACTTTCCTAAAGTATTAATTTTGAGTAATAAATTTCCGTTTCCTCTACCCTTCATACCGTGACCTGAATTTCTGTCCAAAATCACTTCAACTTCTGCATTGGGAGTGATTTCCAAATCAAATTCTAATTCAAGACCATTGTAATTTTTTGTTTTTTCTATAATTCCATTTTCCAGATTGTATTTTTCTTTTGGAGTTACAAAATGTATAAAACTATTCTCGCCTACACTCTCCGCATTATTTATTGGTATTTTGACTGCTGTTCCTTTTTCGGATTTTGCGTCAACTTTTATAAACAAGCCATCTGCAGGCCCTTTAATAGTTGCAGTTCCATTAATAAACGCAGTTCCAAAATAAGCTGCGTCTTCGCTGTCTTTTGTATCTAGAGCAACTAAACGTTTTGAATTTATGGTCAAATCGAGTTTCCAGTCTGAAAAATTCTTGTGTTCGACAACTCCATTCAAGATCCCAGATGATTTGTATTTTGTATCTGTCAATATAGTGTTTCTAAAAAGAAATTTTTCTCCGGTCAGATCAATTATTGTTTTCTCGTTTAATGCGTAATCAACATTCAGATACGGAATCGTCAAACCTCCTTCATTCACATAAAGACGCCCATTTATTTCAGGTTTTTTTACACTTCCGCCTATAGTTGCATTTCCAGAAACAAGTCCTCGTATATTCGAAATTACATCTCCACCTAAAGAGCTCAAAGTAGCCAAATTAAATTGGTCAAACTTTAAATTTAAATCAAAATTGGTATCCTTGTTTTCAATCTCAAAACTACCATCGGCACTAAAAGATTCAAACATTTTATTTTCAATAGTTGAGTATACAAGAAACTTTTTAAACTCCTTGTCTCCTTTTATATTAAAATTTAAAACACCCAGATCATAATCATTTACATTCAGACTATCAATTACTAGTGAAGCAGTTGGTTCGTATTCAAGCTTGTTTTGCTTATAATTTACTTCCCCATTTAAATTTCCGAAAATTTTAAAACTCTCTTGAGCAGATGTAAACTCATTAACATTTACATCTTTAAACTTTACTTTAAAATCTTTATAATCTTTACCCCTGAAGAGTCCATTAAGTGAAATTTCCTGCCTTTTATTCGATAAAATAAAATCCTCTAAGTTGAATTCTTTCAATTCTTTATCAAATACAATTCTATTGTTTGGCTTGTTCAATTCGTTCAAAAACCACAAACTGTTTTTGAGTTTAATTTCCGATTTACTAAAACCAACAACATTTTTATTTTCTTTATTAATCGTATGATATAAATCCAGATTAAAATAATCTTCCCCTTTTGAACCTCCTTTAAATTCTGTACGGAAGAATAAAGTGTCTTTTGAAGTGACATTTATTAAACTAAAATCCCTAATCTTATACATCTTGGTTTTAATACTGTCCAATTCGATGTAAGCATTATAAAGTGGATTTTTGTTATCAATAGAAATCCTGATATTATCAAATGTATTATCAGAGGCAGTAATTACTGGCGAATTAAAATTAAATTTAAATTCATTAATATCGGAATTTATGTTTCCTCTTACAATGGTGTTTTCACTAATTTTTATTTCAGGAAAAAAAACTTCAACAATTTTACTGTATACATTAAAATTGAATTTTAAAAACTGGCCTTTATTCACTTTCAGAGGTTTGTAATTTGTATATAAACTTCCGAGTGAATTTGAAACAAGACTTTTTAATTCTGAAAACTTATACTTGCCAACAATTTCTCCATCCGCAATATCAGGCGAAGTTACTTTGATTGTTCGTATTCTTTTTTCATCAAAACTAGAATTTATATTAAAATCATCAAACTCATAATTGTCTTTAGAATTGGTGTAGTTTGCCGTATTTACATAAATATTACCATGAATATCCTCGATAGTATTCCCTTGTAAATCGACAATTATGTCTCCTTTAAATTGCGAAATAGTATCATTTACAAATTTTAATTTATGCAACTCCGCTTTGTCAATTTTTATTTGAAAATCATACTTTTTCTCTTTTTGGCTCAAATCGACCAAGCCATCAAAATTCATTTTTAGATTTGGGTCGTTTACAGTAACTGTACCTTTATATAAAGGCAATTTAAAATTCCCGTTTAGATTGATATTTTTATAATTATACCCATTGTAATCCATATTTGAAACGACTCCTTTTAGAGATGTATTCAAATATTTTTCAGAAAATCCTTTTCCGTCAACATCAATATTTAAGCTTACTTTAGATAAATCTTTGTTATCTAAAAAATTACCAATATTAAAATCATTCAAAACAACATAACCTACATATGCAGCTTTATCACTTTGATCCATATCCTTAATAGAAAAATTTGACTTAACATGGCCTAATGAAGTAGTCATTGCAAGGTTTGCATGGATTGAAGTTGTTGTAATTTGTGAATTCCCAACTATTGATATATCGCCTAATTTTTTGAGTATAATTGGCAATTTCGGACCCAAAACATTTGGAAGAATACGAATCAAATCATCATAATTGGTAGTCAGTTTATCAAACTTCCCATTCATATAAAATTTTTGATCTTTGTCTCCCAACAGATTTTTAAAATTAATAAACCCCTCTAATTGGGTATTTCTATTGTCTTTCAAACTTAAATCCAAAAATTTTAGATTGTTTAACGGGCCCGTAATATGGGCTTTCATTCTAAAATATTGATATTTTGCCAATTCATCATAAAAACAGCGAATATCATTTGAAGCTAAAGTTGCTTTATCTATTTTAAAATCGAACTCTACTTTATTTTGAAAATCGGAGAAATCTTCAATTGCATAGTTCAAAGTTACATTGCCCTTCACACTTGATTCCTTGGTTTTTAACTCCATTTTCTCAAGTTTCATATGTTGCTGTGTAAAACTGTAAAGTCCTTTTACGTTTTCTACATACAAACCTCTATGATCCAAGAAAGACATTTTTTGAATATTGGCATACACTTCGGGTCCATATATTTTAAAATTCGCTACAGAAATATTCAATCGTGTAAAATCGACTGCTTTTGGAGTTTCATTATTTTCATCCGTTAATATAAAATGTCCATTTGACAAATCAATTTTTGATGCTGTTAATAAAAAATGTTTTTCTGATGGTGTTTTGCTTGGAGGACCAAAAGCGTCAATAAAATAATCAAGATTGGTTTTCTTCTCTTTTTTGTAAGTCTTTAGATTAAAAACTACTCCGTCCATAATCAAATCCCCAAAAATTAAGTCTCCGTCTAATAATCGTTTGGCTCCAAGTATTGTGGTATTTATTCTTTTGGTATAAATTAAAGTATCATTATGGTGGTCTAAAATCAAAACTTTTTTAAATTTTACACCACCAAAAACAGTTAACTGCACTTCATCAATATTCATATTAAGACCAAAATCATCATTGATGCTTTTCATGAAATATTGGGCAAGTTTTGTTTGCACACTTGGTAGAGTAAGGGCAATGAAACATACTAACAAAAGTAATATTAGCCCCAGTAGTGTACGAAATACTATTTTTTTAATTTTTTTGATTGGTGTCCTATTTTAATTTTTTGCAAAAAAAACATTTTGCCTGTGGAAATGACAATACCTTAAATAAAAAATCTTTAATTTTGGCATCGCTGTAAAAATACTATTTTTATAGTAATACATCAAATATAGTTCAAAATTTCATCCTTATTTATGCAAAATTCCGAGGTTTTTATACTTGCCATCGAAAGTTCTTGCGATGATACTGCTGCCGCTGTTTTACATAACGACAATGTGTTGTCTAATGTTGTTGCCAATCAGTTAATTCACAATCAATATGGTGGCGTAGTTCCTGAACTTGCTTCTAGAGCACACCAGCAAAATATTGTTCCTGTAATAGATGCAGCATTAAAAAAGGCAAATATCAAAAAAGAACAATTATCAGCAATTGCATTTACGCAAGGACCGGGACTTATGGGTTCATTATTGGTTGGAAGTTCTTTTGCAAAATCTTTGGCTTTGGCTTTGAACATTCCGTTAATAGCTGTAAACCATATGCATGCCCATATTCTGGCACATTTTATTGATGAAGAAGGATTTGACAAACCTTCATTTCCTTTTTTGGCATTGACAATAAGTGGCGGACACACTCAAATAGTTCGTGTAAATGATTTTTTTGACATGCAAATTATAGGAGAAACTACTGATGATGCTGTAGGAGAAGCTTTTGACAAAAGTGCCAAAATATTAGGACTTCCCTATCCCGGTGGCCCTTTGGTAGACAAACATGCACAAGTTGGGAACCCTAAAGCTTTTGCGTTTACAAAACCAAAAGTTCCTGGATTGGATTTTAGTTTCTCTGGTCTAAAAACGGCAATTTTATATTTTATTCAAAAGAAAAAAATAGAAAACCCCAATTTTGTAAATGAAAATCTAAATGATATTTGTGCTTCGATTCAGCATACTATAATTGAAATACTGATGGACAAATTAAAATTGGCGGAAAAGGAAACAGGTATCAATCAAATAGCGATTGGCGGTGGAGTTTCTGCTAATTCCGGTATTCGTAAGACATTAAAAGAAGCTGAAAATAAATACGGATGGAAAACATTTATTCCTAAATTTGAATACACCACCGATAATGCTGCAATGATTGGAATTGTAGGTTATCAAAAATTCTTATCTGAAAAATTCGAAACATCAACAGTTGTTTCAAAAGCACGAATACAATTTTAATTATGCAATTATTTTATAACCCTACAATTACTGAAACTACCGAAAGCTTTTCTTTTGACAAAGAAGAAAGCAAACATATTATTAAGGTATTGCGCAAAAAAGATACCGATATATTATTTGTAACCAATGGACTGGGACTTCTATTCAAAACTGAAATAACATTAGCATCCGATAGCAAATGTACCGTTCAAATTATTTCAGTTGAAAAATCAGAAACTCCAAAACACAAATTACATCTGGCTGTTGCACCCACAAAAATGAATGATCGCTTTGAATGGTTTCTCGAAAAGGCAACTGAAATTGGTATTTATGAAATAACACCTGTATTTTGTGACCGCTCTGAGAGAAAAGTAATTAATGCCGAAAGATTTGATAAAATTATATTGTCGGCTATGAAACAATGCAATCAGTTACATCTTCCAAAATTAAATCCTGCAGTATCTTTTAAAGAATTTATAAAACTTAAAAATGAAGGATTACAACTCATCGCTCATTGTGAAGAGACAGATAAAAAAACCTTGAAATCAATTTTGAAGCCCAACGAAAATTGCACTATACTAATTGGCCCTGAAGGCGATTTTTCTGAAAAGGAAATTGTATTGGCCTTAGAAAATAACTACATTGCTGTATCGCTTGGCAACACAAGATTACGAACAGAAACTGCTGCAATTGTAGCTTGTCACAGTGTTGTTTTTGTAAATGAAATTTAAGTTTTAATTACGCTAAAACGCTTCGATGAAAAAAGTATGTTTATTTTTATTTTTAGTTTCATTCTCTTGTTTTGCTCAGGAAATTGCTCTTGTAAAATATAGTGGCGGTGGAGATTGGTATGCAAATCCAACTTCATTACCCAATTTAATAAAATATTGCAATGCCACTATCAACACAAAAATAAACCCTAAGCCAAGAACTGTAGAGCCTAGTAGTCCAGATTTACTATCGTATCCTTTTGTACACATGACAGGTCATGGAAATGTAGTCTTTAGCGAAGAAGATCTAAAAAACCTTAGAAATTACTTATTGGCAGGCGGCTTTCTTCATATTGATGATAACTATGGAATGGATCAATATATTCGAAAAGAAATTAAAAAAATATTCCCAAACAATGACTTAGTTGAGATTCCCGCCTCTCACCCAATTTTCCAGAAACCATTTCCTTTCCCTAATGGATTACCCAAGATTCATGAACATGATGGCAAAAGACCACAAGCATTTGGAATATTTATTGAAAATAAATTAGTGCTGTTATACACTTTCGAATGCGATTTGGGCGATGGTTGGGAAGATCCCGAAGTCCACAATGATCCTATTGATGTTCGTGAAAAAGCATTAAAGATGGGAGCTAATATCATTAACTATATCTTCACTAATTAGTTATTAAAAGTTTTAAAAAATCATAATTTACTTTATTTCAAGAAATTATGTTAGTAAAACATTTAATTTGTAAAATTTAGCACTCCTTACCTTACATTATTTTTAAGTGAAACGCAAACAAACAAGTTTAATTTAATTGTTAATAAGATTTTTACTACGTAAAATTACCCAAATTACTCTTGTCCAAGTCAATAAAACCGTTCTTTTTGAATAATTAGTATAATATCTGTTAAAAAACATTGTTGTTTTAACATTTTTGTTATAAAATTGTAAAATAATTAACCAAACAAACTTTTTTATAACAAACTATTATTACTATGAAAAAATTAATTTTATCAGCGTTAGCATTCACAATGCTTTTTTCTTGTCAAAACGACCAAAACGAAGGTTCAGATGTTACAAATGCAAATGCAGTTACACAACGAAAATGTGCAACACAAGATGTTCTTGAAGCCCAATTAAAAGCAGATCCAACATTAGCAATCAGAATGAACGAAATCGAAGCTTTTACACAAAAAGCTATTTTAACAAAACGCTTAGTAAATGGAAAAATAGAAATTCCTGTGGTTGTAAATGTTTTATACAGAACAACTGCCGAAAATATTTCAGCTGCTCAGATTCAATCACAAATTGATGTTTTAAACAAAGATTTCAATGCATTAAACTCGGATTTTAATTCTGTTCCAGCTCTATTTGCTGGTGTGAAGGCAAATGTAGGTATTACATTTGTGTTGGATCAAGTTATTAGAAAATCGACTACCAAGACATCTTGGGGAACTACTGACGCAATGAAAAAAACAAGTAAAGGCGGCCTCGCACCAACATCTCCAACTACAAAACTTAACTTATGGGTTTGTACAATTGGTGGCGGTATATTAGGCTATGCACAATTCCCTGGAGGTTCTTCTGCAACTGATGGAGTTGCAATTGATTCAAAATATTTTGGATTATCTGGCTCTGCAAATGCACCATACAACCTAGGCAGAACTGCAACACATGAAGTTGGGCACTGGATGAATTTAAGACACATTTGGGGAGATGCAAATTGTGGTAGTGATTTAGTATCTGATACACCTACTCATAATGACGCTAATTATGGGGTTCCAGTATATCCGCATTATAGCACTTGTACAGGAACTCCTGTTGAAATGACTATGAATTATATGGATTATACAGATGATAACGCGATGTATATGTTCTCCACAGGACAAAAAAGCAGAATATCAGCCATATTTTTGTCTGGAGGATCAAGAGCATCATTTAGATTGTAATTTTTTTTGACATTAGAATTTAAAACTCGCTACTTATTAGCGAGTTTTTTTATCTTTATAACTTAATTTAAAGATATGATTTCTTCAAGAATTTTAGCAAATGGAATATTAAGAGCAATTGCAACCATTGTAATTATTTGTTTAATTCTATTTTTTTTATACCAAATTCAATCTGTATTAATTTACCTTTTGGTTTCGTTAATTCTAACCTTAATTGGAACTCCTATATTGGTTTTTCTAAAAAGGAGATTAAAATTTAAACATACCTTTGCCACTATTACCACTCTGGTAATTTACATTTTAATAATATCAGGTTTTATAATGATGTTTATTCCATTAGTCATTTCTCAAGGGCAAAATTTATCACTATTGAATACCGTGAAAATTGAAGAAAATAGCTTAAAACTTATCAATCAAATAGGAGCTTTCCTGGAAAGCCATCATATTGATTCCTCAAAAATATTGAGTTCGTCAAACTTAAGCTCCAAAATAAATTTTAACATATTGCCCAACTTTTTAAATTCAATATTAGGAACAATCAGTAATTTTGGAATGGGATTGGGTTCTGTATTATTCATTACCTTTTTCTTTCTAAAAGATAGAGAAATGTTTTTGAATGGAGCCAAATTATTAATTCCTGATACCCACGAAGAAAAAATATTAAACTCTTTAGAAAAAATCAACCACTTACTTTCTAGGTATTTTATTGGTTTACTGCTGCAATTATTTATCGTATTTATTTTATATACTGTTGTCTTGTTTATATTTGGCATCCCAAATATTTTAGTAATTGCTTTTTTGTGCGCAGTTTTAAATATTATTCCATATATAGGCCCCTTAATTGCTTCTATATTAGCAGCACTATTAACAATGTTAAGCAATTTGGGAAATGACTTTCAATCTGAAATAATACCAACAACAATATATGTTTTAATTGGATTTTGGATCGTACAAGTAATTGATAATAACGTATCACAACCCGTTATATTTTCAAAAAGTGTTAGTTCGCATCCGCTAGAAATATTTCTAGTCATCTTAATAGCAGGATTTTTATTTGGAATATTAGGGATGATAATTGCAGTTCCTTTGTACACTATTATAAAAGTAATTTGCAAAGAATTTTTTCCTGAAAATAAGTTTATTCAACTCATAACTAAAAACATCTAAATTGAATTTTGACCTAATAAATCCTGAAATACAGGAATTTATCAATTTAAATATTGGTGAGAATATCTCTAAATTGGCACTTCAAAAGAATCCATTTCCTATTGTTGAATGGGTTTCTATTTTAAATCAAATTTCCGCAAAAACAAAAGCCAAAGACAAATTGCCAACTTGGTTTGCAACTCAAAATATTATTTATCCAAGTAAAATATCTGTAGAACAAACCTCTTCAGAAAAAACGGCAATTTATAAGGCTTCAATTGTTTCAGGCGAAAACCTAATAGATTTAACCGGAGGATTTGGTGTAGATGATTACTTTTTTTCGTTAAAAGTCAAAAATATAATCCATTGTGAAATCAATATAGAATTATCAAATATTGTAAAGCATAATTTTAAGCAATTAAGTGCAAATAATATCACTTGTTATGCAGAAGATAGTTTTGAAACGCTATCCAATTTAAAAACAAAATGGGATTGGATTTACATTGATCCTTCAAGGAGAAATGACACCAAAGGCAAAGTCTTTATGCTCAAAGATTGTTTGCCAAATGTACCCGAGAATCTTGATTTTTATTTCAAAAAAACAAATTCAATACTAATAAAGACAGCTCCGATTCTTGATATTTCTGCAGGAATTACTGAATTAAAACATATAAAATCAATACACCTTGTAGCAGTTGAAAATGAAGTTAAAGAATTATTATGGGAATTAAGAAAAGACTATACCGAAACCATAACAATTAAAACTATTAATATTGCAAAAGAGAAAAAAGAAGTTTTTGATTTTAAAATAAATAAGGTTACAAAAACTCCATCTTATAGCTTACCGCAAAGATTTATATACGAACCCAATAGCGCCATAATGAAATCGGGAGGTTTTGATGAAGTCGCGCTCTTCTATGATTTAAATAAACTCCATAAGCATTCTCATTTATATACTTCTGATGAACATATGACATTCCCAGGAAGAATTTTTGAAATCGAAAAATCATTTTTGTATCATAAAAACGAAATGAAACTTTACCTAGAAAATAAAAAAGCAAATATCACAACCAGAAATTTTCCAGAAAGCGTTGAAAACATAAGAAAAAAATGGAAAATTAAAGAAGGAGGTAATTTGTATTGTTTTTTTACAACCGATGTAAATAATAATAAAATTGTTTTAATTTGCACCAAAATAAAATAATAATGAAATACGTACTTACTGTAACTATTAGCTTTTTAAGCTTCGTTCTTTTTGCTCAAAAACCATGTGAATATGCAGCCAATGTCACAGATTCTATTGGTACCTATAAAGTAACCAAAGAATATTTAATAACAGAGAAAATATTTGGAGGTAATGCAAATTACATTTTCTATTCTTTAGCATTAACAGATGGAATACCAACGTTAAATGTGCAACTTATTCAAAAAAGCAAAGATTTCATAAAAGCAAATTGCTTTGATAAAGATTCCAAATTATATCTACAACTTCAAAATGGAAAAATTGTTACTCTTGTACATATCGATCAGGAAAGTTGTGGTACAATGATTCGAGACGATAAAGGATATGACAACAGAGTCAAATCGGGGATTTTTATGTTTATGAAAGATAATTATGAAGATTTAAAAACATCTCCTGTTTCTTTGATGAGAATCAAATACTTGACTGATACTGAAGATTATGTTTTCAAAAAAGAATTCACATCAGAACTGGATGGAAAAATTTATAAGCCTGAAAACTATTTTATAGATAACATACGTTGCATAGAATAAAATATTATATGCAAAAAAAAAACATTTTCAAAACAGGAGTAAATCCAATTGAAAAATTTTTTTTATGCTAAATATTTTTTTTCTTCATCATCATTTTTCTCTAAACTAATGACGTAGTTTTTTACATTTCTAACAACAAGAGG
This sequence comes from Flavobacterium sp. N3904, assembly GCF_025947305.1. Classification (NCBI taxonomy): domain Bacteria; kingdom Pseudomonadati; phylum Bacteroidota; class Flavobacteriia; order Flavobacteriales; family Flavobacteriaceae; genus Flavobacterium; species Flavobacterium sp. N3904. Next base: position 3,582,646 of record NZ_CP110009.1, read on the forward strand.
AACTAATAAACCAACAATCACTACTTCTACGAACGTGATACCAGATTTATTTTCTGGACCAATACACTTAAAAAAACTATTTTGTAATATTCTTTTCATACAAAGACACAAGGTGTTATAAAAATGACATTTTACATTCCAAATCAATATTTAGAATTATGTCGATTTAATATTAATTTGAATCAAAAATTTAAATTTACTAAAAAAGCACAAATCACTGTTTTTAAATGATTTGCGGCGCGAAAGTAATTATATAATTCAATTAAAACACAAAATAATCGATGAAATACACAATAAATTAATATAAATAAATATTTTCTTTCAAAAAACGCAACAATCAAGTTATTAAGAACTTACAAATTGATTTATAATTTGAAAACAAAAGGAAGGAATTATGGAATAAGGTTGAACGCTCAAGGATCTAATAATGATTGAATAAAAAAAAGCAAACCTATTTTTTGGAAATAAAAATTCAATTACATTCCCATCTAAAATTGGAAACTTTATCATTTAAAGCTTCTTTTAAATTATAATGCCACCATTCCGAATCAAAAGAATTGAATTTTTCTTTGATCATAATTCTTTTAAGTAGCTCTCTATTTTCAATTATTTCATGAGAAAATTTAAAATAATCATGACTTGCTTCAACTCCAAAAAAGTCAAAAGGAGTGCCCATATCCAATTCTTTTCCTTCAAAATTGACTAAAGTAATATCTACAGCTCCTCCTCTATTATGAATCGAACCTTTGCTAGGATTTGCAACATACTTTGGATTTGAAACAATTTCCCACATTCGTTTTTGAATATCTAAAGGTCTGTAGCAATCGAAAATTTTAATTTTCAACCCTTTTTTTTGAAATCTATTGTTGGCGTCTATAAGCGCTTTTACAGTTTTGTATCGCAAATAGCATTCGGCACAATCGTACACTTTAGATTTCAAAAAATTATCAACGGTAGCATATTTCATATCATATACAAAATCGTCGCTGTAATCTTTTAGATTAACAAAAGTAGTATCATTCAGAGGAGGTAATGATTTTGTCTGCTTTTTATCATTCTGCGAATAACCATTAACAAATTGCAAAAGGAAAAAGAAAAATAACAATGGTCTAAAAGGGAAAATCATAAGAATTAAATTTCCATAAAAATAAGAAAATTTAAAAAGTAAATAGGAAAGTATTTAAAACAAAAAAACGATACTAGAAATAGTATCGTTTTAAGTGAAGGCAGAAGGATTCGAACCTTCGACCGCCTGCTTAGAAGGCAGGTGCTCTATCCAGCTGAGCTATGCCTCCATTGCTCTTGAATATAATTTGTCGGGGTGGCAGGATTCGAACCTGCGGCCTCCTGCTCCCAAAGCAGGCGCGATAACCGAGCTACGCTACACCCCGAATTCAATAAATATTTATTTTATGAAATACCAACCGATATTTAAGTTTTGCTAAAACTCTTAACATAAAAAAAATAAGCGGAGAGACAGGGACTCGAACCCTGGCACCGATCACTCGATGACAGTTTAGCAAACTGCTCCATTACCACTCTGGCACCTCTCCAAAACCTCAGGAAACGTGTCCTGTTTTGCGGTTGCAAATTTAAGACATGTTTACGTTTCTCACAACTATTTTGGTTCTTTTTTTAAATATTTTTTACTGTTTTATTAAAAAGACCTTACAATCAAACATATAGATACGACTACCGAAAATAACAAAGATGCTCTTTTTATCCAAAAACAATAGTAAAGTAAGATTTAAACCGAAATGAATTGTTGAACAAATTTTATTTGATTAATAACTTTGCTTTGAAATATATTTCGATATTACTGAAAAAGTAATCCTCATTCAATATTAAAAAATTATCGATTTAGTCGAATTTTTAATATAAAATACGAATTTGTTAATAATATACTATTTTTAGTTGCATTAAAATTTGAATTCGTTGAAAAAAGTTTAAATTTGCTTTATAAATCAACATATAGTAAACATGAACAAAAGAGTTGTTATCGTTTCTGCAGTTAGAACACCTATCGGCAGTTTTATGGGGGGATTATCTACTGTTGCAGCTCCAAAATTGGGTGCTGTAGCTATAAAAGGAGCCTTAGATAAAATACAATTAGATCCAAATTTAGTCGATGAAGTTTACATGGGGAATGTAGTTCAAGCTGGAGTAGGTCAAGCGCCTGCGCGACAAGCAGCCATATACGCTGGGCTTTCGAATGAAGTTGCTTGTACAACAATCAATAAAGTATGCGCCTCTGGCATGAAAGCTGTAATGCTTGGTGCTCAAGCCATACAATGTGGCGATGCAGAAATTGTAATTGCTGGCGGTATGGAAAATATGAGTTTGATCCCGCACTATATGCACCTAAGAAACGGCACAAAATTTGGCCCAAGCACTATGGTTGACGGTCTGCAAAAAGATGGACTTACAGATGCTTATGACAACAATGCAATGGGAGTTTGTGCTGATTTATGCGCGTCTGAATACAATTTTTCGAGAGAAGATCAAGATAATTTTGCAATGCAATCTTATGAACGCTCAGCAAAGGCTTGGAGTGAAGGAAAATTCGACAATGAAATTGTGCCAGTTCCTGTACCTCAAAGAAAAGGAGACCCTATATTATTTTCAAAAGACGAAGAATACACAAATGTTTCTCTAGATAGAATACCTACCTTAAATGCTGTTTTCACGAAGGATGGTACTGTTACAGCAGCTAATGCTTCAACTATAAACGATGGAGCGGCTGCAGTAGTGTTGATGAGTGAAGAAAAAGCAAAATCTTTAGGCTTAAAGCCATTAGCATTTATAAAAGGATATGCAGACGCTGCGCAAGAACCAAAATGGTTTACTACCAGTCCCGCAAAAGCAATCCCAAAAGCCTTAGCCAAAGCCGAATTGTCAATTGATGATGTTGATTATTTTGAATTCAATGAAGCCTTTTCAGTAGTCGGATTGGCAAATTCTAAAATACTGGGTCTGAACAATGATAAAGTAAATGTAAACGGAGGAGCTGTTTCCCTAGGACATCCACTTGGCTGCTCTGGCGTACGCATTATTGTGACCTTATTAAACGTATTAGAACAAAATAATGCAAAGATTGGTGCAGCAGCTATTTGCAATGGCGGCGGAGGTGCATCTGCAATTGTTATTGAAAGAATTATTTCATAGCTTTGTTTTCAACGAGGGAATAAAACTCGATTTTATAAGAAATACGGATTGAAAATCATTAATTTTACCAATATTTTTAATTCGTATTTTCTAATTTCTAATTTATATAAATGTTTGGAATTTGTAATTTAGCCATAATCCCACTTCGAGCTGAAGCTAGTGATAAAAGCGAAATAGTTTCTCAAGTTTTATTTGGAGAGCATTTTGAAGTTTTGGAACAACTAAAACAATGGTCACGCATAAAACTGCAATATGACGATTACGAAGGCTGGATAGACAGCAAACAGACTCAGTCAATAACAGAATCAAATTATCAACAACTATCTTCGGACGCTATAATACTTAATGCCGATTTAATTGAATATATTACAGGACCTTCCAATTTATTAATTCCAATTCCATTAGGATCGTCATTGTCATTTTTAAATTATAATGAAATAAACACAGCAAATTTTGGTTTTGAAGGATCAAAAGTAAGTGGTATAAAACCAAAGAAAAACCTTTTAAATTCAGCATTTATGTATCTCAATGCCCCCTATTTATGGGGAGGTAAAACACCATTTGGCATTGATTGTTCTGGTTTCACTCAAATGGTTTACAAACTAAATGGATATAAATTACTACGCGATGCATCTCAACAAGCTTTACAAGGTGAGGCTTTAAGTTTTATAGAAGAAAGTGAACCAGGTGATTTAGCTTTTTTCGACAATGATGAAGGAAAAATAATTCACGTAGGCATTATAATGGAAAACAATTACATCATACATGCAAGCGGCAAAGTACGAATCGATCGTTTGGATCATTTGGGCATATACAACGCTGAAACCAACAAACATACCCATAAACTTAGAGTAATTAAAAAAATAATATAAAAAAAATGCTAGAAAATATCTAGCATTTTTTTTAAAGTAAAGTTTTTTTACATAGTAGATTTTAAAGCATTATAATCGTCCATCATATCTAATGATCTATAAACTCCCATAAGTGATTTGACCACATCTTGATTTTTAGGTTCTATAGCCAAGGCCTTTTTTAAATAAGGAATAACACTTTTTACCAAATTATCTTTTTTAATTTTTAATTTGTCATATTGTTCCATTTCACTAGGTGTATTTCCCAAATTATTCATCTCATCAACAATAGATTTTTTAGACTCTAATTTTACATAGGCAATATTGATATAAGCATCAATATATTTAGGATCTATTTCTAAAACTACATTATAACAAGCTTCAGCCTTTGCAGCATCATTCTTTTCAAGATAGATATATGCTAAATTTTTGTTTATTTCTAATTTTTTAGAAGGTGAAAATTCATCTCTTGGCTTTTCATAAAGCCCAGAATCAATATTAAGCTTCCTTACATTAGCAGAAACAAAGGCCTCTTCTTTTTTTGTTTTTTTATCCGTAGCATAATAAATAATTCCTTTGCCGGAATAATTAATTGCTTTTAATTCTTCATAATATTTGATTGCCGAATCATAATCTTTCACGGTCATTGAAGAAGAAGCCGCATTAAATAAATTTAAAGTATCTTTTTTGTCCAGCAAATAGACTTTATAACTTTTCTCTGCACTTTCTTTATATTTTCCTATTTTATAATCTTCAATAGCTCCATTTACAAGCTTAGATTTCATCTCCTTTAATGCCGCATTTGCCTGCAAAGTATACTTGTATTTTTCTGCTTCATTTTCTGCTCTAAGCAATTCTTGATAGGCTTCGGAAGCTAAAGAAAAATTATTAGGCACATCAATATTTTTAGAAACCAAGTCTTTATAAATGTTACCCCTCAAAAAATAAAAATCAGATTTATCTTCATCTGTAGCATTAATAATAAGGTATTCTGTTGTTTTTAAAACACCTAGTGCATCTTGAGGCTTTCCGTTTGCAAACATTTCCTGAGCATTTTTTATTTGAGCCTTTTGAGCATACAATCCAGCATTTATCAATAATACTATTGATAGCATTACAAATTTTCTTTTCATTAGTTTAGGTTTAAAATTAAAAATAGATTTCGGGTTTTTATCTTTAAAAAAAATATAATATATTTTAAATTATACATTTTTATTATATATATTTTTTTTGTCTAAAATAGTAATAATTTAATAATTCCAAGAAAAAAATAATAATATTTATTCAATATTGGGAAATTAATTATCAAATTAATTTTGAGCTGTAAAATTTGAATGTGTGAAAGAATAGCCTGAAAGAAAAAACACATTATGCAAATATGTAATTAGAATCTTTTTAAAATTTTAGCTCAATTAATTTGAATAACGAATTCACATTTATGGCTGCCCTAAAACAATAAGAAATTTTCTGTTCAAACAATAAGTATATACGACAAAATATTTAACTAAAATGCAGCAACTTAGACTGAAATTAAAAAAACTGGTATTTTATAAGATTTTTTTATCTATAAAATACCAGTTTCACTCTTTATACAACAAACCTAATCAATGTCATTCCCAAAAGAAGATCATCATATTAGTAAGAATCAAATTTTATTTATAATTGTTTTATAAAAAACAAAGAAAATTAAAAAGTCTACATTTTTGCTTTCAAAGCTTTGTACTCTGTTGTCATTTCCAATGCGCTATAAACATTAAGTAAAGTTTTAGAAACATCAACATTTTTCGGTTCCAATTCAACAGCTTTTTCAAGATAAGGTATTGTACTTCTAAACAAATCTTCTCTATTCTTTTTCAAAACATTATAGCGTTTCATATCACTAGGAGAAGTTCCTAATTTATTCATCTCATCAATGATTACTTTTTCATCTTCCAATTTCATGGCTGCCATATTGATATATGCATTTATGTATTTGGGATTCAATTCAATAACTTTATTGTAAAATTTTTCTGCCTCAGCATAATTTTTCGCACCAGCACTAACTACACCTAAATTAAAAATTAAATCTACATCATTAGGATTTTTCTGTAATGCCTCAGCTATTAATTTTTTATAGGTATCCATATCCTTTGTTTCAAGATATAAATTAGCTTCTGTTAAAATTAATGAAGTATCATCCGGATTCGTAATTCTAGCATCAGAAACTGCCTTTTTGGCTTCGAGAATTTTTCCTTCCTGCACATAAATCAATGCTATGTTTTTATAAATCTCACCTCTTTTTGAAGGAACTTCTTCTGTTCTTGGTTTTTCATGGGTTCCCATTTTTACCAATCTATCTCTGTCCGCAGCTGTTTTGAAAAAATCTTCCTGATTATTTACTTTGTTCACAGCATAATAATATGTTGCTTTTCCAGAATAGTTCAATGCTTTTAGCTCCTCGTACAATTTAAGAGCAGAAACATAATCTTTTGCATTTACATAAGTCGATGCTGCATAATAAAGGTTAATCGTGTCATTTTTATCCAACTCGTATGCATCGTACAACTTTATGGCGCCTTCTGCATCTTTATTAACTTTTGTATCCGCAATTGCAGCATTAATTAGTTTATTTTTTATTTCTGAAATAGAAACTGTTGCCTGAGCCGAATACTTCGTCTTTCCAGAAGCTTTTTCTAACTCCACTAATTCTTGATACGCTTTTGCTGCAAGACTCAAATTTTTATCTGCCTCCACATTTTTATTAGCTAAATCTAACAATGCATTTCCTTTTACAAATAAGAATTGTGCCTTTTCTGCATCAGGAGCATTTACAGACAAATATTCTGCTCCATCCAAAATTGTTATCGCTTCTGCTGAATTTCCTGATTTCAATGCCTTTTCGGCTGCTTTTATTTCATTTTTTTGAGCAAAACTTGCTACTGATAAAAATAATGCTGACGCTATTATTACATATCTACTTTTCATATTAATCTATTTTATATTTATTATTCAATTACTTTTTAATTAGGCTTCATCATCAGATTCCTCTTCGTCTAAATCCTCTTCTTCAACTTCTTCATTGTCCTCTTCATCATCCTCAGTAACGCCTTCGTCTTCTAAAACTTCTAAAACTGGTTTTACTCTTTCAATTGTTTCTGTTTCAATTACATTTCCATCTTCATCAACAACAACTTCTGCAACATCGTCCTTCATTACTTTGGTAACAGCAGCAATAGAATCTTTTCCTTTTAGATTTATCAATTTAACTCCTTGAGTAGCGCGTCCCATTACACGTAAATCTTCTATAGCCATTCTAATTGTCAATCCAGATTTATTGATAATCATTAAATCATCAGCATCAGTAACAGCATTTATTGAAATTAATTTTCCTGTTTTTTCTGTTATATTAAGTGTTTTTACACCTTTTCCTCCGCGATTAGTGATTCTATAAACATCTTCACCGTCTTCATCAACTAATTTGGTACGTTTACCATAACCATTTTCAGTTACTACTAAAATTTGAGAATCATTAATATTATCTTTATCAACAGTAACCATTCCAATTACTTCATCAGTATCGTCTTTCAGTGTAATTCCACGAACCCCTGAAGCTGTTCTTCCCATCGGACGCGTTTTTGTTTCTTCAAAACGAACTAATTTACCAGATTTAACAGCCAATATAATTTGACTTTCACCATTTGTTAATTTGGCTTCTAATAGTTCATCTCCTTCTTTAATTGTAATTGCAGCAACTCCATTTACTCTTGGTTTAGAATATTTCTCTAAAGATGTTTTCTTAACCTGACCTTTTTTGGTTACCATAATTAAATTATGACTGTTGATATAATCCTTGTCTTTTAAATCTTGAGTACAAATAAAAGCTTTCACTTTATCATCACTCTCAATATTCACCAAGTTTTGAATTGCTCTTCCTTTGGCAGTTTTGCTACCTTCTGGAATTTCATATACACGCATCCAGAAGCATTTCCCTTTTTGGGTAAAGAACATCATATATTGATGATTTGTAGCAACAAACATATTTTCCAAGAAATCTTGATCTCTTGTTCCTGCACTTTTTTGCCCTACTCCTCCTCTATTTTGTGTTTTGTATTCAGATAAATTAGTACGTTTAATATATCCTGCATGAGATATTGTAATTACTACATTTTCATCGGCTATCAAATCTTCTATACTTACATCACCTCCTGAATATTCTATTTGAGAACGACGTTCATCTCCATATTTATCACGAATCTCTGTTAGCTCTTCTTTGATTAAAGCTATTCTTAAGTTTACATCTGCTAATAAAGCTTTTAAATGCTCGATCAACTTCATGATTTCTTCGTATTCTGATCTCAATTTATCTTGTTCCAGACCAGTTAATTGACGCAAACGCATTTCTACAATAGCACGAGATTGAATATCAGACAAATTAAATCTTTCTATTAATTTTTCTCTGGCTTCTTCCGTACTTTTAGACGCTTTAATTAACGCAATTACTTCATCAATATTATCAGAAGCAATAATCAAACCTTCCAAAATATGTGCTCTAGCTTCCGCTTTCTTTAATTCAAATTGCGTTCTGCGTGTCACCACATCATGGCGATGTTCAACGAAATAATGAATCAGATCCTTCAAATTCAACATTTGTGGACGGCCCTTTACAATTGCAATATTATTGACGCTGAAAGAAGACTGTAATTGTGTAAACTTATATAGTGTATTCAAAACCACATTTGGCGTGGCATCTCGTTTTAATATATATACGATTCGCATCCCATTTCTATCCGATTCATCTCGAATATTTGCAATACCATCTATTTTCTTTTCGTTTACTAAGTCGGCAGTACGTTTGATCATATCTGCCTTATTCACTTGATAAGGGATTTCAGTAACGATAATACATTCCCGTCCATCCACTTCTTCAAAACCAACTTTGGCTCGCATTACTACTCTACCTCTTCCTGTTTTGAAAGCTTCGCGAACCCCTTCATAACCATATATTATACCTCCAGTAGGAAAATCTGGAGCTTTGATATGCGTCATTAATTCGTCAACTTCAATATCATTATTATCCATGAAAGCCAAAGTACCATTGATCACTTCGGTTAAGTTGTGAGGAGGCATATTTGTCGCCATACCGACTGCAATTCCTGTTGCCCCATTTATTAATAGGGTAGGAACACGAGTTGGCATAACTGTAGGCTCCTCTAATGTATCATCAAAATTTAATTTAAAATCAACTGTTTCTTTATCTATATCTGCCAAAATTTCTTCCGAAATTCTACGCATTCTAGCCTCTGTATAACGCATTGCAGCAGGGCTATCCCCATCTACTGAACCAAAGTTACCTTGACCATCAATCAATAAATAGCGCATACTCCATTCTTGAGCCATACGCACCATGGCGTCATAAACTGAAGTATCTCCGTGTGGGTGATATTTACCAAGGACTTCTCCAACAATTCTTGCGGATTTTTTGTGGGCAGATCTGGAATTAACTCCTAAATCATGCATTCCAAATAGTACTCTTCGATGTACTGGTTTCAAGCCATCTCTAACATCTGGAAGTGCTCTGGATACAATTACTGACATCGAATAATCGATGTAAGCTGTTTTCATTTCATCTTCAATGTTAATAGGAATTAACTTTTCTCCTTCAGACATAATATATACTTAAATTAAAATTATTTTGTTTTCAAAAATCCCGCTAATATAACCTTTCTCAATATGATTTCACTTATAAAGTGACATATTTTTTTTTGATTTATTAACAAATTAATATTGTTATTTGGTTAATAAATTAAGCATACTTTAACGGTAACTTCATCATTTTTTTTGTCAATTAGCCTAAACAGTAAATCAAGGTATGATTTTTGCTTTTCATAAACATATTCACTAAATTTACAATAACAATATATATATTATGGATGATAATTTTTCACCTAGGGTTAAAGACGTTATTACCTATAGCAAGGAAGAGGCACTACGTTTAGGACATGACTTTATAGGTACTGAGCATTTGATGTTAGGTATACTTAGAGATGGTAACGGAAAAGCAATTCATATATTGAATAATCTTTCTGTAGATCTTGAACATTTGCGGAGGAAAGTTGAGATACTAAGTCCCGCAAGTCCTAGTGTTGAAGTGAATGTAGAAAAGAAAAACTTACACCTCACTCGTCAAGCAGAACGAGCTCTAAAAACTACTTTTTTAGAAGCTAAAGTGTTTCAAAGTTCCTCAATAAGCACTGCCCATTTACTATTATGCATCTTACGAAATGAAAATGATCCTACAACCAAGCTATTGAATAAACTCAAAATAGATTATGATATAGCTAAAGAACAATACATCAATATGACTCCAAAAGAAGAAGAATTTTTAGAAAACTTGCCAAAAAACGAATCGTATAATGATGATTCAGGACAAGATGACAGTCTTAAAGAAGGAAATTTCAACAACCCCGCCAACAAATCAAATAAAAAATCTAAAACTCCAGTACTTGACAATTTTGGAAGAGATTTAACAGAGATGGCCGAGGAAGGAAAATTAGACCCTGTAGTAGGACGCGAAAAAGAAATTGAACGTGTTTCTCAAATTTTGAGTCGTCGTAAAAAGAATAATCCTTTATTAATAGGAGAACCAGGAGTTGGTAAATCTGCCATTGCCGAAGGATTGGCTTTACGAATCATTCAAAAGAAAGTTTCCCGTATATTGTTCAACAAGCGTGTAGTAACTCTTGATTTGGCTAGCTTAGTAGCCGGAACCAAATACAGAGGACAGTTTGAAGAACGAATGAAAGCAGTTATGAACGAATTGGAAAAGAATGATGACATCATTCTTTTTATAGACGAAATTCATACTATTGTTGGTGCAGGCGGAGCCACTGGTTCACTAGATGCATCCAATATGTTTAAACCTGCTTTGTCAAGAGGTGAAATTCAATGTATTGGTGCTACTACATTGGATGAATACAGACAATATATTGAAAAAGACGGTGCACTGGAAAGACGTTTCCAAAAAGTAATTGTAGAGCCAACATCTGTTGCTGAAACCATTACTATTTTAAATAACATTAAAGATAAATACGAAGACCATCATAACGTAACGTATACGCCTGAGGCCATTGAAGCCTGTGTTAAATTAACAAACCGTTATATGTCAGAGCGTTTCTTACCAGATAAAGCAATTGATGCACTGGATGAAGCAGGTTCTCGAGTACACATCACCAATATTGATGTTCCAAAACAAATTTTGGATTTGGAACGTCAATTGGAAGAAGTACGCGAATTGAAGAATCTTGTTGTTAAAAAGCAAAAATATGAAGAAGCAGCCAAACTTCGTGATGACGAGAAAAAGATAGAAAAAGATCTTGCAATTGCTCAAGAACAATGGGAAGAAGATTCCAAAAACAACAGAATTCTGGTAACAGAAGACAATGTTGCCGACGTGGTTTCTATGATGACAGGAATTCCTGTAAATCGTATTGCCCAAACAGAAAGTAACAAATTGGCTAAACTTCCTGAACTTATTCAAAATAAAGTTATTGGACAAAACGAAGCGGTCTTAAAAATTGCACGTTCCATTCAAAGAAATCGCGCTGGATTGAAAGATCCAAACCGACCAATTGGTTCCTTTATTTTCTTAGGTCAAACAGGTGTTGGAAAAACACAATTGGCCAAAGTTCTTGCCAAAGAATTATTTGATTCTGAAGATGCCCTAGTTCGAATTGACATGAGTGAATACATGGAGAAATTTGCGATTTCAAGATTAGTTGGAGCGCCTCCAGGATATGTAGGTTATGAAGAAGGAGGTCAATTGACAGAGAAAGTGCGCAGAAAACCATATTGTGTTGTATTACTTGATGAGATTGAAAAAGCACATCCAGATGTTTTCAACATGATGCTTCAAGTTCTTGATGATGGTTTTTTAACTGACAGTTTAGGTCGAAAAATTGATTTCAAAAACACAATTATCATCATGACATCTAATGTTGGAGCTCGACAATTGAAAGATTTTGGTCAAGGAGTTGGTTTTGGAACAGCTGCCAAAGTGGCTCAAGCCGACGACAACTCGAAAAGTATTATCGAAAATGCTTTGAAGAAAACATTTGCTCCAGAATTCTTAAACAGAATTGATGATGTAATTGTCTTTAACACATTAGAAAAAGAAGACATCAATTTGATTATTGAAATCGAATTAAAAAAATTATATGATCGTGTAAAAGAATTAGGCTATCAATTGAATCTTTCTGAAAAAGCAAAAGCATTTATTGCTGATAAAGGTTTTGACAAACAATTTGGCGCTAGACCTTTAAAAAGAGCCATTCAGAAATATGTTGAAGATGCACTCGCTGAAGAAATTATCACTTCAAAAATTGCAACTGGTGACGAAATCTTTATGGATATAGAAGAAGGCGCTCAGGAATTGACTGTAAAAGTTCACAAAGCTGAGGAACCTAGAAACCAAGCAGAAGAGCCTACAAATCAATAATTTACATCATTTTACATAATTATAAACCCGTTACGTTTTAATAACATAACGGGTTTATTCTTTATAGGATAATATCGTATTTTTTAAAAACAAATATTTACATTTGATATATTAAAAATTGATCAAACTAAAAATAATTTATGTTTCAAAATAAAGTTATACTGGGTAGTGAAGAATGGTGCTCTTTTCCAGAATTAGGAATTCCTACTATTAAAGCCCGTGTCGATTCTGGCGCCAAAACTTCCGCATTGCATGCTATAAACATTGCTCCCTTTATAAAAAATGATGCCAATTGGGTGAAATTTGACATTAACCCAATTCAGAATAACATCAAAACGGTGATTCATTGTGAAGCTCCATTAGTCGACAAACGTATAGTAAAAAGCTCCAGTGGTTTTAGAGAACATCGTTACGTGATTCAGACTAATCTAGCCATTGGTGATTCAAAATGGCCAATCGAAATGACGTTAACCAATCGCGATTCGATGGGCTTCAGGATGCTTTTGGGACGCGAAGCCATGAGCGGAAGAATATTAGTTGATCCGGAACAAAAATATCTTTTAGGACAGCCAACTCCTGAAAGTCTAAAGGAATTGTATGTCAATTCCGAGAAAGCAAGTTCTGGCTTAAGAATTGGTCTTTTGGCTAGTAATCCTGAATTGTACAGCAACAAACGAATTATGGAAGCTGGAGAAATGAGAGGACATGAAATGCACTTTTTAAATATTAAAGAATGCTACATGAAACTTGACGCCAAAACGCCTGAAATCCATTACCGAGGTGGAAAAATATTGAATCAATTTGACGCCGTTATACCCAGAATCCGCCCAAGTATTACCTTTTATGGTTGTGCATTAACCAGACAATTTGAAGCTTTAAAAGTGTATTGCTTAAATTCATCAACTGCTATTACACAATCTAGAGATAAATTATTTTCGTTACAATTATTGCTTAATCATGGTGTCGACATTCCGACGACTGGATTTGCCAATTCGCCTTTAGACACCGATAATTTAATAAAAATGGTTGGTGGATCTCCTCTAATTGTGAAGCTCCTTGAAGGAACACAAGGAAAAGGAGTTGTTTTGGCCGAAACCAAAAAAGCTGCGGAAAGTGTAATCAATGCTTTCAAAAGCTTAAATGCCAATATATTGGTACAGGAATTCATAAAAGAAGCCAACGGAAAAGATATTCGTTGTTTTGTAATTGACGGGAAAGTGGTTGCTGCGATCCAAAGAGAGGCTATGCCAGGAGAATTTCGTGCCAATATTCATTTGGGAGGAACAGCGTCAGTAATTAAAGTAACTTCCGAAGAAAAAAGAATTGCTATAAAAGCCGCCAAAGCGATGGATTTGAAAGTAGCCGGCGTAGATATTATTCGTTCTGCAAAAGGCCCGTTATTACTAGAAGTGAACTCATCACCTGGACTTGAAGGAATTGAAGGCGCTACCAATAAAGATATAGCTGGAGAGATGATTAAAGCGATTGAAAAGAATTTTAAAATTAAATAGTTTTTTTTGAAAATCGACTATAAAATCTGATTGAGGAAATATATAGAATTTATAACACAAAAAAAATGAATCCATTCCTAGATATTATAATCAGAAGTGCGGCGGTGTACCTATTTATGATCATTGCCTTGCGTTTATTTGGAAAAAAAGAATTATCTCAGCTTAATACTGCCGATGTAATTTTAATTTTACTAATAAGCAACTCCGTGCAAAATGCGATGGTTGGAAACAACACTACACTTTGGGGTGGTATGGCCGCGGCATCGGTACTTTTCATGATTAACTTTGTATTAAAAAAGTTAATGTATCGGTATAAAAAATTCAGTGAATTTATGCTCGAAAAACCGGAGATTCTAATTCATAATGGTACTTTAGATTTCAAAAGCTTGAGTAAATTAAACATTACTTCAGATGAATTAAGAGAAGCAATGCGGGAACATGGAGTCGAATATTTTACAGATGTCAAACTGGCCATGCTTGAAATTGACGGAAATATTAGCATCATCACTGGAGATAAAAATTTAAAACAAACCCATTACAAGCGAAGAAAAAATCATAAAAATTTAGTTCAAGGAATATAAAAAAGGGCATCGAAATTCGCTAGATTATTCTAAACTATGATTTTTTTTTGAAGTTGATAATAACCCCAAATTTGTTATTTAGCCCCGATGGTCGCGACATCCTTTTTATAAAGTAATTTTTCTTTACTTTATAAAAAGATACAGCAGACAGCGGGACAATTAACGATGTTTAAAGAATTGGCCTGCTCCTAACCTATTTAAAACCATAAAAAAACCATTCGAAATGAATGGTTTTTTTATGAGCTATATGCTTTTAAGTTAAGATTTTATAATTAGACTTAAAAAGTAGTATACAAATGAAGCCAGTAAAGCGGTTATAGGTATTGTTAAGATCCAAGCCCAAACCAGACTTACAGTTACTCCCCAACGAACAGCTGAAATTCTTTTGGTTAAACCCACCCCAATAATAGAACCTGTTATAGTATGTGTTGTACTTACCGGAATTTTAAAATGCTCTGTGAAATATAAAGTTAAAGCACCTGCGGTTTCGGCAGCAACTCCTTCAAAAGAGGTAACTTTAGTAATCTTGGAACCCATTGTTTTTACAATTTTCCAACCACCACTCAACGTTCCTGCAGCGATAGCAGAATAACAAGCCAATGGAATCCATGCAGGCATTGCTCCCTTAATTCCTTTATCATCATCTGGAAGAATTACTTGCAACCAATCGGGCAAGCTTAATTGTGTAGCACCACTCGTATGAATATATACAGCAACAGCAGCTGCAATAATACCCATCACTTTTTGAGAATCGTTTCCACCGTGACCTAAACTAAAAGCTGCAGATGATAGCAATTGCATTTTTTTCAACCACGCATTTGCTTGATTTAAATTTAAACTACTAAATATTAAACAAAAAATACTAATTGATAATATTATAAAAGCAACCAAAAACCATTTTATATTATGCGATTCAAAAGCTACACTCCAAAAATGAGAATCAAATCTTGGTTTTTCAATATCAGCATAACTTACCATTTGGCTTTGTACAAACCAAATTGTTAAGATCATTAATGCGACTGTAAAAATCTTAGGATAAATACTTTTTCTGGATGCATTCAATAACCAAATCGAAATTAGATAAGACATCAAAGCTCCTAATAAAGGTGCCAAAACAATAAAAGCAATAATGATAATCACACCAGATGGCATTCCGCCGTCTTTACTAGCTTTGTACCAGCTTACAATATCGTACCAGTACTGAACTTTTCCATCTTCGGCAATATAACCTGAGAAACCATGAACAGCAATAGCATGCGCTAGAGCAGCTCCTGCAAATCCTCCAATCAAAGTATGTGAGGAACTAGAAGGAATTCCTTGCCACCATGTAATCAGGTTCCAAACAATGGCCGCAATTACACCAGCCAGAATAACAACAAGATTAATATCCATGGTATGGGCAGTTTTGGCAACAGTATCTGCTACTCCAAAACCAAAAACCCAATAGGCCAAAAAGTTAAAAAATGCTGCCCAAACAACGGCCTGAAAAGGTGACAAAACCTTTGTTGCAACAACAGTAGCAATAGCATTGGCCGCATCATGGAAACCATTGATGTAATCAAAAATTAGTGCTAGAACTATAATAATTAATAGTAAAGTCATATCAATATCTTCAGAATGAATAGAATTAAATTAAGAATGTTTTACCGTAATAGATTCTAAAACACTTGCTACACTCTTACATTTATCAGTTGCTGATTCTAATACTGACAAGACTTCTTTGTATTTAATAATGTTTTTGGCATCAGTTTCGTTTTCGAAAATTTCAAAAACGGCTTTATTGTATACCATGTCCGATTTGTTTTCTAGTTTATTGATTTTTGCACAAGCATTGGTAATGGTTTTCATGTTATCCAAATTTTTCAACTCTTTTACCGCAATATCAATATTCTGACAGGCTTCAAGATTGATTTCTGTCATTTTACGAATTGATTTTGTGATTTTATCTACTTGATACAATCTCATTCTGCTAGCTGCTCCATGAAGGTAATCGGCAACATAATCAATCGACGTAATTAAGGAGTGAATATCTTCTCTGTCAAACGGAGTAATAAAATTTCTACTCAATTCTAAATTGGTTTGACGTGTAATGTCCTCCCCTTTTTGTTCTAATTCATCAATTTTAAGAAAAAGAACTTCTCTTTCTTTTAAAGGAAGATTTACTGCTTCGTGCAAATTTGAAGCTAATTCAATTAAATTACTAGACGCTTCTTCAAAAAGAGGAAAGAATTTTTTGTCCTTTGGGACTAAAAATTGAAAAATACTATTTAATGACATTTGTTTATATTTTAGTAGTGCAAAATTACTTCATTATTTAAAGCCAATGTTAAGCTAATGTTAACAAATCTTCTTCGATTTGAAAACTATTCAAAAAAGATACAGTTTTCTCTATGTCATAATGCAAAATTCGATCTTCAGTAACCAAAGGAACTTCCTCCCTGTAAGATTTTAAAAACATTTCTATAAAATCACTGGATTGTAAAGGTCTGCGGTATTCAATTGCTTGAGAAGCATTCATCAATTCGATGGCTAAAATACGTTCCAAATTATCCATAACACGTAAACATTTGGTTGCGCCATTAGCTCCCATGCTCACATGATCTTCCTGACCGTTACTTGATACAATACTATCCACACTCGAAGGAGTTGCCAACTGTTTGTTTTGACTAGCAATGCTTGCAGCGGTATATTGTGGAATCATAAATCCTGAATTCAATCCCGGATTATCTACCAAGAAAGCCGGAAGATTGCGCAACCCAGAAATCAATTGGTAGGTTCTGCGTTCCGAAATACTTCCCAGTTCCGACAAAGCTATAGCCATAAAATCCAAAGCCAAAGCCAAAGGTTGTCCATGGAAATTCCCGCCGGAAATAATCTGGTCACTCTCAATAAATATATTAGGATTATCGGTTACAGAATTAATTTCGGTTTTGAATACTTTTTTTACGTACTCAAATGCATCTTTTGAAGCTCCATGTACTTGAGGAATACAACGAAAAGAATACGGATCTTGAACATGTGCTTTAGATTGTTCAATAATTTCACTACCATCCAGAAATTCTTTCACTCTTTTGGCAGTCGCAATTTGACCATTGTGAGGTCGTATATAATGAATCAACTCATTAAAGGGTTCGATTCTACCATCAAAACCTTCTAGCGAAATAGACCCTATTAAATCGGCCAAATAAGAAAACTTATTGGCTTTCATAACGATATGAGCACCGTAAGCACTCATAAATTGGGTTCCGTTTAATAATGCCAAACCTTCTTTGGATTTTAACACTATCGGCTCCCAACCAAAATGCTTTAATACCACGCTCGAATGAACCTTTTTACCTTCAAACCAAACTTCACCCTCACCTAATAAAGGTAAAGACAAATGCGCCAAAGGAGCTAAATCACCAGAAGCTCCCAAAGATCCTTGTGTATAAATTACAGGCAATATATCGTTATTATAAAAGCCAACCAGTCTCTCAACAGTTTGCAATTGTACACCTGAATGCCCATAGCTTAAGGATTGAATTTTAAGCAACAACATTAATTTTACAATCTCGTTTGGCACTTCCTCCCCTGTTCCACAAGAGTGTGACTTCACAAGGTTTTCTTGAAGCTTTGATAAGTTCTCGTTTGATATTTTAACATTACAAAGTGACCCAAAACCTGTATTAATACCGTAAATAGGTTCAGAATGAGAAGCCATCTTAGCATCTAAATATTTTCTACACTTTAGAATGTTTGTTTTAGCTTCTTCAGAAAGTGATATTAATTTATGATGAGAAATAATCTCTTGTAAACTCTCGAAAGAAAGTAGGCTTGTACTTATATGATGTGTATTCTCCATTTTGTATGTAGATATTTATTATTTTTTATAAATCATATATAATTCGCATATCATTATTGATTTTATCGACCAATTTAAGGGATGCTCATTTCATTTGATTTTAAGGGTTCAAAATTCAACAAATCAATATTAAAAAGCAATTATTTTTGAGGATAATTAAAAAAAATAAACCTCTTTATCGAAATCGTTATTTATACTTTTATAAAAATAACTTAAAAATCAAACAAACTCGATAATTGTTGTTTCAAAACTAAAACCCATCTATTTTTGATTCAACAAAGTTATAAATTAAGTCTAAAATCTATTTTAAAACAAAGATAATCTCAATAAACAATGAAATAAATTATTCAATATTAAATTTAAATCCATATTAAATTTAAATATTAAACTATTCGCAAAAACACTTAACAAAGCTTTGTTTTTTCATAAAAAACAGTACTTTTGAAAAATCAAAATGAAAAAATTTAACAGTACATATCATCCTTCGATAACAACTCAAAATTGGGTTGCAATTGCTGTTACAACTACATCTACTACAACTACTACCCCTTAGGGGTATACATTTTACATATAATCCAGTTGCTGTACTTTTCCCTTAAAGGAAGAAAGTCATGGGTGTATAGAAAATATTTACATTACAAAACAAACAATACAAAATCGTTAGGATTTAAAATTTGACACTAATAAAAAATAGCGATATCAATTACATTAAAATAAATACAACCTTCTTATGAGAGTATTAAAATTTGGCGGAACTTCGGTAGCCAATGCAGAAAATATAAAACTAGTTTTAGATATAGTCCTTAATAAAGCACAAGACGAAAAGCTTGTTGTAGTAGTATCCGCTTTAAGCAAAGTAACCGATTTATTGCAAACAGCCGCAACAAAAGCTGCCGCTAATGATGAAAGTTTTAAAGATATTGTCACCGAAATTGAGAAAAAACATTTAGAAGCACTTAAGCAATTAATTCCGGTTAGCGAACAAAGTGGTTTGTTAAGTCATATCAAAAGAATCATCAATCACTTGGAAACATTGCTTGACGGCTGTTTTCTTTTGGGAGAATTATCTCCTAGAACTTTAGATACTATTTTAAGTTTTGGTGAATTGTTATCTTCTTATATAATTGCCGAGGCTTTAAAACAAAAGCTAAAAAATAGCAGCTATAAAGACAGCCGAGAATTGATAAAAACCAACAACCAATTTGGAAAAGCAGTTGTCAATTTTGAAGTATCCAATCAATTGATTGCAGATTTTTTTGCATCGAATGTTAATCAAGTAGTCGTTATGCCTGGTTTTATTGCCACTTCTGAAGATGGAATAAACACTACTTTAGGCCGTGGAGGTTCGGATTATACAGCTGCTATTATTGCAGGAGCTTTGAATGCAACCGATTTAGAAATTTGGACAGATGTAAACGGAATGTTTACTGCCAATCCAAAAATTGTAAAACAAGCACAACCAATTGCTACTATTTCGTACCAAGAAGCAATGGAATTGTCTCATTTTGGTGCTAAAGTATTGTATCCGCCAACTATTCAGCCAGTTCTAAGAAAAAATATTCCAATACTGATCAAAAATACTTTCGAACCAAGCGCCGAAGGAACTTTGATTTCCAATGCCGTTTCAGCACAAACAAATCCTGTAAAAGGAATTACCCATATTGACAATATTACATTGATTACTCTGGAAGGTTCGGGAATGATTGGTGTTGCGGGTTCCTCTAAACGTTTATTTGAAGTATTATCGAATGAAAGCATCAACGTCATTTTTATTACTCAAGCTTCATCGGAACATTCTATATGTATTGGTATTTTAAATTCGGATGCCGAAATAGCAGAAAATGCTATTAATAGAGCTTTTGGACTTGAGATTTCTCAAAACAAAATTGATCCTTGTATTGTAGAACAAAACTTGTGTATTATTGCTTTGGTGGGAGAAAACATGAAAAATCATCAAGGTTTGAGCGGAAGAATGTTCAGTACTTTAGGAAAAAATAACGTCAACATTCGTGCGATTGCTCAAGGTGCTTCCGAAAGAAATATCTCGGTAGTTATCAATGAAAGAGACGTCAAAAAAGCACTGAATACATTACATGAAAACTTTTTCGAAGAAAACACTAAACAATTAAACTTGTTTGTAATGGGTGTTGGAAATGTGGGTGAAAAATTCATCGAACAAATAAACCAACAAAAGAAGTTTCTAAAAGAAAATTTAAAAATAAACCTGAGAGTTATTGCGGTTTCCAATTCTCGAAAAATGTATTTTGACGAAGATGGTATTCCATTGAAAGAATGGCAATCACTTCTTGAAAAAGGAGAAACTGCCAACAAAGAACAATTTATTGCCAATGTAAAAGCACTCAATTTACGTAACAGTATTTTTGTGGACATTACTGCCAACGAAGAAGTATCTAAAACTTATGAGCAATATTTAAAACAAAACGTTGCCGTGGTAACTTGCAACAAAATTGCCTGTTCATCTGCCTATGATAATTATAAAAACTTAAAAAGTTTATCCCGTAAATTCAATGCGCCATTTCTTTTTGAAACAAATGTTGGAGCTGGGTTACCGATTATAGATACTGTAAAAAACCTAATTGCATCTGGCGATAAAGTGCACAAAATTCAAGCCGTTTTGTCAGGTAGTTTGAATTTTATTTTCAATAATTTTGATGAAAATAACACTTTTCATGATGTGGTTAAAGAAGCTGGAGTTCAAGGATTTACAGAGCCAGACCCGAAAATTGATTTGAGTGGAATTGACGTAGCCAGAAAGATCCTTATTTTGATTCGTGAAAGCGGTTACCAAATGGAAATTGAAGACATTGAAAATAAATCTTTTCTCCCAAAAGAATGTATGGAAACTACCAATAATGAGGCTTTTTTCGCTTCATTAAAAGAACATGCCAAACACTTTGAATCCATTTTGGCAGAAGCCAATCAAAAAGAAAGCCGACTAAAATTTGTGGCTCAATTTGAAAACGGAAAATCAAGCGTAGGTTTACAATTCATCCCAAAAGACCATCCGTTTTACAATCTGGAAGGAAAAGACAATATTGTTTTATTCTACACCGATCGTTACATTGATCAACCGTTATTGATAAAAGGTGCTGGTGCCGGAGCTGCGGTTACAGCTTCAGGAATTTTTGCCGATGTGATTAGAATAGGAAATGTTTAAAAATTAGTTTCAAGTTTAATGTTTCAAGTTAAGACGTCTTCAAACAAACCTCTTTTAAACCTGAAACTTTAAACTTTAAACCTGAAACAAAATAACAATGACTGAAATAAAAATATTTTGCCCAGCCACTATTGCAAATCTTTCGTGTGGTTTTGATGTACTCGGTCTTTGCCTAGCTACTGCAGGCGATGAAATAATTGTCCGTAAATCGGATGTGAAAGGAGTTCGTATTACCAAAATAGTAGGAGCCGATTTACCAATGGAAACCGAAAACAATGTTGCGGGAGTTGCTGCTCTAGCGATGCTAGAAGAAGTGGAAACTGAATTTGGATTTGAAATCGAAATTTACAAACATATAAAGGCGGGAAGCGGTATCGGAAGCAGTGCTGCCAGTTCAGCGGGTGCGGTTTTTGGAATCAACGAATTGTTGGGACGCCCTTTTACAAGAAAAGAATTGGTGAAGTTTGCTATGCAAGGCGAAAAATTAGCCAGCGGTAATGCCCATGCAGACAACGTTGCCCCTGCCCTTTTGGGAGGTTTCACTTTGGTAAGATGTTCTAACCCATTAGACATTATCAAAATTGAAAGTCCTTCCGAATTGTATGCTACGGTGGTTCATCCGCAAATTGAGCTGAAAACATCGGATGCCCGTTCGGTGTTGAAACAAACTGTTTCTCTAAAAAGTGCCATTACCCAATGGGGAAATGTGGGCGGATTGGTAGCAGGATTATACACTCAAGATTATGAATTAATCGGTCGTTCTTTGCATGACGATATCATCGAACCTATCCGCTCTATGCTGATTCCGGGATTTGATTTAATCAAGCAAACGGCATACGAAAACGGGGCTTTAGGTTCTGGAATATCAGGTTCTGGCCCTTCTATTTTTGCCTTAAGCAAAGGAAAAGAAAACGCCGATAAAATTGCCAAAGCCATGAGTGCCGTTTACGAAGAAATGAATTTGCCTTATGAAATTCACGTTTCAAAAGTGAATGATGAAGGAATGAAAGTGATTTAAGAAATTTGATTTACGATATACGAAGTATTCGGAAGTACAAAGTTAGAAATCAAGCCATACTATTGAAAACAAAGAAAAAATATAAATAATATCAGAAATAGATATTTGGTAACGATATTAAAAATCAAACCTTTATTATCGTCTATCGAATATCTAAAATCGTAAATTAAAATGAAATATTACAGCTTAAACCATAATGCACCAAACGTTTCTTTTCAGGAAGCGGTAATTCAAGGATTGTCAACCGATAAAGGATTGTATTTTCCGGAAACCATAACACCATTACCTCCAAGTTTTTTTGAAACTATAGAAAGTTTATCCCATGAGGAAATCGCTTTTGAAGCCATTAAACAATTCGTAGGAGACGAAATTCCTACCGAAACTTTAAAACAAATCATAGTCGAAACCTTGTGTTTTGATTTCCCTCTGGTAGAAGTTGAAAACGGAATCTACTCTCTTGAATTATTTCACGGTCCAACCATGGCGTTCAAAGATGTAGGAGCGCGTTTTATGTCACGTTGCCTCGCCTATTTCAACAAAGACAAGGCCGAAAGTAAAAATACAGTGCTTGTAGCTACTTCCGGAGATACTGGAGGAGCTGTTGCCAGTGGTTTTCTTGGCGTAAAAGGTGTTGATGTTGTGATTCTTTATCCTTCGGGAAAAGTGAGCGACATTCAGGAAAAACAGTTAACTACTTTGGGACAAAACATCAGAGCCCTTGAAGTAGACGGCGTTTTTGATGATTGCCAAGATATGGTCAAAAAAGCGTTTTTGGACGAAAGCCTAAATCATATTCAATTGACTTCTGCCAATTCGATTAATATTGCGCGTTGGTTGCCACAAATGTTCTACTTTTTCTTTGCTTACAAAGCGTTAAAAAGTCAAGGTAAACCATTGGTTTTCTCTTGTCCAAGCGGAAACTTCGGAAATATTTGCGCCGGTATCATTGCCAAGAAAATGGGACTGCCTATTGAGCATTTTGTAGCTTCAACCAATGTAAACGATACCGTTCCGAGATTTCTTGCCAACGGAATTTACGATCCAAAACCATCTCTTGCCACAATTTCGAATGCTATGGACGTAGGAAATCCAAGCAATTTTATTCGCATTCAGGAGATGTATCAAAATGATTTGGAACAGTTCAAAAAAGATTTTACTTCATATACTTTCACTGATGCTGAAACTTTGGTAGCATTAAAAGCTATCTATAACGAAAGAGGTTATATCGCCGAACCACATGGAGCTGTTGGATACTTAGGATTGAAAAAAGAATTACAAAACATACCAAACGCAATTGGCGTTTTTCTAGAAACCGCACATCCTATCAAGTTTTTGGATGTGGTAGAACCTGCTTTGGGCGTTACTTTGCCCCTGCCAACACAAATAGAAAGCGTGATGAACAAAGAGAAAGTAAGCACAAAAATCAAGACATACGAGGAATTAAAAGCTTTCTTAGGATAGACCATTCATACCACCACACACCAAGCGGCTGAGATATTTATTTCAGCCGTTTTTTTTTGAGCTAATCCTGCTGTCCGCTATATCTGTATGCCCGAACCCCGGGCATACAGGATGACGCTTCCATCAGGGCTACGAGAGCATCAGAGTTTTTAAGAAATATAGTTTTAAAAGTACATATGTAAAATAAACGACTAAATTTGAGTTGTAACTATATCAATTTTTGAATCTAACTTCTGAAAATCTTTATCGTTAGTTACAATCTTATAATTATTCATTTTTGAAAGTTCAAAAATATATGAATCATTGAAATCAACAATTTTAAAATTATTTAAAATACTTTCTACATTAATACAATGAAAACTATCTGGAACAGCTTGAATATTTGGTAATTTTAATATCTTATTTATAGATTTTGATATTGTTGTTACGGAATCCTCATACCTTTTAGTCCCTACAAAATCTTTTTTAAATTTTACATTTATAGGTTTCTCCATAGTAACCCATTGCTCAAAATCCCTTCGAAGTAAAACATTTGCAAACTCAGAAATAACAACAGATGCAATAAAAATAGGGCTTTGTTTTGTTATTAAATCTTCTAAAAGTTTAGAATAAATTCTTTGATCTTTAATTTGAAAATCAGCAACTGTTCCAAAAAGCAATAACCAAATATTTGTATCAAAAAAAAATTGGTCAGTAAAACCTATTTTAAAATCTTGTACTTTAATCGTTGCCATAAATTGCATTATTAGAATTTTTTTCAAAATCTTCTTTATTAGCAAAATATTCTTTAGCTCTTTGAATTACATCTTTAAACAAGCTTCGATCTTCTAAATCAACATTTTCAAGTTTTAAGTATTCGTTCAGAAATGCAGGAGTGTATTCTTTTTTACCATATAACTTTCCTATGGCTGCATTTAAGAATGCAGTAATCATTATAGTTATACCAGCGAAATCCAATTCTACTTTTTCTTTTTTTTGAAGATAAGAATCAACTATTTCAAAAACTTTTTCTCCATTTTCTGTAGAAACAGCTAATTCTGAATTAATTATATCTTTAATAATTAAATGTTTCATCGTAATATAATTATTTCGTTAATAATTGACTGTAAAGTTACGCCTTTTAAAATATATTTTCAAAAAATTCATCTTCACTACTCAATGAGTAATGGTTTTGATCATTTAAATTAAATTTTATATTTACAATTGTCCCTTCAAAAATAGAACCTAATTTATTTTTTGTCACATTTCCATTTTTATACTCATAAAAACCATCCGAAGATATTACTTGGATTTTACCTTTATTAAGTTTTATAAATTCAAAAATAACGGCTAATCCCAATCCACCGGAAGTGTCTCCAGTTTTTGTAGTATTCCCTTTTTTCATTGCCCATTCTATTGCTTCAGAAGCGTTAATATCTTCATTATAAAAAGCTGAAACATTTTGTTTAATATTTACACCTTTATCAACAATTGTGAAATGTAATGGTTTATCAAGTTTTCTTGGGTAAAACTGACCACAACTATGAATATAATCACATTGACCGTGCGTCCTAGCATTTTCATATATTTCGAAAATATTCCTTGTTATTTCTTTGCCTAATTTTTCGCTATGTGATGGAAATTGAGGTTTTTTTAACAATTCATCTTGAATATAATTATTAAAACCAATATCATCATTTGGAGTAAACTTTCTATATTTAAGCGACGTATCGTATTGGTCATCAATTTTTTGAAACCCAAAAGGCAACAAAAACTCATTTTTTCTTAAAATTGTTTCAACACGTGGCTGTATGTTTTTAAGTTTAATCAAATTATTTTTTGATTCCAACATTTCAAAAATTGTTCCAATTAAAGCGCATAGATTTGCTTCTAGAAATGTAACTTTTCCAAAATCAAACGTAATCTCAGTATTCTTGACATTTTTGTATTCATTTATCCAAGTTATAATATAATCATAACCTTCAAACTCGCTTTTTATATCATTAGGAATTGTAATTATCATTTATGTTTTAATTGCAACCAAATATAATTAAAATTAAGCAACAAATATCTCTACCGCCCATACATAAGCTTTTATTATAAAACAGCACTCCCCAACAAACATATTTTTGCCAAACAAAAAAATTTAATCCAGAAATCATTAAATTTAACTCTCTAAAAAGAACATCATGGCAAATAAAGTTACACTTCACCGAGTTTTTTCGGTACCTCCTGAAAAAGTTTATAAAGCATTCACAGATGCGGATGCAATGGCGTCTTGGTTACCGCCTTACGGTTTTGTCAGCAAAGTACATAGTATGGATTTCCAAATTGGCGGGAAATACAAAATGTCGTTTATCAATTTTACTACGGGCAACAGTCACTCATTTGGTGGCGAATATTTAGAAATCATACCTAATGAACGATTAAAATATACCGACGAGTTTGACGACCCAAACTTACCGGGACAAATGATTACAACAATCGAACTCCGGAAAGTACTATGCGGTACCGAACTTTTTGCAACACAGGAAGGAATCCCTAATCCAATACCAACTGAAATGTGTTATTTAGGCTGGCAGGAATCGTTAGACAAATTAAAACGTTTAGTAGAACCGAATATTCCAGATGCTTAACTTAGTAAAACTAAAAATTTAAAAAAATGGCAAAACAAATTTTTATCAATTTACCAGTAACTGACCTTCAAAAATCTTTGGACTTTTATACTGCATTAGGCTTTACTAACAATCCTCAATTTTCGGACGACACTGGAAAGTGCATGGTTTGGAGTGAAAGCATTTTTGTAATGCTTTTGACCCACGAAAAGTTTTCAAGCTTTGCAACCAAACCTATTGTTGACACCAAATCAAACGTAGCGGGACTTTTTTCGTTATCGACCGACAGTTTTGATGAAGTGAACAGCATTATGACAAATGGACTAAATGCCGGAGCAACAGAGCCGAGCGAAATGAAAGATTATGGTTTTATGCAAATGCGTACTATCGAAGATTTTGACGGGCACACTTGGGAAATTTTCTATATGGATATGTCAAAAATTCCAACAGAATAGCGTGACGAACGAAAACAACAAAGCACCAATCAAAAACTACAAAATAGCAACCCGTTATCCTGTAGTTTTTTTTAATGTTTGGTTTGAGTACACTTTTTCAAAGGGAAAAGTAAAAGAAAAGGTCAAAATAATTTCAAGTAACAATTTTAAATATCAGGCGACATATAAACTAAACCACTAGACATGAAGCTTAAACTTAAAAATTTTGAAATTAACCCACAACTATACGCCAGCATAGCAGGAATACTATACCTAATAATTATAATTGCAGGTTCGTTTGGACAGCTCTTTGTCCGAAATAAACTATTTGTTTATGGAGATCCAACCGCTACTGCAAGCCATATTATGAATTCTGAATTTCTTTGGAGAATTGGAATTAGCACTGATTTGATTATGCATATTTGCGATTTGCCGGTAATGATACTGCTTTACTACCTTCTGAGACCTGTTAACAAGAAACTTGCGTTGCTCAATTTATCATTTAATTTAATACAAACTGCAGTTTTAGTGGCTAATAAATTAAATCTTGTAGTTGCATTATTTTTCTTAGGGGATGCTGACTATTTAAAATCTTTTAGCCCTGATCAGCTCAACACTTTCACTTATCTCTTTATTAAACTCCATGATTACGGTTTTGGTATTGGCTTGATATTCTTTGGATTTGTATGTCTTATTGAAGGCTACTTAATTTTTAGATCAGGGTATTTGCCAAAAACAATTGGAGTTTTGATGTCAATAGCTGGTATATGTTATCTGACAAATAGTTTTGTACTGTTTCTTGCTCCACAACTTTCAAATATTGCATTGCTGATGCCTTGTTTAATTGCGGAATTATCTTTTAGTCTATGGCTTATTTTCAAAGGTGTAAATCTAAGCGCGTGGAAAATTTGTATCAATAAAAATGCAGGAATTAGTTGATTATTTCTAATTTTCCTTTGAAAAATTCAAAATAGAAGTTATTCACTAGATTTCACCATAAACGCACAGCTCGCGTAAGGGATTGCGGCGATATCCCACGCTTTTTCTGCGTGGATAAAGCCAAAAGCCCGACGCCAAAGCCTGCAGAAGGATAAATCATAAACGAAATTTTCTGCTTTGGGGTTACGCACATACTGTAAAAATAATTGGAGTTACAAAACCAGTTCATCAAATAGGCGTTGAATGGTTTGATCCAAATCTGCGCAGAAACCTGAATGTGGTCTGGAAGTTTGTATCGCCGAGCTTCGGATAGCGGTGAGCCAACGGAAACGGGACGGAATGTCAAACTCACCAATAGGCCCACCGGCTTTGCCTCCATGAGCGATTTTTTGAAATGAGGATAAGTTCAATTCGAGTTGTTCCAAATCAAAATCCTCCGAAAATAGCAGTAATTTTGCTTCATTTACAGAGTATAGCATTTTTATGAATTTGGCGCTTTTGCAAAACAGAATTACGCCTACATTCAGGAATTCTTCGCGTTCTACCCTTGGCACAACGCGAATAACGGCGTATTCATATAAGTTTTTCTCTTGCATTTTGGGCTTCCTTTATAAAAATTTCTGAATGATTCAATCGCGTCCATAAAAACTGAAAGTAAATAGCTCTGATCTCGTCTGGGGTTTGCTCGCTGTCTTCCCAATGGAGCCAATCTTCCGGAATATAATTGACAATATCCTGCAGTATTTCTTTGGTAAGCAATTTTCTAAAAGCAAGATCGGTTGCTGCCAATTCGCTGGCTTGAGGCAATAACACATGATCTTTTATTAACGTAAAAGGACTCTTGGCGTGTGTTTCCCAAGTATTCCAAGAATGGTGAAAATAAAGTGATGCTCCATGATCAATGAGCCATAATTCTTTGTGCCAAATAAGCATATTGGTATTCCGGAACGTTCGATCAACATTGGTAATAAAGGCATCGAGCCAAACGATTTGCGAAGCCAACTCTGGAGACAATTTCGTCACTACGGGATCAAAAGTAATAGCTCCCGATAAAAAGTGCAGCGCTAGATTTAGTCCTTGGCTTCCTTGCAATAAATCCTGAATTTCCTCATCGCCTTCGGTTCGACCAAAAGCTTCGTCAAGATTGGCAAACACCAATTCGGGCATTTTCAGATTCAGAACTCTTGCGATTTCTCCGCCTATCAGTTCGGCAATCAAAGCTTTTACGCCATGTCCCGCACCCCTGAATTTCAAAACATATTTAAAATCATCATCCGCTTCGGCTAGAGCCGGCAACGACCCCCCTTCCCGCAACGGCGAAATGTAGCGCGTAACATTTACGGTTCTTAATTCAAGTGGTTTTCTCATAGTATGATTTTACGAACTACAAATTTACAAATAACTATTTTCTTTTAAGAGGCTATGACGCTAAGATTAAAATAGACTATTCAAACCATTACACTTTTAAACAATTTAAACTTTAAACAATTTAAACTTTTAAACAACCTTAATCCTCCAAACTCAAATATGCTTTTCCAATGTTTGCAATAATATCCGAAGCGATAAAAGACTGATAACCCGTTTCGGGTAAAGCGATATCGGCAGTTAATCCATGGAGATAAACGCCTAATATTGCCGCATCTACAGCTTTGTAGGATTGTGCCAAAAGACTCGTAATCATCCCAGTCAGGACATCGCCACTTCCAGCGGTAGCTAGGGCAGCGTTTCCTGTAGTGTTTTCATAAATTGTTTCGCCATCTATGATGAACGTTGGCGCCCCTTTCATAACAATTACCACTTGATTCACTAGCGAAAAAACAATCGCTTTACCAAACATTTCTTCTTTTGTATACCATTTTCCAATCAAACGCTCCAGTTCTTTGGGATGTGGTGTCAAAACTGTTCTGGGAGAAAGCAATGCCACCCACGAAGGATTCAGTGCTAAAATATTCAATGCATCTGCATCAACAACCAATGGAAGACTCGTGTTGGATAAAAAATCATGAAGTGCTTTTTGGGTTGCTCTCTTCTGCCCCATTCCGGGACCAATTCCTATGGCATTGGGTTCCAATTCAAAACCAATGTCCGATAGGTATTTCTCCTGATCATCAGTCACCACCATCACTTCGGGAATAGCAATTTGCACAATTTCATAACCACAAAGCGGTACAAAAGTAGTTACTAAACCGCAACCCGTTTTCAATGCCGCTTTACTGGACAAACATACTGCTCCGATTTTTCCGTAACTCCCACCTATAATCAAAGCATGTCCTTGTATTCCTTTGTGTGCGTATTTATCAATGGGTTTGTATCTTTTGAGAATTTCAGTTCGATCAATGGCTATTGGAATATTCATAGTATTGAATTTTCCATTAAAAGTACGAAATTCTGAAACTCAAATTCCAAAACTTAAAATTCAAATTCTAAAAACTGAAACCTTTTAGACCTATTCTCCACAACTCAACTTCTAATTTAAAAAATATCGTTTCAAAATCAGGCTTAAAATTTCATTTCAAATAGTAAGTTTTTTACTTTAATTAAATACAAAAATATGTATTTTATCGATAAAATTAACCTTTAATCTATTATTTGCTTTTTTTGTTATTACCTTTAATTATGAAATAACATTATATTAAATACTTGAAAATGAAAACATTAGTTATTTTAGTATTCCTGGCTATCGGTGTCCAAACCAATGCAATGCAAGTTATCAAAACAAATGATAACTGTTTCGCTCAGACGATAAAATCAGCAGCTATTGGCAATGGTATTGTAAAAAGAACAAATGGAGAAATTGTTACCACGAAAGAGACTATGTATCTTGAAATTGATACTGACAAACATACAGTTATAATTGAACTGAATGATATATTATACGATTTAGTACTTTACAGAACAGATAAAAAAGGAACAATATACGCTGCAACGCTAAATGGCAAACAAATCATAAAGATAAACATCAACCTTAAAACCAATGAAGTCGAAACCTTGATTGGGGATTTAATTTTCATCACCTACATTCACCCTAATAATAGCGATTCACGTCCTATTGCAGTTGAGGATTAAAATAAGCTACATTTTTTTTAATGCAGCTTATTTAAATTATTAAAGAAAACGACCTCCTTATTTGGTTTTCATAGGAGGCAAGTCAAATGCTTTTGAATCATGTTCAAAACCATTACGATGCGAACCATCGCAAAAAGGTTTGTTGGCAGATAATCCACAACGGCAAAGTCCCAATGCTGCTCTACCCTGCAATCCGTAAATATTACCATCCTGATCCATTATTTCGAAATCTCCTTCAATTTTTATAGATCCGTTGCGATTGATTGTTAATTTTGTCTTACTCATAATACTATTAAATTTTTAGAGGTCAAAGATTGCAAAAATATTTTTATGGTTTTGCATCGATGTGTATTTTTAGGATTTAAATTCTTATTTACATTAATTCTATTTTATAAAAACGAATTGCAATGAAAATCATAACCTGGAATTGTAATATGGCTTTCCGGAAAAAAGCAGAATTCGTGTTGGCTCATCAACCTGATATTTTGATCATTCAGGAATGTGAGCATCCAGATAAGCTGAAATTTGACAAAGGAATACCATTGCCCTCCGATTTGCTTTGGTACGGAAAAAATCAGCACAAAGGTCTTGGTGTTTTTTCGTACAGCGATTATAGATTTACATTGCTGGATTGCCATAATCCGAATTTCAAAAACATTTTGCCAATAGCAGTTAGGGGTGGCAAAGTAGATTTTATTTTGTTTGCTGTCTGGGCGAATAATCCCGAAGATAAAGATGGGCAATATGTGACCCAAGTGTGGAAGGCAATCCAATATTATGATTTTTTGCTCTCCGATAAAAAGTGCATTTTAATTGGTGATTTCAACAGCAATACCATTTGGGACAAGCCCCGAAGAGATGGAAATCATTCTACCGTGGTCAGTATATTGGAATCGAAAAATATATACAGTGCGTATCATAAATTTCACAACCAAATACAGGGAAAGGAAATGCACGCCACTTTCTCCCTCTATCGCCATGAAGACAAACCCTATCATCTTGATTATTGTTTTGCTTCCAATAAATTTATCGAAGCATTGGAAAATGTTGAAGTTGGAACCCATACCGATTGGTCAAAATATAGTGATCATCAGCCTTTATTAATCAAATTTGCTTTATAAAAACCTAGTCAAAGTATATCATAATTTAAAAAAAGCATCTCCAAAATAGAAAGCTGTCACTATATTTTGTAAAAAAATTGATTAAATTTGAGGGGAAACAATTTTATAGTTTATATGAACACAGAAGAACAAATCGCAGATTATATTGGTAGCCAACCTGAACCAAAACGTTGTGATATGGAAGCGTTGCACCAACGCATGCTTCAATTGTTGCCAGCATGTCAATTGTGGTTCTTGGATGGCAAAAACAGTGAAAATAAAACGGTTTCTAATCCTAATATAGGATATGGGTTTCAAACCATAAAATATGCTGATGGAAAAACCAGAGCATTTTATCAAATTGGCATCAGTGCAAACACAACCGGAATTTCTGTCTATATCCTTGGTATCAAAGACAAAACATACTTAGCCCAAACGTATGGAAAAAACCTAGGCAAAGCGAGCGTGAGTGGCTATTGCATTAAATTCAAAACGCTAAAAGATATAAACATTGATATCCTAGAAGCAGCAATACGCTATGGTGTTGAGCAGGAACAGTAATTTTCATTACAAGAAATAATCGTTACTTTTCACTGCAATAAAGCTGTCAAATTCAAACACTTCAAAATTAAATTTTGAAAAAATATTGAAAAAAATTTGCGAAACCGAATAGTTGCACATATATTTGCAACCAAAAGGTTTCACATTATAAAACAAATAAATGAGACGAGACATTTTTCAGGCCATTGCTGACCCAACAAGAAGGGCTATTGTTGCCTTAATTGCATTACAGGCCATGACTCCAAACGCCATTGCTGATAACTTTAACATGACACGACAGGCAGTGTCAAAACATTTGCGGATACTCACAGAATGCGAGTTAATAAAACAAGAGCATCAAGGCAGAGAAATTTATTACTCCCTTGAAATTGACAAAATGAAAGAGATTGACAAATGGCTAAACCAATTCAGAGAAATTTGGGAAATCCGTTTTAACCAACTCGACAATGTATTATCAACCCTTAAAAAAAATAAAGATGAACACTAATTTATTATTTAATTTTACCGTTGACAAAACAACCAAAACGGTATTTATAAAGAGAGAATTTGCAGCTGAACTTCCGTTGGTATGGGATGCTTTTACCAAACCAGAATTATTGGACCAGTGGGTAGCACCAAAACCCTTCATATCCAGAACAAAATATATGGATTTCAAAGTAGGTGGCCGCAGATTTTATGCCATGGTAAGCCCCGAAGGTCAAGAGCGATGGGCTATTCAGAAATATACTTCTATTACACCGAAGACCAATTTTAAAATGCATAATGCTTTTGCAGACAAAGATGAAAATCCTGAATTGCTGGGTTCTGATTGGGATTTTAGTTTCAGTGAACAAAACGGAATAACAAAATTGAGTTTGACCATTACAAATGAATCCCTTGAACGCATGGAAAAAATGATTGAAATGGGCTTTGTAGAAGGGTATAAAATGACTATTGATAATTTAGAAAAATTATTGGACACCTTATCACAAAAATAATTTTCACTTTCAACATCTATGGACAAATTAGGCAAAAAGTAAAATTATGGCAACATCAAAAGACTTGATTAAGAAAGCTTATACTGCTTTTAACGAAAGAGACATTGAAGAGGCACTTTCGACGATGCAACCAAATGTGCAATGGTCAAAAGCTTGGGAAGGCGGCTATATAAGCGGACATAATGAAATCAAGCAATATTGGACAAGACAATGGACTGAGATCAATCCGAATGTGGAGCCAGTTGCTTTTAATGAAAGAGAGAATGGGAGTTTGGAAGTTACCGTTCAGCAAAATGTAAAAGACTTGCAAGGCAATCTAATTTTTGACGGACTGGTAAAACATATTTACACTTTTCGGGACGGATTAATACAAACAATGGACATTGAATTGGTTGAAAATAATTAATCATTTTCTTTTACTCCTATCAACTTCCTGCCTGGGGAATATCTTTTACAAAATTAAAATCAAGCGATATGAATTTTTTTAAAATCAAAACTAGCTGGTCAAATGCATAATTTATTCCTTTAAAGCTCTGCATTGCTTCGGCTTACCTTGCTTTAGGAACTTATTTTCATGATTTTTTTGCCAACTATTATATTCCTATTATAATAATTTTCGGGATTACAATGATTTGGTCCGTTTACATGTGGCTGCATAAAATGAAAACAGAAAACAGCAGTACTTAAAATTAACAGATCCAAATTATGAGGTCCAAAATCTAGCAACTCTTCCCCCAACAAAAGCACGCCTACCATTTCTATAGGCACGCCTATCAAAACCATAGGCTCGCCTACCAAAACCATAGGCACGCCTACCAAAACCATAGGCACGCCTACCAAAACTATAGGCGTGCCTACCAAAACCATAGGCGTGCCTACCTAAACCATAGGCGTGCCTATCAAAATCATAGGCGCGCCAACTTAATATTACAGCCCGCCTAAACAATTAAGTGGCGCACCTATCAAAAGCAAAGGCGATGCCTGCCAAATCGATAGGCGCGCCTATCAAAATAGTACGCGACGCCTACGGAAATCAATGGCGAGCCTACAAAAACTTAAGGCGGGCCTATCAAAAAAAAAGGTAACGCCTACCAAATCGAGAGGCGCGCCCTAGTATTATTATGGCGCAGCATTCAACAAAAAAATATTTTTGTTGAATTTGTCTTTTGCAATCAAGAGCTTAATGGATGACCTGACTCACACCCTGTAACTTTTTCATCAAATTCATTACTAACAAATTAGCAATTAACTTAAAACGGAAACCATGAAAAAGATTTCAAGACGTTCATTTGTAAATAAATTTGGGATCGGAGTTGGTGCTTCGGTAGTTATGACTGCACTTCCCTCCTTTTTGACACTGCCAGAAAAGCATCAGAAACCATATACCGGAAAAAAAGTAAACATCGCACTTTGCGGTTTAGGAAATTATGCTGAGGCATTGGCTTACGGAATTCAAGAATCTGATTATTGTACCCTAGCAGGAATCGTTACGGGCACCCCATCAAAAGCTGAAAAATGGAAAACTCAATACAATATTCCCGAAAAAAACATTTATAACTATCAAAATTTTGATGAAATAAAAAACAATTCCGATATCGATTTGGTCTATGTTGTTGTGCCAAATGGTTTGCATAAAGATTTTGTAATTCGCTCTGCCAAAGCGGGCAAAAATGTAATCACCGAAAAACCAATGGCCGTATCTGTAAAAGATTGTGAGGAAATGATCAAAGCATGTAACGATGCTAATGTGCAATTGGCAATAGGCTACCGTTTGCATTATGAGCCTTATCATTTGGAACTTAAAAGACTCGGGCAGGAAAAAGTTTTCGGGCAGGTGCGTTTTATTGAAGCCGGACTTGGTTATAAAACCTACGATACATTGGATACTAAATCAACTGTTGATATAAACAGCCGAGAAGAATGGAGACTCAACAAAAAATTATCTGGCGGAGGCCCGCTAATGGATTTGGGCATTTACTGTATACAAAGCGCACGCTATGTTTTGGGCGAAGAACCCATTGCTGTTACGGCTCAATTTGGCACAATAAATAACAAAAACAGATTTGTAGAAGTAGAAGAATCGATAACTTGGCAAATGGAATTTCCGAGTGGTGCTGTCGCTAGTTGCAATACTTCCTGCGGTTTTAATATTGACCGATTTTATGCCACAGCAGACGAGGGATCATTTGAATTAAGCCCAGCACTAAGCTATGGGCCGTTTGTAGGGAAAACATCAGCCGGAGTCTTGAAGTTTCCAGAAATAAACCAGCAAAAAACACAGCTGGATGAAATTGGCAAATTACTGTTAGAAAACAAAAAACTGCCCAACCATATCACGGGAGAAGAAGGAATAAAGGATATTAGAGTTATTAATGCTATTTATGAATCGGCCAAAACAGGAAAGAAAGTGGTATTGAAATAAAAAAATAAATAAACAGTCTGCATCAAAGAATAGGCATTTACAAAAGTTACATTATTCAATCATCTTACTCCTTATTGGATCAAGCTCAGACCCACTAATTAAGATTAACTTATTCTTAAGTTAACATTACAGATAATGAATTAAAATATTTTTGCGGAAACTAATAAAACAAAAATTTTATAATGAAAAAAAATGTTTCCAATCGTTGCTGCCTTTCTTTTTGCTTTAAATGCAAATAGCCAAACCGAAAACTATGCAACTCTTAAAGTAAAAATTAGCAACCTCCAAGTTGATTCTTTAGTCATTGTATCCTACAAACAACCTGATTTCAAAAAAGTGATCAAAGTGAATAAAGAAGGAATATTGAAAGACACTTTAAAGATAAAAGCTGACAAATATTATATAAGCAATTATTCTAGTTTGTTTCCCAACGGGATATATCTAAATAATGGATATGATTTGAAAATAACCGTTGATAGTAAAGAACCAGTAAAAACGCTTGCATTTACAGGAAAAGGCGCTATTGAAAACGAATTTGTAAAGACTTTTGCAAAAAACGAAGAAAATTTTGATTACGAATCACTTATGCAATTGGAAGAGAAGGAATTCGACAAACAAATTGAGCAAATTCGACTGAATTTGTTTGCTACTCTTGATAAGAAAAAATATGCCTCAGATTTTGTGGTATACCAAATCGCCTATTTGGACTATTTTATTGATATGAAAACCCAAACGTACAAGACAATTTTGGAGGAGCGAAAATAAGAATAACATTTCTTCGCTCGACTTTCATAAATATTGCTACAAAACGCAAAAGCGATAAAAATCTCTTAGATTTATATCGCTTTTATTTTTTTGTAAAATTATATAACGTACAAATGTTATTCCCTTTTTTACAAGTAAGCCAAGCATCCAAAAACAAACATGGCCTAAATTCAAAAGATTCTAGGCTTTTCGCAACTGACAAATATGAACAATAAACGATACTTATTTTTAGAAAAACTAATTTTATTATAACCAAAATCTATTATATTTACTTTTTAATTATCTAAAACAAAAAAAAATGAAAAAATTAATATTTTTTTCTTCGCTTATTTTACTTGTAAGTTGCGGCACAAGTATTTCAACCAAATTAGCAAACAAAAATTACCAAAAATTAAACGATGAAAATCAAATAATAGTACTAGAAAAAACGGACATATTACCAGATCATTCCGAATTTATTGGTGATGTGAAAATTGGTGATTCTGGATTTACAACGGATTGCGGTTATAATAAAGTGATTACAGATGTTACTACAGCCGCCAGAAATGCAGGTGGGAATATAGTTCAAATTACAGAAATTAAAGAACCTAGTTTCTTTGGAAGTACTTGTTATAGAGTAAAGGCAAAAGTTTATAGAAATCTAAATCCAGAATCATTAGCAATCATTATAAATAGTAAAAATCTAAAAAACAAATCAAGGCTTAGTGATGATAGTGATTACGCATTAATTTACTTTTACCGACCAAGTTTAGGAGTTGGGTCTTTATTGGGCTATCAAATTAAAAACACGAACGATTCAATTATAGGTAGAGTAAGAAATGGGGAGAAATTTGTTTATAAAACAAAAAAATTCGGGAATCAAAATTTTTATGGCACTCTAGAAACAAAGGAAGGAGTAACAATCAATGTAGAAAAAGGCAAAGAATATTTTGTGAGATGTGGCGTAACTATGGGAGTCGCAATTGGAAGACCTGAAATAAATATTGTAGAAAACAACATAGGAATAAAAGAATATGACAAAATGAATTAATCTTTAACCAAATTATATAATAAATAGTAAGCCCCAAATCAGAAGTATTTGGGGTTTTTTCTATAAATAAAAGTTCCCTTTTTTTTTAACGGTATCCTTAATACAACCAATAAGTCGACTTTTCAAATTACTTTTTTAAAATAATTCCTTTTAGGCTAGAAATCTTGGATTATTTATAAGAACTTTGCACGCTTTTTGTGAAAACACAATCTGATAGTTTTTTAGAAATTATAAAATGATCATCAACTGATGAAGAAGAAAGTAGAAATATTAGCACCAGCAAAAGATTTAATTCACGGTATAGCAGCTATCAACAGTGGTGCAGATGCCGTTTATGTTGGTGCTCCTCAATTTGGTGCGCGTTCCAACGCTACCAACTCTATCGAAGATGTTGCTGCCTTGGTACAATATGCCCATTTATATAATGTTCCCGTTTTTGTAGTTTTGAATACCATTCTTTACGATAACGAATTGGAAACTTGTCGTCAGCTGATTTGGAAATTATATGATATTGGTGTTGATGCGCTAATTATTCAGGATATGGCGATTATGGAAATGGACTTACCTCCTATCATTTTACACGCTAGTACACAAGCCAACAATAGAGATGCCGACAAAATGAAATTCTTGGCCGATGCCGGAATCAAACGTGTGGTATTGGCTCGTGAATTAAACCTACATCAAATCAAAGAAATCAGTACTGCAACCGATGTGGAATTGGAATTCTTTGTAACTGGTGCCTTATGTGTTTCTTTCAGTGGAAATTGTTATATGAGTGTCGCCAATGGCGAACGTTCTGCCAATCGTGGTTCTTGTGCCCAAAACTGTCGCTTGCCGTACAACCTAATCGACGGTCACGGAGAAACTTTAATCAAAAGCACGCACTTACTTTCTATCAAAGATTTTGATGTTTCGAATGAAATTCCAAATTTAGTCGAAGCGGGTGTTTGTTCGTTTAAAATCGAGGGGCGTTTGAAAGATATCGTTTATGTAAAAAATAACGTTTCGTATCTTAGACAAAAACTGGATGCTTTCTTGGAAGATAATGATAAATACACCAAAGCGTCTTCCGGAAAATGTACCTATACCTTTGATTCCGCTTTGAATCGCACCTTCAACCGTGGCTATACCGATTATTTTGTAAATGAACGTCACGACACTATTGGTTCATGGGAAAGTCCAAAATCGAAAGGACAATACATTGGAAAATTAATTAAAACCATTGGAAATGCATACCAAATTGAAAATGGAGACCTTTTGAATAATGGAGACGGTTTGTGTTATATTAATGAAAATAACGAAGCCGAAGGTATTTATGTCAATAAAGCCGAAAATGGTTTGGCTTATCCAAATGTATTGAAAGAAATCAAGGATGGCACTTTCATTTACAGAAATAATGACGCAGCTTTCATCAAAATCGTGGAGCGCGAAGACAGTGCCGTTCGAAAAATAAGCACTTCCCTGTTATTATTCGAAAACGAAACTGGTTTCGAGCTACTGGCCACCGATGAAGATGGAAATATGAGCACAGTTCATTTGGTTCATCCAAAAGAACAAACCAAAAACAACCAATCTATAGAAGAGAATATCAAAACGCAGTTGGCCAAAACAGGATTTACTCCATACACAGCCGATGAAATAACGATTCAATTTACTGACAATTGGTTTTTACCCATTTCAAAAATCAATGAAATGCGAAGAACGGTTTACGAACAATTATCGGAAACGCGTTTGAAAAATTACAAACGTGAGGAACGAAAAATCGAAAAAACAACTCATCCTTATCCAGAAACCAAGTTGGATTTCATGTATAATGTTTCCAACAAATTGGCTCGTAAATTTTATGAGCGACATGGTGTAACCGAAATCGAGAAAGCCTTTGAATTGCAATGGGATCCCGGAAAATCAAGGGTAATGACCACCAAATATTGCATCAAATACGAGTTGGCCAAATGTCCAAAATACCACAAAGACACCATGGAAACCAAATTGAAAGAGCCTTTGGTATTGAAACAAGGCGAATTGGAATACAAACTGAAATTCAACTGTAAACCTTGCGAAATGGAGATTTGGGAAAAAGATGCCGAATTTGAAATTGAAGAGAATTAGCCTTTCAAATTATTTAAAATCAAAAGCTACAAAATGAAGTACTCTTCCTATTGTGGCTTTTTTTATAACTTAAATTTATATTCAGGATTTAAAAGCAAATTCCAAATTCAGGGCTTGTATTATTTAAAATCCTAAATTTGTATCAACCCAACACATTTATTATGAAAAAAATCGTAACAATTCTATCTATTATAACATGCTCTTTAATTGCTTGCAAAAATGAAGCTGAAAACCAGCCTCCTAAAGTAGTAGTTCCTTTTTATCAAGTTGCCAATCAGCAACAAAATCAAACGGCAACTACTCCTCAACCCAGTACACTTTATCAGCAAAATGGTATAGATAAAAACACTTCAAATCAGATACAAACGCAAACACAAACTGTAGCTGCTCCAGTAAAAGTTGCCAAGGGTATGAATCCTTCCCATGGTCAACCAGGTCACCGCTGTGACATTCCTGTAGGTGCACCTTTAAATTCTCCGGTTGCCACCAATTCAACAACTCCACAAGTCGTTTCAACTTCGGGGCAATCTGTGACCACAACAACCGTGACCACTGCGAAAGGGATGAATCCTCCTCACGGTCAGCCTGGACATCGTTGTGATATTCCCGTAGGATCACCATTAAATTCTCCAGTAGCTGCCTCTAAACCTGCAACTCCACAAGGAACTCCAAATTACATTGTTTCCCCTCCAACAACAACTGAGACTCCCGCTTCAACTCCAGCAGAAACTACTACGCCCGCAACTTTACCTGGTCAATAAAATTTTATTTGGGCGTGTCCCTTCGTAAAAACTGCGGGTCGTGCTGTACGTTCCCGCTTTTTTTTGTCCCGAAAAAAACGGGACAAAAAAAGAGCTCCACTTCCATCACTCACGCAAAACAACAGCATCCGGATATATTAATTCTTTTTTGCAATCAAAGATCATTCGAAAAAAACATCATGAAACTATTGAATTTAAATAACTAATAATCAAATAACTAAATACATTTTTTTTCTTAACTTTATAAGAACAAAAAAATCAGATTCTACTTATACAAAAAACAGTATAATCCATTCTATTTCTTGTTCATCAAAAAATTTTATTAAATTTTAAAATAGTGTAAAATGAAAAAAGTATTGTTCTTGACAGGTGATTTTACCGAAGATTATGAAACTATGGTTCCGTTCCAGATGCTG
The DNA here is from genome assembly GCF_025947305.1 of Flavobacterium sp. N3904. Classification (NCBI taxonomy): domain Bacteria; kingdom Pseudomonadati; phylum Bacteroidota; class Flavobacteriia; order Flavobacteriales; family Flavobacteriaceae; genus Flavobacterium; species Flavobacterium sp. N3904. The sequence goes on from NZ_CP110009.1 coordinate 3,623,899, forward strand.
GAAATGGTAGGTTATACCGTTCATGCCGTTTGTCCCAACAAAAAGAAGGGAGACACTATAAAAACCGCCATTCACGATTTTGAAGGAGACCAAACCTATACCGAAAAACCGGGGCACAACTTTGCATTGAATTATAGTTTTGATGATGTGAAAGTTGATGATTACGATGGATTGGTTATTGCAGGAGGAAGAGCTCCGGAATATTTGCGATTGAACCAAAAAGTGCTCGAGATAACCAAACATTTTTTTACTACCAATAAACCTGTAGCAGCCATTTGTCACGGTATTCAGATCTTAACCGCTGCTGGAGTTGTCAAAGGACGAAAACTAACCGCTTATCCAGCAGTTGGTCCAGAAGTGACATTGGCTGGCGGAGCGTTTCAATCCATTCCTGTAGATGGAGCCTTTGTGGATGGAAATCTAGTTACTTCGCCTGCTTGGCCTGCGCATCCAAGTTTTATTCGTGAATTTTTGAAAATAATGGGAGCTAAAATTGAAATCTAATTTTATATAAAAAATAAAACATTAATTTAAAGTTTAGATTTAAATAATACCCTTCAAGAACTACAACATTAGCAATTTTGTTGTAGTTTTTTTTATCTTTGAATACTCAAATATACATTCAAAATACTAGATTAAATTATCCAAGATGATTACAATTGCAACTCTAAAAGACGTTACAGCTTTAGAAAAATTAATTAATTCTGCTTACCGTGGCAAAACTTCTATGCAAGGATGGACTACCGAAGCAACCCTTTTATCGGGTAAAAGAATTACTGAAGATGAACTATCAGAAATAATTAAAAATAAAGACAATACAATTCTTAAATTCACAAAAGAAAGTATAATTATTGCCTGTGTTTTATTAGTCAACAAAGGAAACAAACTCTATCTGGGAATGCTTACTGTTTCGCCAGAATTACAAAATAGCGGAATTGGAAAAAAATTATTACAGGAGTCTGAAGCTCATGCATTGTCGTTAAGTTTACCCAAAATTGTAATGACCGTAATTTCCATTCGAGAAGAATTGATTGCATGGTACAATCGTCACGGTTTTGTTGATACCGGAATGAGAGAACCTTTCCCTCTTAATGATACAGATGCAATCATTTCCAAACAATCTTTGGAATTTGTTGTATTAGAAAAAATACTTTAGCTCTTTTGTTTCTATTGATTAATATTTTATAAATTAGTAAAAAAAATATCATTTATGAAGACATTAAACCAGTGGTTTGAAGAATATGCAGTGAGTCACCAAAACCCAAAAAACAAAGCAATACATTACATCTGTGTACCTGCAATTTTCTTCTCTATTGTGGGTTTGTTAATGAGTATTCCGAACACTTTTTTGAGCAACTTATTGCACCTCAACCAACCTCTTATCGAAAATTGGGCAGTCGTGGTTTTAATTTTTGTAATGTTGTTTTACATTCGATTGTCAGTTGCTATGGCAATAAAAATAGCCATTTTTTCAATTCTATGTTTGGTAATTAATTTTTACATCGGGAAGTTAGTTCCACTTTGGGCTTTCTCGATTGGTGTTTTCGTTATCGCTTGGATCGGACAATTTTATGGGCACAACATCGAAGGAAAAAAACCATCCTTTCTTAAAGACATACAATTTTTGATGATTGGTCCAGCTTGGGTTGTTCAAAATTTATTTTCTAAAAAATAATGAATATACACTAGTATTTTCAAGTTAAACCCAGTTTCAAAATAGTCCCTCAACTAACCAATGTTATGGGACTATTTTGTTTTATAAATTATTATCATAAAAATCAATTTCTACAATGTTAATTTCGCTTCAAATAGAAAATAAAGATAACATTTCAAACTTCATTTACTACCAAACAAAACCACAATAACCTAAAAACCAAATAATTAATACTTTTTTTTTATTTATCTTTATATGTCATTTAAAATAAATTCCTAATGATTAAAACTGGTTTAACTAAAAACATGAAATGGAGTTTGGTTAACACTGCATGAACACTAAAAAACAATACAGTTTAAAAATTTTAAGTAACTATAAAAATGGAAAATAAAAAAATAATCACCGTATTTGGTGCAACAGGAGCACAAGGTGGAGGACTAGCCAGAGCTATCTTGGCAGATACAACTAGAGAATTTACTGTAAGAGTTGTCACTAGAGATGTCAATTCTGAAAAATCAAAAGCATTCTCACAATTAGGAGCAGAAATAGTTGAGGCCAATATTGATGATGTAAAAAGTATCAAAAAAGCTTTAGAAGATGCCTATGGCGCTTACTTTGTTACTTTTTTCTGGGAACACTTCTCTGTAGACAAAGAATTGCAAGAAGTAAATAACTTTATTGAAGCTGCAAGAGAATCTCATTTGCAGCACATTATTTGGTCAACTTTAGAAGACACCAGAAATTGGATGCGATTAGACGATGACATAATGCCTACTTTACAAGGAAAATATAAAGTCCCCCATTTTGACGGAAAAGGAGAAGCAGATCATTTTTTTAGAGAAGCTGGATTACCCACCACCTTTTTACGAACTTCCTTTTATTGGGACAATTTTATTCATTTTGGTATGGGACCTCAAAAAGGAGAAGATGGAAACTATTATATCGCATTTCCGATGGATGATAAAAAACTAGCGGGAATTGCTGCAGAAGATATTGGCAAATGCGCTTACGGAATATTCCAAAAAGGAAAAGAATTAATTGGAAAAACTGTTGGCATTGCAGGTGATAAGTTAAATGGCAATGAAATGGCCGAAAAACTATCAAAAGCTTTAGACAAAAAAGTACTTTTCAATCCGGTAAGCCCTGAAGTCTACCGCAATTTAGGATTTCCTGGTGCCGATGATTTAGGGAATATGTTTCAGTTTAAAAGAGATTTTAATGACGATTTTAATGCAGCACGCAATGAAGCATTCGCAAAAGAATTGAATCCTGAACTCCAAAACTTTGATCAATGGCTTTCTGCTAATGCTTATCGAATTCCAATAACATAAAATAGTAGAAGCATAAAATTCAATTAAATACAAATCGTTATTTTAAAGCAAATTAATATACAACCTATTCCTAAAAGTGACCTCGTGATTTACGCAAAGGAAAATCTTTGTTTTAAATCGAACAGTAATCAATGGTATGATCACCTAAAAACACTAAATTTATTATGAAAAAGAAAAGCTAAGGAAACAACACCAAATAACAACCAATAGCATATGGATACGTTAACACATACACTTTTGGGAGCTGCAATTGGAGAAGCAATTCTGGGAAAGAAAATTGGCCGAAAAGCTATATTTTATGGCGCATTGATTAGTAATCTCCCCGACATGGATGTTCTAGGAGTTTTTTTTCTGAGTGATTCCCAACAATTATTATTCCATCGTGGCATCACACATTCTTTTTTCTTTATAATTCTAATTTCAATACTATTGGGATGGCTTACCCAATTTTGGATAAAAGATGACCGAGTAAATTGGATGAGTTGGACAAAATTATTTTTTATCACACTGCTATCTCATCTTCTATTGGATTCACTTACCTGTTATGGAATGGGAATATTTGAACCTTTTAGTAATTATAGATTATCATTCAACACCATTTTTGTAGCTGACCCATTTTATACATTACCTCTACTTGTTGGTGTTTTAGTCCCCTTTATTGGAAAAAGAGATTCAAAAAGAACATTAAAATGGAATACCATTGGCTTAATTATTAGTTCCTTTTATTTAATTTTTACCATCTTAATCCACAACTATGTTTTGCAGGTTATGGAACAATCCATGAAAGAACAAGAATTATCATTTGATCATTTTACTGTAACTCCTACTCCATTGAACACTTTTTTTTGGATGGGTTACTCCTATGATAAAGAAGGAACTTGGATTGGTTATTACTCGATTTTTGATAAAACAAAAAAAATAGATTATTTCAGAGTAGATCGGAAAGATTCATTACTCATTCCATATAAAAAGGATGAAATGCTAAAAAATCTAAAGCAACTCTCAAATGGAAACTTTGTCATAACTAAGGATGATTCTAACCTTTATTTTAACGACATCCGATTTGGACAAGTTAGCGGATGGAATAATGCCAATGATTCTTTTGCTTTAAGTTACAATCTCAACAAAAATGCAGATAATAAAAGAGCTTTGAATAGATTAAAATATAAAGAATCAACCTATGATTGGTTGGTCTCATTAATAAACAGAATCAAAGGAAAACAACATTAAAAATAATTCCAAAACTAATGTTAGAACGAGTAACACAAACGCCAATTTGTCAAGAAAACAATAACTATCAAGAAAAGGAAACTCTTGTTCACAGCGGAGAAGATTATTTTTTGCGTGCCCAAAACATTATTTTAAATGCTCAATCAGTGATTCACATTCAAATGTACATCTTTGAAAATGATGCTACTGGTATAGAAATTATTAATGCTTTAAAAAAAGTAGCGAAACAAAATGTAAAAATCTATATTCTTCTTGACGGGTTTGGTTCATACTCTTTTCCTAATGTAATATTGAAGGAACTAACTCAGTTGGGAATTAACATCCGTTTCTTTTCTCCTTTTTTTTCCGGAAACAATTTTTATATCGGTCGAAGATTGCATCATAAAATAATTGTTGCTGATGGAACTATAGCTCTTATTGGTGGAATCAATATTTCAAACAAATACAGAGGGACAACAACAGAGAGTCCTTGGCTTGATTATGCCATCCAAATAGAAAACAACAAAACAGCAATACAACTAGAACAATTGTGCCAAAACATCTACTTTAAACACAAAAGAACACATAGGCTAAATTTCCAATCAGTTTTCTATTCGAATAAAAAATCAACTGTTACCGTTCTACAAAATGATTGGCTGAAGAGAAACAATCAAATTACTATCGCTTATGTAAAGTCAATTCAAAAAGCACAAAAAGAAGTCATAATTATTGGTTGTTATTTTTTACCAGGTCGAAGATTTACAAAAGTCTTAAAAAAGGCAGCCAAGAGAGGTGTCAAAATAAGACTTATTTTATCTGGAATTTCAGACATTCCTTTAATGCAACGAGCTACCTATCACTTATATTCCTCCCTTCTACAAAACAACATTGATTTATACGAATGGGACAAGTCCGTTTTACATGGCAAAGTGGCTTTGGTAGATAATAAATGGGCGACTATTGGCTCATTCAATTTGAATCATTTGAGCTCCTATGGAAGCATCGAAACAAATGTAGTAATAGAGTCCGCAAAATTTGCAAAAAATCTAGCATCCAATTTAAATACCGTCATTTCTCAATGCGAAAAAATTACAAGCGAAACTATTGAACGAAAAAGCAGTCTATTTACAATAATTGCAAACTGGCTTTCCTATCAGTTTGTGAGAGCAACTCTCATAATCATAACTTATATACCTTATAATAGGTTCTTGAACAAATACCGGGAAGAAAACTAAAAACAAATTAAGCAACTATCATGAATTGGCATTTACTTCCATTATCGGAAATTGCACAATTATTAAACTCTTCACCAAAGGGTTTGGATAGCATTACAGCTTCGGAACTTCTATTGGAATATGGAAAAAATCAGATAGAGGATCAAAAAAAGAAAACACCTTTGGTGATGTTTTTGCAGCAATTTACGGACTTTATGATTATCGTGCTAATAGCTGCTGCCATAATTTCCGGTATTTTAGGAGATCTAATAGATACCATCATTATTCTTGCGATTATCATTATCAATGCTATCATAGGATTCATTCAGGAATTTCGGGCCGAAAAAGCAATGGAAGCATTGCAAAATATGGTCGCAAGCACTGCACATGTTTTACGCGAAGAAAATCCAATTGAAAAACCTTCCTCTGATTTAGTTCCGGGAGACGTAATATTACTTGAGGCCGGAAATAGTATTCCTGCCGATATTCGTTTTTTGGAAACCCATCAAATCAAAGTAGATGAATCAACACTAACCGGAGAATCACATAATGTGGAAAAAACAGCAAAGAAACTTCCTGATGGTGATTATAGTTTGGGAGATAGAACAAACATGGGATTCAAAGGCACTTATGTTACGAATGGGAGAGCTCTTGCCTATGTGGTTGCAACTGGCATGAATACTGAACTGGGACGTATTGCCAAAATGATACAAAAAGAAGAAAAATCTACTCCTTTGCAAAAGAGATTGATTGCTTTTGGGAAAAGATTATCGATAATTATACTACTCATCTGTACAGTTATATTCCTAATTGGTTGGTTGCGAGGCGAAGTGGTTTTAGTCATGTTACTTACTTCAATTTCGTTGGCCGTTGCTGCCATTCCCGAAGCATTGCCTGCACTCGTAACCATTGCACTTGCTTTTGGCGCCAAACGATTGGCAAAAAACAACGCCCTGATCCGCAAACTGCCTGCCGTAGAAACATTAGGTTCAGTTACGTACATCTGCTCCGACAAAACCGGCACCCTAACATTAAACAAAATGACTGTTAAGGAAACATACGAAATTCAAAACACTTATTCCGATTTGGCATTGTCCCCCTCAAATAACTTGCTCAGTGCAATGGCATTGAATAATGATGTTTCAATAGATAAAGACGAAAAATGGCTGGGGGATTCTACCGAAGTAGCCTTGACTCAATATGCCCATAATAAAAATTACAAAAAAACTGCATTAGAAAAAGAATTTCCAAGAATAGCAGAGTTCCCCTTTGATTCAACCAGAAAATGCATGACAACATTACACCAAACGGAGCAAGGAATATTGGTCATAACAAAAGGTGCAGTCGATATGCTATTTGATAAATTAGATAGAAAGCAAAAAGAGCACATTTCTGAGATTGAAACCAAAGTGAATGAAATGGCCGACAAAGGATATCGAGTTTTGGGCTATGCAACGAAGTCGTTATCCTGCATTCCAGAAAAACTAAATACCGAAAACATTGAATCCTCATTAACCTTAATAGGATTTGCCGGAATGATTGATCCACCAAGAGAAGAAGTAAAAAAAGCTGTTGCGGAATGTAAACAGGCAGGGATTATTCCGGTAATGATTACTGGCGACCATAAACTTACTGCGAAAGCTATCGCAAAACAATTAGGAATCATCAGTTCTGAAGGTGATTTGGTTTTAAGTGGCCCTGAGCTTTCAGCATTATCTGAAACTCAATTTGAAAGTATTGTAGAAAAAGTAAGGGTATATGCGCGAGTTAATCCGGAACAAAAACTAAAAATTGTAAAAGCATTACAGGACAAAAATCAATTTGTTGCCATGACTGGTGATGGTGTGAATGATGCACCGGCACTAAAAAATGCAGACATCGGAATCGCAATGGGCATTAACGGCACCGAAGTTTCCAAAGAAGCTTCCCACATGATTTTATTGGATGATAATTTTGCCACCATTGTAAAAGCCGTCAAACACGGACGAAGAATATTTGACAACATTCTGAAATTCATCAAATATACTATGACATCAAATTCTGGAGAGATTTGGGCTATATTTTTAGCGCCTTTTTTAGGTTTACCGATACCATTGCTAGCCATACATATACTTTGGATAAACCTTGTTACAGATGGTTTACCCGGACTGGCACTTGTCTCTGAACCATCAGAGACAAATATCATGAGCCGACCTCCAAGAAGTCCAAAGGAAAACATCTTTGCAGGAGGAATGGCAATACACATTTTATGGGTAGGTTTTTTAATGGGGGCTGTCACTCTAGGAATGCAAGCATGGGCAATGCAATACAATAATCATTGGCAAACAATGGCTTTTACTGTATTGTGTCTGAGCCAAATGGGACACGTAATGGCTATTCGTTCCGAAAGGGAATCTATTTTTAAAATAGGTGTTTTTTCAAACAAACCTATGTTAGGAGCGTTACTATTGACTGTTGGATTACAAATGATGATTATTTACACGCCTTTTTTCAACACAATTTTCAGAACACAACCCTTAACTGTTTATGAACTTATCATTACCATTGCTGTTTCAAGCATCGTATTTTGTGCTGTAGAATTGGAAAAATGGACTAAAAGAAAGTGGAAATAAAATGGTTTAAAACCTCTTCCCGTCTTTTGCTCCATTTACAAAATACATTTTCATCATTCCTCTGTTTTTTACCTCAACCACTCCCCTATATTCACAATCGAAAAAATTATTTATTAAGTGGTATGTATTTTCAGAAATATTGATTTTTCCAGGAACTGAATTAGTTTCCATCCTCGAAGCTATATTCACAGTATCACCCCAAATGTCATAAGCAAATTTCTTGGTCCCCACCACTCCAGCAACTACAGGCCCTGAATTGATTCCGATTCGAATGTTGAAACGAGTATGATTGAGCGGATTTTCTCGATTGGAATGTTCAACAAATTCTACTATTTCCTGAGCCGCAAGAATCATTTTATAAGCGTGGTCTTCAGTAGGGAAAGGCAATCCACCGGCACACATATAAGAATCTCCAAGTGTTTTTATTTTTTCCAAATCATACTTTTCGATAATTTCATCAAATTTCGAAAAATAATAATCAATACTTTCTACTAATTTTTCGGGAGAAAGATTTTCTGCATATTGGGTAAAACCTTCAAAATCGGTAAACAAAACTGTAACCGATTCAAATCTTTTGGCCACAACTTTACCGCTTTCTTTTAGTTCATGTGCTGTTTCTTCAGGAAGAATATTCAAAAGTAAATTGTCAGATCTTTTTCTTTCTGCTTCAATAATAATATTGGTTTTTTTGATAAAACGATATCTTCTGAATAAACCTGCGGCCAGCAAGAAAACGAGTACCAATGAAACGATGGAAGAAATGGCAATTATTTTTTGGGTCCGCTTTTGTTGAATCATCAAATCGACTTCTGTTTGCTTCTTGGAGACTTCAAAATTAGTTCTCAAGTCGCCCATTTTCTCAACCTCTTCAAGATTTTTGATGCTGTCTCGATAGGTAATGTATTTTTTATAATAGGTAAATGATTCAGGTATATTTCCTGATTGTTGATACAATTCTGAAAGTCTTAAACTTGACTTTTGAACCTGATCTTTTAATCCTTGCTTTTGTGCAATGTCTAAACTTTGTTTGGCATAATCAAGAGCTATTTTCCATTCTTTTCGCTTAAAATAAATATCAGACATGTAGATGAGGTAATCTGATATGCCATAATAATCTTCTTGTTTTTCTAATACTGATATCGCTTTACTAATATTTTTAATGGCCAAATCGTCCCTCCCCTGTTTGGCATAAACCATACCAATATTCCCCAAAGTGTAAGCTATACCTGTATCATAATTTTTTTCCTTAAATATTGCACCAGCCTCTTCAAAGTAATTTAAGGCTAAATTGAATTTTAAATTTTTAGAATATTCATCTCCTGCATTCAATAATGCCGTTGCCAAGGAAATTTTATTAGTCATTTTTCTTAAAATTCGAATAGCTTTATCGTAATACAACTCAGTATTTTCAACATTTTCCATAGCAGAGTACACATCGGCAATACTCATATAGGAAGTTCCTTCGCCAGCTAAGTAGTCAGCTTTTATAGCAGATTTCACACTCTTAAAATAGGAATCTAATGCTTGGTTTAAATTTCCAGAAATTCTATTTATATCCCCTTTTTGATAATATCCTCTATATAAATACAAATAATTCTTTTCTTTCTTAGCAATTGTTATAAGTTCCTCAGAATATTGTAGAGCTAATTCGGCATTATTCGTCTCATTGAATGCCAAATTCCTCAATAATTCCATTTTATCAGAAGAATTGAGTTTCTTTTCTTTGTAAATCTTTACTAGACTATCCGCTATTTTTTGGTTTTGAGTATATACAGTAAATTGCTGAAAAAAAAGCATCCCTAAAAATATTGGGGATTTTTTTAGATAATTAAATACTCTTAATTCTATCATAGAATGTCTTCTAAATGGGAATAAAAATTTTAATGGCTAATCTGCAAATAAAGTCTACTAAAAAAAATCACATAATAGATTCAATTCTTATGGATTCGCTCTTAATTTTGGATCTATCAAATAGGACTTGGCAACATTGTTATAATGGACACTAAACTCTATTTTATAAATATTTAATGTTTTGGCCATTTCAATTTGGTCTTTAATCGTAGCCACCACTTTACTATGGCAACCTCCTGTGCCTAAAATAGTAACATCATCTTCCAGAAAACATTTGTCATTGGGATCATTCAAATCAAAGTCATAAACGATTCTGTCAATAGCTATGGAATAACCATTATCTGTAGTTGAACCTATCCATTCTACATTATGACCAAGATATACGTTTGACAGAAAATCTTGCACTTTTCCATTTTCTGCTATTCCATCATTATCATCTGATAAATTAGAATAATCGTTAATTTCTTCTTGGGATGGATTAGACATCTGATAGAGACTATTGGCATCAACAGTCAAAACTATCTGAACATTTTTACTCATAAATTATAGATTTAAAGATTAATGTATTCCAATAATTTATAGGCTTAAAAAAGAAATGAGGGAGGATAATTTGGTTAATTATTGACGTTTAATCAACACATTAGCCAAATTTACAGTTTTTATAATTAAAAATTAACAAAAATCGATAAAATACGGAAAGATAAGGTCTAATAACGGTATTTGAAAAAAATAAATAAAAAAGAAGCACTCAAAAGAAGTATTTTCTTAAATTTACAACATAACCTGTTGTTATTAAATACAGTACGTATATTTTCAAACGGACTTAACTATTAAAACTCAAGAAAATATGAACATCAACCAAGAACCTATTGACTGGAAAGAAATATTCGAACTGAAAAATATCATTCTTAATTTGGTTGGAGTTGCACTAATCACATTAGCATTAAAAGGCTTTATGATTCCAAATAAATTTTTGGATGGAGGAGTTATTGGAGCTTCTATTTTGATTCATGAGATTTCGCATATTCCTTTTGGTATTTTAGTACTGCTATTAAATATACCATTTTTATTTATAGGAAAAAAAGTACTCGGGATAACTTTTGCGATCCAAAGCCTAATCACTTTTTTGATGATAGCAGGTAGTATGACATTCATTGACATTCAGCCCGTGACCTCTGATCGTTTATTGATTGCATTATTTGGAGGATGCTTGATTGGAATGGGGATGGGTTTTGTCATTCGGAGTGGTGCTGCCGCTGATGGAATAGAGATTCTAGCCTTGTTCACAACCAGAAAGATTGGCCTTAATGTATCTGAAGTAATTTTTGGTATAAATTCAATTCTATTTCTTTCTGCAGCATGGTCTTTTGGCATAGGAACTGCTTTATACTCAATTGTCACCTATTTTTCGGCAGTAAAATCACTCGATTACATTGCCCACGGTATAGAACAATACACGTCTTTGCACATCATTTCATCGCAAAGTGAAGCTATAAAATCGCTTATTGTACAGCAATTTGGCAAAGGAATTACAGTCATTAAAGGAGAAAGAGGCTATTTACCTCATGCATTTCATGAAAAAACAGATTGTGATATTATAATAACAGTCGTAACCCGCTTGGAATTGTTGCGAATAAAAGAAGAAGTTAGTCAATTGGATCCGCATGCTTTTATGTACATACAATACATCAAAGAAGCAAGAGGTGGCATTTTAAGAAACAAGGCTAAGCATTAATACATGAAAAACTGGGATTTATTGTACCATACCATTATGAATTCTTTAAAAGAGAACTTAGCTCCTTTTTTAACTTATCATGATTGGAAACATACCGAACATGTCATCCGAATGGCTGAATATATTGCACATAAAGAAAACATATCTGACGAAGATATTCTACTTATAAAAACAGCCGCTCTATTTCATGATGCCGGTTTTATCAATTCTGTTTCTGATGGACATGAGGAAGAAAGCATACAACTAGCCAAAGACAAATTAACGCATTTTGGATACACTGAAAACGAAATTGAAATGATTGCAGGAATGATTAGAGCAACCTCCATTCCACAAGAACCCAAAACAAAATTAGAGTCCATACTAGCCGATGCCGATTTAGAATATCTCGGTACCGATAATTTTGAAAGCATTGGAACTAATTTATATTTAGAAATAAAACATACAAATCCAAATCTAAGCATTTTAGAATGGAATGAAATTCAAATAAAATTTCTTCAAAAACACCAATATCACACTTCGTATTGCATTCAATTCAGAAATCCCTTAAAATTAAAAAACCTTAGCATTCTTATTGAACAAAAAAATGAAAGCTAGCTTTTGAAAAATGAATCAAGCTTAATTACCTTATTTTTCTGATATTATTAATGATTTTTCTTGAAATCAATTATATTTACTTTTTGATATCTAAATTGGTGCATCAAATTTTGCTTTTTTTACTATCATTCCCTCAGCTTTATTAAAAATTATTAAATCCAATTATTATGAATGAACTCGAAGAACAACTTATTGACTTAGAAAGCAAAATCGAAAATCAAGAAATTATCAATCCATTGGTTTCTAAATCTTCAGTAGGTTGGCATATTGAGCATTCATTACTAGTTATGAATTTAGTAATTGAATCTATACAGAAATCAAATCCAGAGAATTACAAAAAAACATTTAACTTTAATCGAATTCTAGTTTTTACATTGAATAAAATTCCTAGAGGAAGAGTTAGAGCGCCAAAAGCAGTTCAACCAAAAGATGATTTAAAAACTGATTCATTAAAAATTCATCTTGAAAAGGCAAAAAGCAATTTGGATAAACTGAGTACTCTACCCGCAAACAGTTATTTTGAACATCCTTTTATGGGAAATTTGAATTTGAAACAAACTATCAAATTCGTTAAAATTCATACCCATCATCATAACAAAATTATAAATGCAATAATTGAAAGTATCAAATCTTAGTATAAAAAAAACGCTCAAAGTGATTTTAGCGTTTTTGATTCAAAAGAAAACTATTTACAATACTATCATTTTTGCATTAAATTTGACACTATTATAAACTGCTTGTACAATATAGGTTCCCGATGAAAGCATTGTATCTGTGCTAAAACTTAAAATATCTCCATCAACCTGATAGGCTTTTCCAAATATTTTGGATCCCAGCATACTGTAAATACTCACAGTGACTGAACTATTTATAAAGTTATAAAACTGGATATTAATTTGGTTGGTTGTTATTGGATTGGGAAAAATAGACATAAAATCCGTATTGGGATAATAAATCGATTTATCAGTTTTAAAAATTGGTAATTTTTCAAAAGATCCTCCCAGTACCGCATCCGATTGCGCTTCGGTCATACACAACCAATCTTGCATAATCGTGGCATAAATTTGTCTAAAGTCATACTGAAAAGGCACTTGATCATTTACTGTGGCTGCTTGTGGCAAATCTGGAGAAGTTCCAATCATACCTGTAACTGGATTTGGTGTTCCTTCGACAGTTCCTCTTCCTGTATTTAAGGCTGCTCCAAAAAAGAGTACTGGTGCACCAGAGCCGTGATCGGTACCTGAGCTGTCATTACTTTTGATTCTTCGTCCAAACTCACTAAAAGTCATTCCTGTAACAATATCTGCTTTTCCAATAATCTTTAAATCTTCTTGAAAAGCACCAATTGCCTGCGACAAAATACTCAAATTTTCGGCCTGTTTACCAAGTGTTCTATCGGAATCCAATACTTGATTCTCATGACTGTCAAATCCTTTGGGATGATTGACAACATATATTGGGGTTTGCAATCCTCCATTAATCAATTTGGCAACAATTCTCAACTGATCTGCCAATCCATTTTTATTCGGATATGTTGCAGATTGCGGTTTTGGAACATTATAAGCTTTCTGAATTGCTGCTCTGTATGCATTACTCTGATCCTTCATCAATCGCAAAAAAGTCAGTTCACGCCCATAATCTGAGTTGGGTGCTGGATCTGAAGTTTCGTTAATTACATTCAACAAATCCTCAGGTTTTTGAACACTATAGGCCATGTTTATTTTTGGCCCTTGTAAAGAAAAAGGTAATGTAGAACCTATTTGTATGGCTAATGGATCTGGATTATCAGCACTTGGATAGCCTTTTGGAAAACTTGGGTAAATAGTATCCAACGCTCTTCCCAACCAACCAGACTGCAAAGATTGGTCACTGTCTGATGCGGTAAACCAAATATCTGTAGCTCTAAAGTGGCTATAACTGGGATTTGGATAAGAAACTCCTTGCACAATCAACATTTTACCATTATTGTACAATTGTTGCATTTCTTTCATAGCGGGATGCAAACCGGTTGTTTCATTATAATGCAAAGGCAAAACATCCGTTTCTTTCATTAAAATATTGGAACGCGCATTGGTTAATTCGCTCCATTTGTCCCTTGGCAAGACCGTATTCAAACCATCATTTCCACCATTCATCTGAATAATAACTAATATTTTTCCACATCCTGCTGCAGCGTTAGCCAACAATTGTAAACTTTCACTCTCGATTTGAGACGAAGCCATAACCGGAATATGATTGAACACTAAAGGTATTGAAGCCGCAATAGCAGTTGTCTTTATAAATTTTCTTCTTTCCATTTTTGTATAAATTACATTAACTGATATTCAGCAAATTCAACAATCGTTAGCAACAAACTTCGTATTCTGGTTTTTACAATTTGTAGATTCATATTAGTTGGATCATTAATATAAGATCGCCAGGCACCTGACCAATAATAATCAGAATCTTGCCCCGTTAGTAAGGTTTGTGATTTGATCGTGTTTTTGGCATTAAGACTCAAATCAATAGGCAATAAATAGTTGATACATTCACTTACCAGTAAATTAGGGTCTTCGCAAGTGGCATTCGGAAACTGTTTGACAAACGCAATAACATCAACTTCAATTCTTGTAGTTAATCCGTTTTTTTCCATATCAAAACCATAAAACATGTATTCGATTAGACCATAACGCCTTTGAATCGAATTCGAATTGATCCAATACTCATGAAAAGAAGGTTTTTGATAAAAGGCTTGCCAGCCCGCCACATTCGGAATCGCACCCATGGCTTGTTGCATATCGTACATCGCATAATTGAAAGTATTCCAAAGATCATATTGTGCCTCATAATTGGTAGCATCAGACACATTGTAATTAATATTGAAGGTGCGCATTGTACCAACAATTACATCCAAGGGTGACTTGATATAAACACCTCTGTTGGCCATATCAAAAAAGTGTTGGCTTTTGAAAAGTTTATCTAGCACAGGCAAAATATTCCAATTGCTGGCTACAAAAAACTGTGCCAAAGGGACAATTACGTTTGCTTCTACATTGGCATCAATATCATAATACACAAAGAAACGGTACAAACGGCGGCAAATGTATTCGGAAACTACTTTCGATTTGGAAAAAATCATATCAATAAATAAATCCAATTCTGCTGCGCCCGTATTAGGAATTACTGTGTTATTGAAGAATGGTGAAAACCTTTTTAAACTGGTATCATGCAGTTTGTCAATAAAATTGGTAGATTCGGTATTGGTGTTCAAATTTTGAACTCTCCAGCCAGTAAGAACTTTGGCAGCTTGAATTACATCAGCTTCGGTATATTGACTGGCTTCCTCTTTCCCTAGTGTAAAAAGTTCCATGACTTCTCGAGCAAAATTTTCATCTGGTGCCGATTTGGTATTGGCCTGATTGTTCAAATAAAACATCATTGCAGGCTGAGTAGCCATAGTCCGAATCAATGTTTTGTAATTTCCAGTGGCATTGTCCCGAAACATTTTCATGTACTTATAACAAATACGGGCCGAATTTGTATTACTGAATTCATTGCTGGATTGCTTTATAAACTCAAAATCTATTGGAATAAAATGATACCAAAACAAAGTCATTTTTTCCCTAATTGTTATATCCTGATTAAACGCAAGTCCCAGCGACCAGGAAGCCAAACCTGAAGTTCTGTTGCCATTGGTATCACCACCGATATCATTTGTGGCAAACGCATCATTTGTCCAATCGGCGCCATAAGGCAGCCCATTTTCATCGGGCTTTACATTATTATAATGATTTACGGGAGGTATTGGAGGTGTTGCATCAACAGTCAAAATCAAATCTACTGCCCCATTCATTGAAAGTCCAAGTATTCTGTCAACGTCAGATTTTTTAAAACCAAAGCCTGTTCTTCTCAATAGATGCAAAGCTTCAGCAGTAGTCCACGCTCCGTTATAAGGTGCAAGTCCGCTTGTTACTGGGGTTACGCGCTCCGCCTCTGAACCCGGCTTCGCGGTAAGATCCCTCTTCGGATTAGTTAACGAAGAATATCGTCTGCCGTTATATATTTTACGCGAATATTTTTCGAATAAAGGATCTTTTTCTTGGACACCACCGAATAATTTTTTAAGTAATTTAGTCAATAAAGTACGCCTCGTTAAAGTAATGTTTCCCATAAAAAAATAATTTCAATATTTAAATACAAATAGCCAATTACCGTATAGTAACGGCAAATATATATAATTCGATATAACAGAAATAAAAAAAACCAAGAACACGTATTTCTACGTGATAGTAAAAAAAACACCAACCAAAAATGCAATTGTTCCTTTAAATTACTCAATTAGAACATAATAGCTTAAAATCTCTAAACTTGATGTTTTGAGCAAAAATATCACAACAAAACATTGGTAATCAGTCGATTTAAAGAAAAAATAAGTTAATTATAAGTACCTTAATATTTTTTATACGCAAAAAATATTGAATGATACCTTTTTATATTTGTAGTTTAAATCTATTATATTTACTGTCAAAAACGGATGTCTTTTATTTCAATTTGGCATCCAAGTAAATATAAAGCAACATCAATGACAAAAAAAACAGCCCTATTACTAAGCTTTATCCTTTTAAAATTTGCATTGCAATATATTTTAATAAGTCCGGAATATGAATTGCAACGCGATGAATTTTTACATCTTGACCAAGCGCACCATTTGGCTTGGGGTTATCTATCGGTGCCGCCTGTAACCTCTTGGATATCTTATATTATTTATTCTCTTGGCAATTCAATTTTTTGGATTCGGTTTTTTCCAGCGTTATTTGGGGCTTTGACACTTTTTGTAGTTTGGAAGTCCATTGAAGAATTAAAAGGAAACACGTTTGCCTTATTATTGGGAGCAACTTCTGTATTATTTTCGGCTCTTTTACGAATAAACGGTTTGTATCAGCCCAATTCTTTAGATGTTCTTTGTTGGACCACTTTTTGTTTTATTTTGATTAAATATACCAATACCGAAAGCTCCAAATGGTTTTATATTGGGATGCTAGTTTTGGCATTTGGCTTTTTGAATAAGTATAATATTGTTTTTTTATTGGTTGGTGTCTTCCCTGCTCTATTACTTACCAACCGATCTGCTTTTAAAAATAAAAACTTTTATTTTTCTATTTTGTTATTCCTGCTACTCATTTTACCTAACTTAATCTGGCAGTATAACAACAACTTTCCTGTGTACCACCATATGCAAATATTGGCAAAAACACAGTTGGTAAATGTAAATCGTTGGGATTTTCTAAAAGACCAACTGTTTTTCTTTATAGGATCATTATATGTAATCCTTGTAGCACTTTATGGCTTTCTTTTTTATCCTCCATTCAAAAAGTACCGTTTTTTCTTCTGGACATTGGTTTTTACACTAATAGTTTTTACATATTTAAAAGCAAAAAGTTATTATGCCATTGGTTTATATCCCATTTACATTGCCTTTGGCGCTGTTTATCTCGAAACTATTTTAAAATCCGGTTGGAAAAAGTATTTGCAACCTGTAGCGATTGCAATTCCAATTTTGCTTTTCATACCAATATCCAAAATTATGTTCCCAAATAAAAGCCCAGAGTACATTGCAAACCATTCTGAAACGTACAAAAAGTTTGGATTACTGCGTTGGGAGGATGGCAAAGACCATAAATTACCACAAGATTATGCCGATATGCTTGGTTGGAAAGAACTCGCCCATAAAACAGACTCCATTTATGCTACACTTCCTAAAGGTGAGCGAACGCTTATTCTTTGCGACAATTATGGGCAGGCGGGTGCTATCAATTATTATACAAAAAATAAAAACATTACAGCTCTTTCCTTCAATGCCGATTATGTTAATTGGTTTCAATTGGATAAAAAATATGTGAATTTAATTCGAATAAAAGAGTTGAATAACGAAGAAACCGAATTGGAAGAAACAAGTCCCTTTTTTGAAAAATCATACATTGGAGGTTCTATAACGAATTTACTTGCACGAGAATACGGAACTACCATTTTTGTTTTCGAAAAAGCAAAAATAGACATCAATCAAAGGATAAAAACAGAAATAGAAGCAGAAAAAAAATACTGATTACACGTAAAAAACATTTTTTTTAGTCCAGTTTGAAAATACCAAGCTTATCGAAAAAATCTCTTTTTATTTCCCTTGCAAATCCTTTAATAGTGACTGTTAAGCTATATACTCTTCCGATACACATTGTTTTCATTTTGCATAATGAAAAGAAAAAATGATATTCTAAAACACAACTCAATTAATTAAAATAATTAATTTGTATTTTTTAACACTTTTTTTTTACTATTTTTGTTAAAACAATCACAAAAAATACATATCTATCCCAAATAAGATATTTACTGTGATTTGATTTTAAGTTTTTCCCCACATCAATAAGAATACAATCGTATTATTCTCTTTAGAATATACTGATTGTAGTAAGTCAGTATTAGTATTTTTTTTAACTAATACTAAACAACTTTTGAAAAACGCAATTCTAATTATAACCAAAAAACAATACATTACATGGAAAACAACTCTCTTGTAAAATCGGCAATTTTAATGGCAGTACTAACACTTTGTGTTGTATTGGTCTGGGAAATTTATCTCAGACATCTTGGTGTAAACCATTCTTATGATGATGGTCCTCCTTTATGGTCTAATTCGAGAGAAAAAGTGTATCAATCTCCAGATAATACTGTAGTCTTTATCGGATCATCACGAAATAAATATGATCTTGACATCCCTACATGGAAAAGTCAAACTGGTTTTGATGCCGTTCAACTGGCAATAGAAGGCAGTTGTCCGAGACCACTATTAGAAGATTTAGCCAATGATCCAAATTTCAAAGGTAAACTTGTCATTGACGTCACCGAAGGATTGTTTTTTTCGAACGCTCCACACAATAGTGAAAAACCAATAGAAAATATTAAATATTATCACGATAGAACCCCTGCCCAACAAACCAGTTTTTTCATCAATAAACCGTTAGAATCTGTTTTTGTATTTCTGGAAAAAGATGATTTTTCTTTGAATGCTAGATTAGATGCATTAGAAATTCCAAGTCGACCTGGTGTTTTTATGATGCCTATTTTTCCATGGGAATTTAACCGAAATACGTATGAGCGACAATCTTGTATGACGGAAGCGTTTGTAAATGACCCAAAACTTACTGGTCAAGTAAAGGGAATTTGGCATTTTTTTGCTGAAATGAGTAAAAAAGCACCTCCGATGTCTGAAAAAGACTTAACAGCAATTTTTAATTCTGTAAAAACGGCTACTGACAAAATAAAAGCAAGAGGTGGTGAAATAATTTTTGTGAGAACCCCTTCAAGCGGACCTTATTTACAAGGCGAAAATATGGCTTTTCCAAGATCAAAATACTGGGATCGATTATTAAAAGTAACCCAATGCCAAGGAATTTATTTTAAAGATTATCCAGCAATTGCCCATTTTGAATGTCCTGAATTTTCTCACTTAAGTCCCCCACAAGCCAAAATATTTACCAAAAATATTATCGAAATATTGGAGAAAGACAAAGGCTGGAAATTTTGAAATGTATCTAACTAACTATAAAAAAATCGAATTATGATATTTAACTCCTATACCTTCATCGTCTTTTTTTTAATCATTCTTTTTTTACACAACCTTCCATTTTCATGGAAAACAAAAAAAGTGAATCTATTAATCGCTAGTTATATTTTTTATGCCGCTTGGAATCCGCCATTTATCCTTTTACTTTGGCTTTCTACCTTTATAGATTTTTTTGTTGGTAAAGCACTTTATACCGAAGACAATCCTTATAAGAAAAAATTACTCTTTGTCTTGAGTTTAATCGGAAATCTGGGCATGCTATGCTTTTTCAAATACGGCACTTTCCTGCTCGAAAATTTTGTAACTCTTGTACATGCTTTTGGATTGAATTACCATCCGGCCGAACCCAATATTATACTGCCGGCCGGAATTTCATTTTATACTTTTACTACCTTGTGCTACACTATTGACATGTACCATAAAAGAAGTGAGCCTGTAAAATCGATGCTGGATTTCTCCTTATTCGTAACCTTCTTTCCGCATCTGGTTGCCGGGCCAATTGTTCGTCCACCACAACTGGTTCCACAATTTGAAACACCTAGAACTACTTCTCGAAAACAATTTTTTGATGGGCTTTTATTGCTTTCACTTGGATTGTTTATGAAAGTGGTTTTAGCCGATGGAATGTTGGCCACAACTGCAGATGCTGTATTTAGTTCAAATGACAAACTCCTTTCTTTAGATGCATGGATTGGTGTTTTGGCCTTTTCTGGGCAAATCTTTTTGGACTTTGCAGGTTATTCTACATGTGCCATTGGAGTGGCTTTGTGTTTGGGTTTTGTGTTACCTCAAAATTTTAATTATCCTTATGCTGCGATTGGTTTTTCAGATTTTTGGAAACGCTGGCATATTACTTTATCAAGTTGGCTTAAAGACTATTTATATATTCCGCTTGGTGGAAACCGTCATGGAAAAGTTCGCACCTATTATGCCTTAATGCTTACTATGTTATTGGGAGGTTTATGGCATGGGGCAAACTGGACTTTTGTTGTTTGGGGTGGTTTACACGGTATTTATTTATGGGTTGAAAAGTTTTTTAGAGACCGAATAAAAGACATTGAACACAAAAATAGTTTTGAAATCAATAAAATTAAAGTTAATAGTGGATTGCGTGGTTTTTTATATGCTTTACTAACTTTTATGTTAATAAATATTACTTGGGTCTTTTTCCGCGCCGACACTTTTTCCAAAGCGTGGGATATGCTCGTTTCCATGTCAGGTAATGCAACCGATGGCAAAGCATTGCTCACCACATTAGCCATCATAAAAGTGGCAGTTATAATTCCCACAATTTTAATATGTCATTGGTTTATGCGAAACACTAAAGTATTGGATGAAGCACATAAATTGTCCTGGTGGAAACTTGGGATTGCATGGTCAATACTCGTATTATTAATTATTTGGTCTCAAGAAAGTGGAAGCTCATTTATCTATTTTCAGTTTTAAAACTGAACATTGAAATACAACTATAAAAACAATTTTAAACATGAATACTAATTCGGTTATTGAAATTCGTGAAGCCAAACTTCCCAACGACATTGATTGTATCAAACAATTATGGACAGATTATCTAACCTGGGGAAACGACAAAATGCAACTGCTTTATGGTGTGCACCCACATAATCCGGAAGAAGCAGTTGCAGAAGATATTAAAAACATTTCCAAATTCTTACCGCCAAACGGACGTCTTATACTTGCATTCATTGATGAAAAAGCCTGCGGAATTGGCTGTCTAAAAAGTATCAATGGTGAAATAGGTGAAATCAAACGAATGTATGTAGATCCATCCTTCAGGAAAATTGGTGCTGGAAGAGCGATACTTCAATCCTTACTAAATGCCGCAAAAGATGCTGGTTACAAAAAAGTACGATTGGACAGCCCAAAATTTATGGAAGCGGCACATGCTCTTTACCAAAGTTTTGGTTTTGCAGCAATTCCCGTTTATGATGAGGTTGAAATTCCCGAAGAGTTCAGACAGTATTTATTGTTTATGGAAATAGATTTAACATAACCATCTTTGTAAAATAAAAAAATAATACTACTATTCACAACCATTTCTCTCTCAAATTATTTACAGGAACAGTAGCTACTAAATAAAGATCAGCAAAAACTGCATGAAACGGTTGCTAATTTTATTGAGGCTTAATCAAACCGAGATTCCATTGCCTTAAAAAGTTACTAAACAACTGATATTATATTGTTTGACAATGGCAATATTTGTAATGCCGATACCCTTATTCGTAAATCCATAAAATTAATTTCACTATTTATAGGCTTTGCAAAGCAAAATAAAAGCTATAAATTAGCACCTTAATTTATTTATATAAAACACAATGAAAAATACTGCTTTAACGCACATACATGAGGGTTTGGGAGCGAAAATGCTACCGTTTGCGGGTTACAATATGCCAATTCTTTACGAAGGGGTAAATGCAGAACATGAAACGGTTCGAAATGCAGTGGGTGTTTTTGATGTGTCACACATGGGAGAATTTTTGCTTTCAGGACCTAATGCTTTGGCTTTGATTCAAAAAGTGACCTCAAATGACGCATCGACTTTGACGATTGGTAGAGCGCAATATTCTTGCTTACCAAATAATGATGGTGGAATTGTAGATGATTTAATTATCTATAAAATGAAAGAAGAGCAGTATTTGCTGGTTGTAAATGCTTCTAACATTGACAAAGACTGGGATTGGATTTCGGCTCACAATGATTTGGGCGTTGAGATGAAAAATCTGTCGGATGATTATTCGTTATTGGCCATTCAAGGACCAAAAGCAGTTGAAGCCATGCAATCCTTATCGTCTATCGATTTATCTACTATTGCCTATTATCATTTTGAAGTAGCCGATTTTGCAGGAATCGACAATGTAATTATTTCCGCAACTGGATATACTGGTTCGGGTGGATTTGAAATCTATTGCAAAAACACTGAAGTAGAACAAATCTGGAATAAAGTTTTCGAGGCTGGAGCAGCTTACGGAATCAAACCAATTGGTCTGGCAGCGAGAGATACCTTGCGTTTGGAAATGGGCTTTTGCTTATACGGAAATGACATTAACGATACAACTTCTCCACTTGAGGCAGGATTGGGATGGATTACCAAATTCAATAAAGAATTCACTAATTCTGACGCTTTAAAATTGCAAAAAGAAGCTGGCGTAACCAAAAAACTAGTAGCCTTTGAAATGCAAGAACGTGCCGTGCCGAGACACGATTATGAAATTGTGAATGCTGATGGCGCTGTAATTGGAATTGTGACTTCGGGAACAATGTCGCCATCAATGAATAAGGGAATTGGTTTGGGGTATGTAAGTACCGAAAATAGTGCTGTTGACAGTGACATTTTTATCAGAATCAGAAAAAATGATGTTCCTGCCAAAGTAGTAAAACTCCCTTTTTATAAAAAATAAATTTTTAAATGAATAAAACCACATTTGTATTCCTATTTTCCACATTTACTCTATTTGCGCAAAATAGTGATGCCACATGTGAAATTCTATTTAAAATAAATAAACTAATCCAACAAGAACACTATAGTCCAAAGCCGGTAAACGACAGTTTATCGGCTTATGTTTTTGATAATATAATGGATGAACTAGATCCATCCAGAAACATATTTTTGAAAACGCAATACGATGCCCTTTCATACAAGTACAGACTCAATTTAGATGATTTAATTCTAAAAAAAGATTGTTCTTTTATCACGGAAATCAAATCGATATACAAAGATGATTTGTTGCGGAACAAACTTATTTTAGAAAAATTAAACAAAGAAACTATTGATTTTAATAAAATCGATACGATACGATTCAAACAAAAAAAATTTAATTTTTATCTAAAGGCCAATGAAGTAGAAAAAGCGTGGTCCAAAAAAATCCGTTTTGAAGTATTAAGTGATATTGCTGGAAAAAGTAAAAATTTAGACTCTTTAAAAACAAATTTTAATTCTATGGTTCTAAAATCAAAAACAGGAACTATAGACACGGAACTTTGTAAAATAAACGCTTCACTATCGAATGACAAATCATTTGAAGATGCTGTTTTTGATATTTTTTGCGGCTATTTTGATCCGCATACCAATTACTTTAGTAACGACACCAAATCTAGTTTTGTTGGTACTTTATCAAAAGAGCATTTATCATTAGGTTTAAATGTAAGTCTAAACGATAAAAACGAAATAATTATTAGCGAAATAGACCCGAATGGACCTGCCTTTAAAACGGGTAAAGTAAAAAAGGGAGATCAAATACTATCTGTTTCCAATCAAAAAGAGACTTTAAAAGTTTCCTGTTCCTCTCTGGAATCTATTTCAAATTTGTTGACATCCGATTCCAATAAAAACATAACACTGACCCTTAAAAGAAACTCTGGAAAACCGTTTGATGTATTTATTGAGAAACAATTATTAAAAGATGCCGATAACACAGTATACAGTTTTGTTGTAGAAAAAGACATTAAAGTTGGATATATAAAAATACCTAGCTTTTATTCTGATTTTGAAGGCGGAAGTGGAAAAGGTTGTGCACAAGATGTAGCCAAAGAGACTATCAAATTAATGAAAGACAACATCAAGGGATTGGTTATTGACCTTACAGATAATGGTGGAGGATCTATGGAAGAAGCCGTAAAACTAGCTGGATTATTCATTGACAATGGGCCAATTTCCATAATCGTCGATAATAAAAAAAGAATGGCTGTTATAAACGATCCTTTCAAAGGTGTTATTTATAAAGGTCCAATTGTCCTAATTATTAATGGAAACTCAGCATCGGCAAGTGAGTTTTTTGCTGCAATCCTTCAAGACTACAATAGAGCTCTTTTAATTGGAAGTACTTCACTTGGAAAAGCAACTATGCAAACAATTGCACCATTAGAAAAAAATGATGATCAACATTTTGTGAAGGTAACATTAAATAAATTTTATAGAATATCTGGAAAAAGCCATCAAGCCATAGGTGTAATTCCAGACGTACAAATACCAACCATTTATCAAGATGTTTTTCAAAAAGAAAGTGCATTTCCAACTGCATTAAAAAACGACAGCCTGGATACTCACATACAATATCGAACTTACGTAAAAAATAGCCTGATTGAAGAACTAGCTCAAAAAAGCTCAAAAAGAGTAACAGAAGACTCCTATTTTAATTCAGTGAAAGCTAGTAATACCAAAATAGATTCGATAATCAATAAACCAAAACTGGAAATACCGATGACTTTGGAGGCTGTTTTTGAAGACCAAACAAAAATTAGCAATCTAGCAGAAGAAATCAACAAATTCGACAACAAGGAATTGAGTTTAAATGTTACCAATTCTGAATACAACGAATCCTTACTTACAATTTATCCTTCGCAAAAAGAATACAATCAAATACAACTGGATGCCTTAAAATCCAACCATTATCTTGATGAAGCAATATCAATAATAGAGGATTTTAAAGCAATGAAATAAAAACAGACTAATTTATACTATATTTAATTAAAAGATTTAAATTGATTTTGGAAAAATAAGGAATAGCTGTATTTTTGCAGTTCAAAATAACAAAAAGAAATGGGAAGAGCATTTGAGTTTCGAAAAGGAAGAAAGATGAAACGTTGGTCAGCTATGGCCAAAGCATTTACTAGAATTGGTAAAGATATTGTAATGGCTGTAAAAGAAGGCGGACCAAATCCAGAAGCCAATTCTAGATTGAGAGCAGTAATACAAAATTCAAAGGCAGCGAATATGCCAAAAGAGAACGTAGAACGTGCCATCAAAAAAGCAATTGACAAAGACACCGCAAATTATAAAGAGGTTTTGTTTGAAGGATATGCCCCTCACGGAATCGCTCTATTGATTGAAACTGCAACAGACAATAACAATAGAACAGTAGCTAATGTACGAAGTTATTTCAACAAATGCAATGGGACAATGGGAACACAAGGTTCTGTAGAGTTCATGTTTGATCACACTTGTAATTTTAGGATTCCGGCTAAGGGAATGGATCCAGAAGAATTAGAATTAGAACTAATTGATTTTGGAGCTGAAGAAGTTTTTGAAGACGAAGATGGAATTTTAATCTATGCTCCTTTTGGTAGTTTTGGAACCATTCAAAAAGAACTTGAAAATAGAAATATCGAAATCCTTTCATCCGGTTTTGAAAGAATTCCACAAATCACAAAAAAACTTACAGAAGCCGAAATGGCCGATGTAGAGAAATTAATCGAAAAAATGGAAGAAGATGATGATGTGATGAATGTTTATCATACCATGGAAGAATAATACTATTATATAAGTTACTGAAAAAGGGAAGACAAAATCAAAATTTGTCTTCCCTTTTTTTATAATAAACCACTAATTAAGTCTTTTCAAATTAATTAGAAGTCAGTTTTTTTGAACTTGCGCTTTGAGGAGAATTCGTTATTTTCAACAAATAGGTACCTTCTGGCAAAGTACTAATATTTATTTCTTGTTTATCACTAACAATTACTTTTTGCCCTTGTGTAGAAAAAATTTCAGATTTTTTAGAAGCAATAGTCTCAATAGGAGTATTCAATACAATATTGGAATTTGCTACAGCAACTGAAGTTGTTTTCCCATTTTTTGCTGTACCTTTTTTTAACGTTGTTTTTGTTTCAACTTTTTTTGTCTCAACTTTTTTTGTTTCAACAATTAAATTGTTAGGAGCTAAAATAGGCGTGTCATTATATAGCGCCGCAACTTCTTCACTTGTTAAAGCAACATCGTAAATTTTTAAATCATCAATATCTGCATTTATACTTACTGCAGATCCCATTTTTCCAATAGAAAAAACTATACCAGATGTTAACTTTCTTGGGCTTATTGAAGATCGTATCAATTCACCATTTCTATAAATCTTAGAGGTAAGCCCATCATAAGTAACAGTATAATTGTACCATGTATTTACTGCAATAGTTGTATTTACTATGGCATCATTAGCTGGCCCCCAACCTGCAAGATTCAAATCAGATTTTGCAGTGGTGGTACTTTGTTGCAATAAACCAAAATATTGAGCATTAAACGAAGAACCATAACCCCAAATATAGTTGGCAGTAGTAATATCATTATATTTTACCCAAATAGAAATTGTTCTTGCAGCATTTGAAAGCGGCAAATTAGGAAGAGTTACCTCCATAGTAGTATTTGAAACACGTATTGCACTATTAGCAACACCTGCTCTATCATTTACAAATTTATCGATACCCAAAAATGAATTATCATTTTGTGTGTTGCTACGATTACCATTAAATTTAAATTCTTGTATTGGTGTTTGAGCATTAACTTGAAGAGATAATACTAACAAAGCAAAGAGTATTATTTTTTTCATAATCTGTAGGGTTTAAATTTGAAACAATAAATAATGTGGTTTCATTTATTTGACACAAACTTAACACTACAATTAATAACGAACCTAAATTTTTCGATAAATGGTTAAAAAAATCGTTAAATCCACAAAAATTGTGATTTTTAATTTTAAAGGCGGAAAACAAATGTGCTAATAAAAAACTGCCTTGTTGATTTACTGCCATAATTTTTATTGAAAATCCAACAAATGAATAGCATTAGATTTCTATAACCACAAATCAACCGTTTTTTTAACATAAACATTATATTATCAATATTACTCAAAATGACTGGATTTATATTTTTTTTTAGAAAAATACAACCAAAAAAAATATTCAAAATCAAGGTTGAAATTTAAAAGTAAATAATAAGCAAAAAAAAAAACTCCAGATGCTTCTGGAGTTTAATTGATATATTGTAATTGAATTATTTTATAAATTCAATTTTTTGAGCTTCTTCTTCATTGATACTATCAAAAAATCCTTGATCATTCATCCATTCATCACTGAATACTTTACTCATATATCGTGAACCATGATCTGGAAAAATAGCAACTACATTACTTGTTTCATCAAATTCACCTTCTTCAGCATATTGTTTTATTGCCTGCATAACGGCACCTGAAGTATATCCAACAAATAAACCTTCTTTCTTGGTAACTTCTCTTGCTGAGTGAGCACTTTCTTCATCAGAAACTTTGATAAATTTATCAATAATATCAAAATCTGTAGCTGATGGAATTAAATTCTTTCCCAAACCTTCTATTCTATAAGGGTAGATTTCATCATTGTCAAATTCTTTTGTTTCATGGTATTTTTTCAAAACCGAACCAAATGCATCAACTCCAAGAATTCTAATATTTGGGTTTTGCTCCTTCAAATACTTGGCTGTTCCGGAAATAGTTCCACCCGTTCCGCTGCAAGCTACAAGATGCGTTATTTTACCATTGGTTTGTTTCCAAATTTCAGGGCCAGTAGATTTATAATGTGCGTCAATATTCAATTGATTAAAATATTGATTAATATAAACCGATCCTTTAGTTTCTTCATGCAAACGTTTGGCAACATTATAATAAGAACGATCATCATCTGCAGAAACATGAGCCGGACAAACATATACTTTCGCGCCCAAACTCCGTAACATGTCAATCTTGTCTTTAGACGATTTTGAACTTACTGCAAGAATACAACTATATCCTTTTATAATACTCACCATTGCTAAACTGAAACCAGTATTACCTGAAGTAGTTTCGATAATGGTATCTCCAGGAGACAATAGACCTTGTTTTTCTGCTTCTTCTATGATGTATAAAGCAATTCTATCTTTCGATGAATGTCCTGGATTGAAGGATTCGACCTTAGCGTAGAAATTACCTTCTAAATCTTCAGTGACTTTATTTAGTTTAATAAGAGGAGTATTCCCTATTAACTCTAAAACATTATTATAAGCATTTATTTCTTCTTTCATAAAAAAATAGTTTATCTAAGAGCATTTTTTTAATTTACCCCGATATGATGCAAATCTAACAAAAAAAATCTAATTACTTTTGAATTTTCTCTAAATCTAATAAAAAACTATACTCTTTTGCCAATTCTTTTATGGCTTCAAAGCGACCTGATGCTCCACCATGCCCTGCATCCATATTTGTATCCAAAAACAGGAGATTATTGTCGGTTTTTAAAGCACGTAATTTAGCAACCCATTTAGCTGGTTCCCAGTACTGTACCTGAGAATCATGAAGACCTGTTGACACATACATATTGGGATATTTTTGAGGCAAAACATTATCGTAAGGAGAATAAGACAACATATAATCATAGTACTTTCTAACATTAGGATTACCCCATTCATCATATTCCCCTGTTGTAAGTGGAATACTATCATCGAGCATAGTGGTTATAACATCTACAAAAGCCACTTGTGCAATTATTCCATTGTATAATTCAGGTGCAATGTTGACAACAACCCCCATTAATAAACCTCCAGCAGAACCACCTTCGGCATATAAATGCTGTGGAGATGTATACTTTTCGGCTATTAAAAACTTAGAGCAATCTATAAAATCTGTAAAAGTATTTTTCTTTTTTAACAGCTTTCCATCTTCGTACCATTGCCTTCCCAAATCTTCGCCCCCGCGTATGTGTGCAATTGCAAAAACAAAACCTCTATCCAACAAAGTCAATCGAGTCGATGAAAACGTAGCGTCCATAGAATGTCCATAAGAACCATAAGCATACTGAAGCAACGGATTATTTCCATCTTTCTTTAATCCTTTCTTATATACCATAGAAATAGGGACTTTAGTACCATCTTCGGCAGTAGCCCAAACCCGTTCTTCAATATAATTATTTTTATCAAATTTGCCTCCCAACACTTCTTGCTCCTTCTTGACTTCCTTGACTTTCGTTTTCATATTAAAATCAATAATCGACGAAGGCGTTGTCATAGACTGATAGCCGTAACGCAATATATCAGTATCAAAATCAACATTTGAACTTGTATATGCCGTATAGGTTTCGCTTTCAAAAGGCAGATAATACTCCCCTTCACCACTCCAAGGCATGATGCGAATTTTATTCAAACCGTTTTCACGCTCTTCTACAACCAAGAAATCTTTGAATATCTCGATATCTTCCAATAAGACTTCTTTTCTGTGCGCAATAACTTCAACCCAATTGGCTTTTGAAGTCTTATTTACAGTGGTTTTCATTAATTTAAAGTTCTCGGCTTTGTCCTTATTGGTCATAATATAAAAACTATCTCCATAGTGATTGATGCTGTATTCCAATCCTCTTACCCGCTTCTGGAAAACTTTAAATTCTCCATCCGGATTATCAGCATCCAGAATTTGATATTCGGTTGTGAGTGTGCTACTGGATTCTATCGCCAAATATTTTCTGGACTTGGACTTTGCAATTTCTACATTAAACGTTTCGTCTTTTTCAAAATAAACCAAAACATCATCCGCTTGTTTTGAACCTAATTTATGTTTAAAAATTTTATCCGAACGCAAGGTTTTTTCATCCTGATCCGAGTAAAAAATAGTTTTATTATCATTAGCCCAAACGGCGCTTCCAGTAACATTTTCTATTTTATCATCCAGAATTTCGTTGGTTACCAAATTCTTGATTTGAATCGTATAAATACGTCTCCCAACGATATCATAACTAAACAGAGCCAACTTATTATCAGGGCTAACACTCAATGCTCCCAATTGAAAATATGGCTTGTCTTTGGCCATTTCGTTGCAATTAAAAAGGATTTCTTCTTTTGCCGAAAGGCTTTCTTTTTTTCGGGAATAAATAGGGTAATCTTGCCCTTTTTCGAAACGGGTGATGTAGTAATAACCGTTGTACAAATAAGGAACCGATTGATCATCTTCCTTAATTCTACTTTTCATTTCCTCAAATAATTGCGCTTGAAAATCTTTGGTATGTGCTGTTTTTTCTTGATAATAGGCATTCTCTTGATTCAAGTAATCAATAACCTCAGGATTTTCACGATCATTTAACCAAAAATAATTATCAATTCTAACTTCACCAAATTTCTTTAATTTCTTAGGGATTACTTTAGCAATTGGAGGTTGTATAGTTTCTGGCATTGTTAGCGAGTGGTTTTAGTATTTAAAATGCAAAAATAACACAAAGCGATTTTAAAACGAATTCGTTTTTTATCTTATTTAACGTAAATAAGCATCAAATTCAGTAATTTTGCTTTTCAATAATTTAAAAATCATCAAAATGGATTTAATGGGAATGATGGGTAAACTTAGAGAAACCCAACAGAAAATCGAAGATACTAAAAAACGTTTAGACACCGTACTAATTGACGAACAAAGTAGTGACAATTTATTAAAAGTAACTTTGACTGCCAATACCAAAATAAAATCAATCACCATCGATGATTCTTTATTGGAAGACAAAGAACAACTGGAAGATTACTTGATTTTAGTTTTAAACAAAGCAATTGAAAAAGCAGCAAAAGTAAACCAAACCGAACTGGATGCCGTGACCAAAATGGATATGCCAATGATTCCAGGAATGGAAGATATGTTTAAGTAAAAAGGGTTTTAGTTTGTTTAAAATAGTTTAAAGATTAAATCCGTTTTATACAATAAATGAATGCTCTTTTAGTAAACAAAGCCCAGATTCTGATACAGAATCTGGGCTTTGAATTTTATAATAAACAATTATTCGATTTTATGAAAACGTCTTAAACAACTTTAAACTTTAAACCAATTTAAACTATTAAACTTTAAACTTTTAAAAAACAATCTTCTGCAAGGTTTCCAAAACATAAGTGTGCATCACTTCCTTATAATCCAGATGCGTTACGATTCGGAGTTTTCCGTGCCCTAATGCACTTATCAGTATGTTTTTCTCTTTCAATTTATCTATAAAAACTTTTTCATTCAGGCCTTCGCGAAGCGAAAAAATCAAGATATTAGTTTCGACTGGCTCAATTTTACCAATCCAAAGTTGTCGTGACAAAACTTCGGTAATTTCTCTGGCTCTTCTATGATCATCGACCAATTTGGCAATATTATTATCCAAAGCAAAATTCCCAGCCGCAGCAAGATAACCAACTTGACGCATACCACCCCCAATATTTTTCGAATGCGCAATGCCCTATGAATAGTTTTTTTATCCGCCAAAAGTACCGAGCCGATCGGCGCACCCAATCCTTTAGACAAACAAACTGAAATCGTATCAAACAAAGCTCCAAATTCCCTTGGATGCTGTTTTTTGGCCACAATTGCATTCCAAATACGGGCGCCATCCAAATGGAATTTTAAATTATTGGCAACACAAACCGCTTTTATTTTTTTTAATTCTTCCAGATCATAACATGCTCCGCCTCCTTTATTAGTTGTATTTTCCACACACACCAAACTCGTCAGCGGGCTGTGGTAAAATTCAGGGTCATTTATCGCTCCTGCAACTTGTTCGGCCGTAATCATTCCACGGTCCCCATCAAGCAAGCAACAGGAAACCCCGCTGTTAAAAGAAACACCACCGCCTTCATAATGATAAACATGAGCGTATTTATCAGCAATCAATTGCTCTCCTGGTTGCGTATGCAGCTTAATTGCCGTTTGATTGGCCATAGTCCCCGACGGAAAAAAAAGTCCTGCCTCCATTCCAAACATTGCGGCCAATCGAGCCTCCAGAGCAATTACCGTAGGATCCTGCTTGTACACATCATCCCCTACTTCGGCATTAAACATGTATTGCAACATTTCAACTGATGGCTTGGTAATTGTATCGCTAACTAAATTTATTTCCATAATCTAAAAACTAAATCCTATTTTTGCATTCAAAACTAATGAAATTATTAGAAGCTAATCCTGCTATTCGTTACAATCTTTTCTATTTTTTAAAGAAAAAAAAACAGAAAAGGATTTTCACTACAAACGAAGTTCACTGAACTCCATTAAAATGAAAGTCTGTGAAGTAATCAGGGCTAAAAAAGTGCTAACCCAATAATTTTCGAAACAAAATTACTATAAATTTATGACAACTACCGAACAAATCAAAGGTATTGTGGAGCGCCTTGGTGCGTTGAGGAGGTATCTTTGACGTTGATGCCAAACTTATCGAAATAGCCAACGAAGAAGAGAAGACTTTTGCTCCCGACTTTTGGAATAACGCAAAAGATGCCGAAATCATTGTAAAAAACCTTAGAGGTAAAAAGAAATGGATAGAAGATTACAACAAAGCTGTAGATATGACAGAGGAGTTGCAACTTGCCTATGACTTTTACAAAGAAGGAGAGCTAACTGCCGAAGAACTAGATAGTCAGTACAATTTAACTCAAGCTCATATTGAAGCAATAGAATTCAAAAATATGCTTTCAGAAGAAGGTGATTCTTTGAGCGCAGTACTTCAAATTACAGCAGGAGCCGGTGGTACCGAAAGTTGTGATTGGGCCGAAATGCTCATGCGCATGTACATGATGTGGGCCGAAAAAGAAGGTTACAAAATCAGGGAACTGAATTTTCAAAAAGGAGATGCAGCAGGAATAAAAACCGTCACTTTAGAAATAGAAGGTGATTATTCTTTTGGATACCTCAAAGGCGAAAATGGTGTACATCGATTGGTGCGCATTTCCCCTTTTGACAGTAATGCCAAAAGACATACTTCATTCGCCTCGGTTTATGTATATCCATTGGTAGACGACACCATCGAAATTGAAATCAACCCTGCCGATATCGAAATCATTACGGCTCGTTCCAGTGGTGCAGGTGGTCAAAACGTAAACAAGGTAGAAACCAAAGTACAATTGACCCACAAACCAACAGGAATTCAGATTCAATGTTCAGAAACACGTTCGCAACATGACAATAGAAATCGAGCGATGCAAATGTTACGTTCACAATTGTATGAAATTGAACTTAAAAAGCAACAAGCACAACGAAGCGATATTGAAGCTGGAAAGATGAAAATAGAATGGGGTTCGCAAATACGCAATTATGTAATGCAGCCTTATAAACTAGTCAAAGACGTTCGCACCGGACAGGAAACCAGCGATGTTGATAGCGTAATGAACGGAAACATCGACGGATTCCTAAAAGCCTACCTCATGATGATGGGACAGCGAGAAGAGGAATAAATCACTTCTATGTATAACGAAATAACGTTAAAAATGCCTTTCAAAAATTTTGAAAGGCTTTTTTTTTATCATAATCCTAAATCTCTAATCAATAAATTTCACATAAATGTTGATGTAATACAATCCGGTAACTATAAAGGTAAATCCAGCAATTAACCGCATGACTTTCTCCACTTTTCGAATAGCATGAAAGTACTTTCCTAATTTCTCCAAACTAAAGGCAATCACAAAACCAAAAAACAACACTGGCAACCCAGTTCCCAAAGCAAATACAATTGGCAATACCAAACCTTCGTTTGCCAAAAGTGTCATCGGAATAAGCATTCCAAAAAATAATGCGCCACTGTAAGGACAAAAAGCCAAAGCAAACAAAGCGCCTAAAAGAAAAGAGCCAAAAATACCTTGGGCCCTAAATTTTTCAGATAATTTTTCGGTCAGATTTGTATTGGATAAAAAATTCAGTTTAATAACATCCAGTAATATAAGACCAATTACAATCATTATTGGGCCAATAAATTTTTCTCCATTTCCTTGAAGCAATTTGGCAACTTGAAATTTACTAAGACCAAAATAAACAAGAGCTCCAATCGAAGTATAGGTAAAAACCCTTCCAAAAGTATATAGCAATCCGCTCAAAATCACCTTATATTTACTATTTACAGTTTTGGCAATGTAGGCTGTAGCAGTAATATTTGTTGCTAAAGGACAAGGACTGACCGCTGTGAGCAAACCCAATGCAAAAGCAGCCAAGAGCGGTACATCATTGTTTTGCGCCAACTCATTCAGCAACTCCATGTTATTTGAAGGATTCTATTTTTTTCTTCAACTCTTTGATGAATTTGTCTTTATCCCCAGCATACATAAAAGCCAAATCTGAGACATCCTGTTTCTTTAGAGTTTTTGGATTATACAGAAATAGCGCCGTACCTGCAGCTTCAAATTGAGTAGCTATTTTTTCATTCTTCTTATCATCAACATTCACTAATAAAAAAGGAACATTTGGAAAACTTTTTAACGTTTCAAGGGTTAATTCCTCAATTTTAATACAAGTTACGCAACGATGTTCCGAATGAAATTGAATAATTTCAATTGTTGCAGGAGCTTTGCTTTTTGCGGTAACTGCTATTTTACCTTGAGCAACTATATTTACAGTTACAAACAAAAGTATTAAAGTTAAAAAAATAGGCAGTAAGATATACTTTTTCATTTTTATTAGTTTTTATATGTTGCTTCAAATTAATTATTGTTATTATTATTCTCATTGCTTTTAGATTCATCGTTTGATTTCTTTTTCTGAAATTGAAGTTTATAAACAACCCAACCAAAGCCAGCTACAACGTGAAGTAATACGATTCCAAAAATTATTTTTTCCATAGTAGTATTATAAAATTATATTGAATAAATAACCTGACAAAATCATAAAGAAGGCAATAGTTCCAAAATAAATAGCTATCATTTTTAAATTCATTACTTTTTTAAGCAGCATTGCTTCTGGTAATGACAAACCAATTACTCCCATCATAAAAGCAATAGCTGTTCCAAGAGGAACTCCCTTTGCAACCAAAACTTGAACAACCGGAATAACACCTGCAGCATTACTATACATCGGAACACCAATGATTACGGCCAAAGGCACCGCATACCATTGTCCTTTATTGATGTATTGCTCAAAAAAACCTGTTGGCAAAAATCCATGCATTAATCCGCCAATCGCAATACCGATAATAATATAAAGAGAAACTCCTTTTACAATACCAAAAGCTTCTTTTAAAATAGCAGGAAATCGTTGTACTAATGTTAGCTTATCTTCTTCCAATTCGTCTTCTGTTTGAGCGTTTGCTATTATATTTTGAACCCAAGGAGATAATTCTTTTTCCAATTTTAATTTACCTAAAGTAAAACCGCCTATTATCCCTAAAACGATACCTGATATAACATAGATTGCAGTTATTTTAAATCCAAAAACTCCTAAAAAAATAGCAATTGCCACTTCATTTACTAACGGAGCAGTAATCAAATAAGTAAAAGTAATTCCAAGCGGAATACCCCCTTTTACAAAACCAATGAATAATGGAACGGATGAACACGAACAAAAGGGAGTAATAACCCCAAAAGCAGAAGCAAACAGATATTCTAATCCGTACAATTTATTTCGACTTAAAAAATTACGCACTTTGTCTACCGGAAAATAAGAATTTACTATACCCATTACCATTGTGATTACAAAAAGTAATAAAGCAATTTTTAAGGTATCAAAAACAAAGAAATTTAGAGCATCTCCAAATTTGGTATGTTGTTCAATTGAGAAAACGGAATATATAAGCCAATCGGCAAAATGCTGCAACCAATCAAACATAACATGCTATTTAAATTAACAACCAGAGCACGAACAAGAATGAGCATTTTCATCAACCAAAAAAGAAGATTCATCACCTATGGTTGGAAATCCTTTCTGTACCCAACGAATGATTCCGTGTTTCATATTCACCACTTTATCATATCCATTATTAAGCAAAAAGGCAGCGGCCCTTAAACTTCTCACACCACTTTTGCAAACAACAACAACTTCCCTATCTCTTGGAATTTCGGTAAATCGTTCTTCAAATTCACTCAGTGGGATATTCACAATATTAGGCACATTGTATGCCAATTGAGCCACTTCCTCTCGTTCTCGAACATCTACCAACAATGCTCCGTTTTTAATCCATAACTGTGTTTTGGTTGGGCAAATTTCTTTTACTAAAGTTTGATTTTCCATTGCATTCTTATTTTAAAAATTCTTTAATTTCATCAATCTGCGCAATCCTACCTTTCACTTTTACAACTTCGTCAATCATTAATACAGGAGTCGTCAAGATATTATACCGCATCATTTCTTCAATATCTTCAATTTTGATTACTTGAGCTTCAACACCTAATTGATTTACCGCTTGTTCAGCATTGTGAAATGTTGCTTTACACTTTGGACAACCGGGACCTAAAACCTTAATAGTTTTCATTGTTTTTACTTTTACAAACCATTCGTAAAAATACGAACAATTATTTTACTATTCGCTAATTTACGAATAATATTTTAGCAATTTATTTTAAGAAAGAGACAAAGAGTTTTTTTGCCAAAAGCCAATTTTCTTTGTTTATACAATATTTAACTGTAGGAGGAGTAATATCCCCTTGAATAAGACCAGCGTCTTTCAATTCATTCAAATGTTGGGACAAAGTAGATTTTGCAATAGGCAATTCTTCGGCCATATCGCCATGATAACAACAAGATTGATTGACTAGTAATTCTAAAATTGCAATACGAACAGGATGCCCCAAAGCCTTAGCAAAACGAGCTATTAGTTTCTGATCTACCGTAAAATAATCTTCTTTTATTTTTTTTTCCATCAATTAATTTATCGATTCGCAAATATACGAACAAAATAAAAAACAAAAGCATTTGGATTTTAAAAGATTATCAATGCTTTTTATTGCCATTCGATCAATGAAACTCCAACTCCAACAGTAGTTTGATCGTGGTTGTAATCAATCAATGAGTTTCCATAACCGTGTGAAACCTGTAAGTATCCTCTAAGATTTCCTTTTATTGGATAGGCCCACGAAAAAGTAGAACTCCCTCTCATTTTTCCATCAAAACTAAAGTTATGGCTTCCTATAAATGTATAAACACTACGATTTTTGGAATAAATAATATTTACGTCAGCGTTGCCAATGTAGTTTGAAATATCCGGATTATCGCCTTTAGATTCAGGAATTACATACCAAGGTCTAATGTAGATATTCCAATTTTTTCGTTCGAAACCAGTCATCAAAATGACCCTATTCCAACTTCTTGTATTCGGATAACTTTTTCCGTTCGACTCATGATCAAATGAAACACCAATCATTCTTGCTTTAAATCCTAAAAATTTGAATTTTACTGGAAAATTAAGTATAATTTCGGGTTCATAATTAATTTCTCTAAATGGACGTGATAATTCTGTATTGTAGATTTGCCAATGCGAAATTTGGGTATAAGCAACCCATAAATCGGCATGTCCCCATAAAAACCCCTGGAGAATTTTGGTTTTAAAACTCAGTTGAAATTTCATTTCGACAACATCATAATCAACTTTGCTTGGTGGAATATATTCTGGCGAAGTATTTCCAGAATGAGGCTGCTCATTTGGATTACTTGTCCATACAAAAGGCAAAACATAAATGGCTTTATAAGGAGTTACCAAAAAAGTCCCTCTAGCCGCAGTTGAGTCCAACTCCCAACGAGCAACCATAGTTTTGAGTTCTACTTTATCATTAAATAGCGCCTGAACTTGAGCGTTTGAAGAAGAAACTAAAAAAAGAAAAAAGAATAGTAATAATGATACTTTAAAAGGTGACACCACAGTTTTGAATTTTATTCAAAGTTAAATTCCCACTAATCATTAGTTGTTACACATTTACCTTTAATACTTATATAATTCACGCTTAGTTAAAGATGTTTCTAATTCGTAAAAAATAGATTAAGAATAATTCAAAAAATCATGATATAAGCAACCACTTTTTATTAAAAAACACCATTCTACTTTTATAATAAATATCGCTAAAACGATATCGCTCAAGAAACTGATAAATAACACATTACAACCCCAATATTAACCTTTCAAAAAGCGTTTTTCACTAACAAATTCTTTAAATTTGTTAGGTATCAAACTTTAAAAAGCACAACAATATGAGCAAGAACTTACCCGAAAAATACAGACATCCCTACGCATTTGACAAAAAATACAAGAAATCAGCCGTTTATTTCTCAATGGAATTTGCCATTGACCAATGCCTTAAAATTTATTCCGGAGGATTGGGTTTTCTTGCAGGATCGCACATGCGTTCAGCTTATGATTTAAAACAAAATTTAATCGGAATCGGAATTTTATGGAAAAAAGGATATTACGACCAATATCTGAAAGAAGATCTTTCGATGGGTTCTCTTTTTAGAGAGAAGAATTATAGTTTTCTTGAAGATACCAACATCAAGTTTACCATAAAAATAGACAATCATGATGTTTGGCTTAAAGCCTATTTCCTGAAACCGGAAACTTTTGGAACTGTCCCAATGTTTTTTCTTTCTACCGACTTACCCGAAAATGATTATTTAGCCAAATCCACCACTTTTAGGTTATACGATTCTGATCCAAATGCCAAAATTGCGCAAACTATGGTTTTGGGATTGGGTGGTGCAAAATTATTAGATGCTTTGGACTATGAGCCTGATATTTACCATTTAAATGAAGCCCATGCCGTTTCCTCAGTTTTTCATTTATACAACAAATACAAAAGCGTTGATAAAATAAGAGAAAAAATGGTTTTTACCACACATACGCCCGAAGAAGCCGGAAATGAAAAGCACGATATTTATTTACTCGAAAAATTAAGCTTTTTCGATGGAATCCCTTTAGAAACCGTTAGAAAAATTACAGGCATTACAGACAATACTTTTAACCATTCACTAGTAGCATTAAGACTGAGCCATAAAGCAAATGGAGTATCCAAATTGCATGGAGAAGTATCTAGAGATATGTGGAAGGATTTTACGGGAATTTGTCCGATAACCCATATTACAAATGCACAGAACAAAAAATACTGGGTTGATCCTTGGTTGGACGATGCCTATGCAACTAATGACAGAGAAGAATTAATTAACCGAAAAAAGAGATTAAAAACTAAACTTTTTGAAGTGGTTGCCGACCAAACCGGTAAAATATTTGATCCAAACATTCTCACTATCGTTTGGGCAAGACGCTTTGCCGATTATAAAAGACCCGATTTGATTACTCGTAATTATGAAAAATTCAAAAGTTTGATGACGGATGCAAAAAAACCGATTCAAATTATCTTTGCAGGAAAACCCTACCCCACTGATTACGGAGCTATTCATAATTTTGACAACCTTTCGCACATCAGCAAAGAATTTAAAAATATGGCGGTACTTATTGGTCACGAATTAAAATTGTCCCGCCAATTAAAGAAAGGATCCGATATTTGGCTGAACAACCCAAGAGTAACCAGAGAAGCTTCGGGGACATCAGGAGTGACTGCAGCCATGAATGGTGCCATTAATTTTTCGACCAACGATGGATGGGTTCGCGAATTCAAGGATTTAAATACAACCCAAAATTCATTTGTTTTACCAATTGTCGATCACAATCTGCCAACCTATCAACAAGATCAAATGGATTTGGACAATTTATACCAAATGTTGGAAGAAGAAATACTACCGTTGTATTACGATTCTCCCGCGGAATGGTGGGATTTAGTAGAAACCAGTATGAAACAAATTGTACCATTCTTTGATTCTGCTCGCATGGTAGATGAATATTACACAAAAATGTACAATTGAAATTGCAATTTGGGATTAATACAAAAAATTAAAATTGACACAAAACCTCGCTTTTTTTTTAAAATACGAGGTTTTTATTTTTATATGACTTTAAAGAACTTTAAATTGCTAAAAATTTAAAATTTCACACATAAATACGAAAATTTCAATCGTTTTCGTAAATTAGCGGTCATTACAAGAAAACACATTTTATACCTATGGATTTAAACTTCAATAAAAACGAAGATCACAATAAACTTTTACTGTCTGAACTCAAGCAAAAATTCACCAAAGTCAAACTGGGTGGTGGTGAAAAACGAATCGAAAAGCTACATGCCGAAGGCAAAATGACCGCTCGGGAACGCATTGACTATCTGTTGGACTCGAATGCAAAATCTATTGAGATTGGCGCTTTTGCGGGAAAAAAAATGTATGCAGACCACGGCGGATGCCCATCAGGAGGCGTAATTGTAAAAATAGGATACATCAAAGGAAAACAATGCATTGTTGTAGCCAATGATGCAACAGTCAAAGCTGGAGCCTGGTTTCCTATTACCGCAAAGAAAAACCTGAGAGCACAGGAAATTGCGATGGAGAATCGTTTGCCTATCATCTATTTGGTTGATAGTGCCGGCGTTTATTTGCCATTGCAAGACGAAATTTTTCCAGACAAAGAACATTTTGGACGGATCTTTAGAAACAATGCACAAATGAGCAGCATGGGAATTACCCAAATCGCAGCAGTAATGGGCAGTTGTGTTGCTGGTGGTGCTTACCTTCCAATTATGAGCGATGAAGCTCTGATTGTGGACAAAACAGGAAGTATTTTCTTGGCGGGAAGCTATTTGGTCAAAGCAGCTATTGGCGAAAGTATCGACAATGAAACTTTGGGAGGAGCCACAACGCATTGCGAGATTTCAGGAGTGACAGATTACAAAGCCAAAGACGATAAAGACGCTTTAGATAAAATCAGAAACATAGTCGATAAAATCGGTGATTTTGATAAAGCGGGGTACAACCGTATTAAGGCAGAAAAACCAGCTTTGGACGAAAAAGAAATATACGGTATTTTGCCAAAAGCCAGAAATGAGCAATACGATATGATGGAAATCATCAATCGATTGGTAGATAATTCTGAATTTGAAGCATATAAAGACGGATACGGTCAATCACTCATTACTGGTTATGCCAGAATTGACGGTTGGGCTGTTGGAATAGTGGCCAATCAGAGAAAAGTGGTAAAAACGACCAAAGGCGAAATGCAATTTGGAGGTGTTATTTATTCGGATTCGGCAGACAAAGCGACTCGTTTTATTGCCAATTGCAACCAAAAGAAGATTCCGTTGGTTTTTGTTCAAGATGTAACTGGCTTTATGGTAGGTTCAAAATCCGAACATGGCGGAATAATAAAAGACGGTGCAAAAATGGTGAATGCCGTTTCCAATTCAGTGGTACCAAAATTTACGGTCATAGTTGGAAATTCATACGGAGCAGGAAACTATGCGATGTGCGGAAAAGCATTCGATCCGCGATTAATATTTGCGTGGCCAAGCGCAGAATTGGCCGTAATGGGAGGCACACAGGCCGCAAAAGTGTTGGCACAAATTGAAGCTTCTTCACTAAAAGGTAAAGGAGAAATTGTAGATGAAGCCAAAGAAGCCGAATTGTTTGCCAAAATTAAAGCCCGATATGACGAGCAGGTTTCACCATATTATGCAGCCGCTCGCTTGTGGACAGATGCTATAATTGATCCTTTAGAAACCAGAACTTGGATTTCTATGGGAATTGAAGCGGCCAACCACGCTCCTATCGAAAAGAAATTTAATTTAGGCGTAATTCAAGTATAAAAATAGCAGAAACAATTCATTTATAACACTCCTGTTTTAGGAGTGTTTTTTTTATAAAAAACTTAAAAAAGTGTTTATGCCTTTTTAAATCAAACACGGAAACCTTTATATTTGTGCGAAATCAAGGAGCTTTTTAATCATACTATAAAATTGATTAAAAAATCCAGTCCAATAATTTTATGAAAAAAATATTTTTACTTACTTTTTTTATTTTGCTTTTTATTCAATGTACATCTGTGAAAGAGCATAACAAACACTTAAATGACTTGATTGCAGTAAATAATTTAAAAACCGACGTAGATTTTGCTTATAAAAAATTGCAGCGCTTAGAACCAAAATTATATTGGTATATTTCAAAAAAAGAACTGGACTTCAAATTTGACAGTTTAAAAAACACTATTACCAAACCTCTTACAAGTTTTGAATTTTACAAGAAATTGAGTCCTGTTGTTGCTGCTATACGAGAAGGGCATTTGAGCGTTTCACCTTCTCTAAAAATGTATACAAAAGCAGAAAGAAAGGAATTGTCAAAAATGGGAATTGGT
Organism: Flavobacterium sp. N3904; assembly: GCF_025947305.1. Classification (NCBI taxonomy): domain Bacteria; kingdom Pseudomonadati; phylum Bacteroidota; class Flavobacteriia; order Flavobacteriales; family Flavobacteriaceae; genus Flavobacterium; species Flavobacterium sp. N3904. The sequence goes on from NZ_CP110009.1 coordinate 3,666,400, forward strand.
CCCTTTTCGCAATTCAATTTTATTGTAATCAATGATAAATTATATGTTTTAAAGAATCAATCCGAAAACAAATCGATTCTTCCGGGGACCGAAGTTGTTGCAATCAATGGTAAAAAAACAAATCAATTGATAAAAGAATACTCTACATTATTTAGCTCAGACGGTTATAACCAAACATTCAAAAACAACAGACTTCCAAATTCATTTTCTTCCTTTTATACCAACGAAAATGGAATTCAAGACAGTTTAAAATACAGTTTTAGGCAAAATGATTCAACGCAAATAGTTTATATTAAACGAAAAATAGCCGAACCTAAAACAAACAATAAAAAAGAGGGGAAAGAAATTGTAAAACCAGAAACGAATCAAATTAAAATAAGTAAAAAAGACAAAAGCACGTATGGTTACAATAAATTCACCAAAACAAACAATAGAAATCTTAAATTTATTGAGAACGACAGTAGTATTGCCGTTTTAAAAATCAACCATTTTGATTTAGGCAATTATTCCCGTTTTTACAAAGAAAGTTTTGGCAAAATACAATTGTATAACACCAAAACATTAATTATTGATTTACGCAATAATTCAGGCGGCGGTCTGAAAGAAATAGTGACCTTATACAGCTATTTGGCAGACCCTACTTTTGTATTTATTGATCCCTTTCAAGTTGTTTCCAGAACTAGTCTGATAGAAAAAACACCTTTTAGTAAAGCTCCCCTTTTAGCAAAAATTTTAATATCCCCTTTTTACATTCCCTTTATCTATTCTAAAGTTCATAAAGACAAAGACAAATATTACATATCAGGTTCAGAGTCAAAACCGCATACTGTCAACAAAAACGCTTTTAAAGGAAAGGTGTATGTACTTATAAACGGAGGTACTTTCTCGGCTGCCAGTATTATTTCATCCAATTTAAAAGGTTCCAAAAGAGCCATTTTTGTCGGTGAGGAAACTGGTGGCGCCTATAATGGAACTGTCGCAGGATTTATGCCTACCGTCGAGTTGCCCAATTCCGGTATAAAAATAACAGTTGGTTTATTAGTCGTAGCTCCCCATTACAAAACAGAACTTGAAGGGCGGGGTGTTTTTCCAGACAAAGAAATAATTCCAACATTAGAGGATCGCATCAATGGCAGAGATCCAGAAATGAATTGGATATTGGATGATATCATGAAAAAGACAACCACACTAACCGAAAACGAAAAAGACAAAAAAATCACCGAAAAATAATTGAATCCACAATTAATTGGCCATAAATTATTCATATATCATTAATTATTAATACCTTAGTATTGATAATTTAAAACTTAAGATATTATGAACAATGTAAAAAGTTTAAATAAGTGGGCCAATGCACACACTTATTTACCCGTAGATTTACTCAGAATGGCTCTTGGTGTTTTTTTATTTATGAAAGGGATTTATTTTGTTTCAAACATCCAATATTTGGTCGATTTAATTTCGCCAATTGACAAAATTGGAGGAGGAATGTTTCTACTTCATTACATAGCGCCTGCACACCTTATTGGGGGAATTTTAATTTTCTTTGGTTTATTGACACGTTGGGCAATTATCGCACAATTACCAATTTTAATTTGTGCAATTATAATTAACTTTATGGGAAACATGCACCATCAAAATTTACTTTTGGCGATACTTACTTTAGGAGTATGCATCGCTTTCCTAATTTATGGTAGTGGGAAAAATTCGGCAGATTATTTTTTTAAAATGGAACAATAAAAAAATAGTTTTAAGCAAAAAAGAGAGAAAAACTTCCTCTCTTTTTTGCTTAAAACTCAAAATTTAGACTTTATTTTAAAGTCACTAATTTTTTACTTTCTTCTCTCATTATTTTTCCAGTGGCAGTTTCTTTAAACTTTGGAATAAAAATAATTTCTTTTGGCTTTTCATATTTATCCAATACGTCAAAAACTGTATCGTCAATATTCATTGTTTCTCCTTCAACATACAAAACTACTTTCTCTCCTAGTGTTTCGTCTGGCTCACCATTTACAAAATAGCGTCTTGGTATCAAGGTAGATAATTTACTTTCTACTTGCTCTGGCATAATTTTTATACCTCCACTATTTATAACATTGTCAAAACGACCCAACCAAATAAATTGAGTGTCCGAAATTAGTTTAACAATATCATTGGTGACAATTTTTTCAGTACTGATATTTTTAGCCACAATTTCCAAACATTGGTCCTCATTAATAGAAACCGTTACATTTGGCAAAGTGGTAAATGCTTCAACTCCTACTTTCTTAGCGGCAATATGTGTTATGGTTTCTGTCATACCATAGGTCTCATAAATCTCGATTGGTAATTTAACCAATTCTTGTTCCAATGATTTATGCACTTTTACGCCACCTATAATTACCTTTTTTATATTGGTTAATTTTTTTATTGCATTTTTTGCTTGAAGAGGCACCATCGCAGCAAAATCATATTTCTCATCACTAATTTCCAATGGATTGGAACTTGGTGCAACAAAATCCATGTCAAGTCCTAAAATAAATGATCGAACAAACATCATCTTACCTGCAACATAATTTGTTGGCAAACAATGTAATACTCTATTCCCTGGTTGAAGTCCAAAAAAATCACCTGTTGAAATTGCCGATTTAACCATCGCATCTTTTTCGACTCTTATCGTTTTTGGCTCACCGGTTGTTCCAGAAGTAAACATATCAATATATGACTTATCATCAAACCAATCCAGTAAGAAATCACCAACCGATTGTTCAAAATCCTCTCCTTCTTTAATGAAACTATATGCTACTCTACATAGATCATCTTTGGTTAAATGATATCCATTCAATTTAAAATGGTTGTGTACATTTTTGTATGTTACTGTATTCATGATAAATATATTGATTGTTTTTTGATTATTGTTTTATGCCTTATAGAATGTTACCGGTCAGTTTTTCTTTCCATCCAGTCCAATTGTATTTTAAGCCAAATATAAGTAAAAGTAAGGGATAAACAACAAAAACCGGCAAGATAATATCCAAACCCGCCTCTGGATTTGACACATCTTTAAAAACAGAATACGTTTGAAATGCAGACCAATCAGAAGTCACCAACAATGCTCCAATCAGATTATTGGCAGCGTGAAATCCCAATGATAATTCCATACCTTCATCCATTAGCGTTACAATTCCCAGAAAAAAACCTGTTCCAATATAATAAACCATGATTACATTTCCCATTTTAGTAACCTCAGGATTAGCAAGATGCATCAAACCAAAAATAGAAGAAGTCATTACTAACGGGAACCATCTATTTTTGGACAAATTAGCAAATCCTTGCATCAAATATCCTCGAAAAACCAATTCCTCAACACTTGTTTGTATTGGAATTAATAAAACTCCAATAACCACCAAAATTAAAAAAGGAATTAGCCTAAAATTATAGACAAAATCAGATGGGTCATAATAATACGTTAATAATGTTGAAATTAAAGTAAAAAACGACCATATTACAAATGAAAACTTTACTCTACTCCAGTCTATTTTATTTCTGGAAGTGATAATTGAAATTAGATTCTGATGATGCAAATATCTTACTATAAATACAATAGCAAACAAAGCAAAAACAAAAGATATAAGAACATAAAACAAAGTAAGATTAGTGTCAAAAAACTGCATGAGCATTTCATCATTTTCTGGAAAGGGTTTTCCCTTAAACTTGGTTTCATACCCAATTGCCAATAACATGGGCAACTGTCCCAAAAAAGAAGCAAATATAATGGCTAATGATCCTAGTAAATATTTCCAAAATTTATTTTCATCCTTTATTCCTTGTTCTAAAAACATATGTTATTTTTTCTATAATTAATCTTGGGTTATTTTTACAAATACTATTTTTGTTCGCACTAAAATAGTTTAATATTTTAGTTTAAATTAATTTGTTTACCAAAATGATACAAATATACCATAATCCACGTTGCGGAAAATCCAGAAATTGTATACTCTTTCTAAAAGATTCTGATCAAGAATTTGAAATTATAAATTACCTCGAAACGCCTCCCTCTTTTGAAGAATTAAAAGCACTGCTTCAAAAACTAAACTTATCTCCAATTGAATTAGTGCGTCAGAAAGAAAAAATATGGATTGAAACCTTTAAAGGAAAACTACTCACACCCGATGAAGTAATTCGTGCTATGGTAGAAAATCCAATTCTGATAGAAAGACCTATAGTTGTCAATGGTAACAAAGCTTCTATTGGAAGAGATTTAGATAAAATCAAGGCAATTATTTAAAATTATTAACATAAGTTTAAGAAACCTGCATTAAACCATCCTCCCTCTTTTTTATCCTAAAGAGAAATTCTATTTTTTAAATAATGAAAAAATCAAAATTAATTTTATCCATTTTATTCCTGTTTTTAAGTGTATTCAGTTTCGCCCAACAGGGTCCGCCAACAAAACAAAAATTAAAAATTACCGGAAAAGTTGTAGAAAAAAACAGCAATCAACCACTTGAATATGCAACTCTTACATTTAAAAATCCAAAAAATCCAAAGGCTTTATCTGGAGGTATTACAAATAGCAAAGGTGAATTTGAAATAGAAGTTTTTCCTGGAGTTTACGATATTACCATTGAGTTTATTTCGTTTAAACCTACAGAAATAAAACAAAAAAACATTCAAGAAAGTGGCTCCCTAGGCCTTATTCAACTCGAAGAAGATGCTTCTCAATTGAATGAGGTAGTCATTCGCACCGAGAAGACTACGGTCGAAATAAAATTGGATAAAAAAGTATATAATGTTGGGAAAGACCTTATTGTAAAAGGAGGAACTGTAAGTGATGTATTGGATAATATCCCATCCGTATCTGTAGACGGTGAAGGAATTGTAAGCTTACGCGGAAACGACAACATCCGAATTCTTATTGACGGGAAACCTTCAAACGCAATAAACATAGCCGAAGCACTCAAACAAATCCCAGCCGATGCCATTGATAAAGTCGAAGTAATTACCAACCCCTCTGCTCGCTATGATGCAGAAGGTGGCGGTGGAATTTTGAATATTGTGCTAAAAAAAGGAAAAAATCAAGGTTTAAACGGAACCTTCATTGGTACAATTGGTCATCCTGAAAATTATGGTGCCAACTTAAATCTTAACTACAAAACAAAAGATTTAAACTTCTTTACTACAGTTGGTTATAATGACAGGAGCAATCCCGGAAATGGATTGACAAATACACAATATTATAATTCTGATGGAAGTACAAAAGACTATATCAATGAAACACGTGATTTACAAAGAACAGGTAAAAGTCTGAATTCAAACTTTGGTTTTGATTGGGATATTACTCCAACCACTTCTTGGACAAACTCTATTAATTATAGAAAAAATGACGGTAAAAATACCGATACTGTTTTATACGATTATTACGATGCTAATTACTTGTATTTATTTAATAGTTCCAGAACCAATAACGAAAAAACCCAAAGCGATAATTTTGAATACAACTCCAATTTTGTGCAAAAATTCAAAAAAGACGGTCATAAGTTGAGTATCGATGGCTCCTTTTCCAAAAACAATGACTTAAATGATGGTCTAATTCAGGACGAAGCACTTAGTTCACCAATCATAGCTGAGACTCAGGAAACATATACCGATCAATCCCAAACAAGAAATCTCATCCAGGCCGATTATGTACTGCCAACTGGTGAAGGAAGTCAGTTTGAAGCGGGCTATAAAGGTGACTTTAGCAACTTGACAAATGATTATCAGGTTTCGGATATAGAGAATGGAATTCCAGTTCGCAATGATACGCTTTCAAATACACTGGAATACATTGAAAAAGTAAATGCAGTATATGCTCAATACGGATTCAAAAAATCTAAATTCTCTTATTTACTGGGCCTTCGTTTTGAAAATTCAAACATTGATGTCAATCAGTTAGCGACTTCAGAGTTTAATAATAAAAAATACAACAATTTTTTCCCAAGTGTATTCATCACTTATGAAATATCTGATAAAAGTAATTTAGCATTAAACTACAGCAAAAGAATTACAAGACCAAGAGGTCGTTTTATGAACCCTTTTATCAATTACTCCAGTAAGATAAATATTTTTAGCGGAAACCCAAATCTTGATCCATCAATGACTGATAAATTTGATTTTGGCTTCCTGAAAATATGGGATAAACTCACATTTAATACTTCCATGTATTTTGAGAACACTACAGACGTTTTTACTTTTGTAAGACTCGAAACAGGTCTTTTTGAAGGCACTGTTCCGGTAATATTATCCACACCCATAAATCTTGCCGACGAACAAAAACTAGGATTTGATTTTACCTTAAACTATACTCCTTTTAAATGGTGGAAAATCAATGGTAACTTAAATCTTTTTTATGTAAAAACCAATGGAGATTATACATATACAGACTACACAGGCAAGGAAGTCTATGAAAATTTTGATAGTAATTCAACTTCTTGGTTTGCAAGAATCAATTCAAGAGTTACCCTTCCCTACAAAATTGACTGGCAAACCAACATGAATTATATGGGACCACAATCCAATTCTCAGGGAAAAACTTTGGGTGTTTTTGGAGTAAATCTTGGTTTTAGCAAAGACATTTTCAAAGACAAAGCTTCATTGGCACTCAATGTAAACGATTTATTTAATTCCAGAATACGAAAAGTAGATTCATACATCCCCAACGTAATGAGTTCTTATGGCGAAATGCAATTTAGACAACGTCAAATCAATTTGTCTTTCACATACCGTTTCAACAAACAAAAAACAGACAAAGACAAACAACCTAAGAAAGGCCAAGGTGAAGGAGAATCTGAATTCCCTGGATAAAAGCAAAAAAAAGGACTCGAAAATCGAGTCCTTTTTTTTTTAAAGAAATAAACAGACTATGCTGCTTGTTCTTCTTTTTGTTTTGCTTTCTTTTCTTTATAAGCTTCCCAAGTCGCTCCTCCTACCCAATAGGATACGAAACCAACAAGAAAAAACATTAACCAAAATCCCATTGTAAGGATGGTTAAGAAAAGTAAAAAGCCTAAATACTGTTGAAATTCAAACATGTTTTCCGGAATTTTTGAATGTAGCGACAAATATATGTTTTAAATCTTTTCGCACCAATAAAAACGGCAAAAACTATAGTCTTATTTTTAAAATAATTTTAAATCAATAAAAATAAATAGAGCAAACAAATGTCATAGTTTATCACTTTTCAAATACTTTATGCTTTTAAAATAAAAAACAAACTCAAATACTATATATTTTTTGCTTACTTTCGAATTAATTAAAATACTTTTCAATTACAAAAAATTAAAATAGTATCCATAAAAAAAGTATCCCCAATGAATAAAACTTTCAATTCAATCTATTTTCAATTCAGTAAATTAATGGAAAAACATGGCATCGATTTGATGCGTTATGCATTAGCAATTGTTTATATTTGGTTTGGAATGCTAAAATTAACAGGAATGAGTCCAGCAGAAGATCTTGTACAAAAAACTGTTTTTTGGTTTAAGCCCGAATTATTTATTCCTATTTTGGGACTCGTTGAAGTGCTTATCGGAATTGGATTCTTATTCAAAAAATTAATTCCGCTAACCATCATAGTGTTGCTTTTACATATGGTGGCAACATTTTTTCCCTTATTTATATTGCCAAAAATATGTTTCAATACTTTTTATTGTCCAACTCTAGTGGGTCAATACATCATTAAAAATCTAGTTTTAATATGTGGCAGTTTTTGCATTGCAGGAAAATACAACATGCAATACTATGCTCTTTCTACAGTGAAGAAATAGCCATAAAAAATCTTTTTTGAATATTATTTTGAATGCAACACCAACTTAATTCTCAGAGTTTACCCATGTAATAAAAAGTTTATAACCAATTGTCAGGATTACAGCTCCAAGAAAAAGCCCAACAAAACCATCATATAATAATCCGCCTACTGCACCCAGAAAAACAACCAGCATAGGCGTATCAGAAGAACTTTTACCCAACAAAATTGGTTTTAGGATATTGTCCGAAAGAAGTACAAAACCAAGCCAAACTGCCAAAATTGTAGCACTTGTTGCATCAAGAACCGAAAACATATATATAGCTACAGGAATAGCTATTGGACCAACACCTATTTGTACAATAGCAAGAACCAAACATAAAACAGTCCACAAACCTGCAAAAGGAACTCCAGCTACAAAAAAACCAATTCCAGCCAAAGCAGATTGTATAAGGGCAACTCCCAAAAAACCTTTTACTACATTTCGAATCGTTGAAACTGACACATCTGCAAAATGATCTCCGTTTTTGCCTGCTAATTTTATAAATACTTTTTTTGAAATCTGGGAGGCCGAATCAGAATATCCTAATAAAACACCAGCAACAATAATAGAAACATTTAATTCGATAATCCCTCTACCAACTCCACCCAAGAATTGTAATATCCACGCTCCGACACTTTTGACATTATCAGAATATTTTATTGTAAATTCTTGAAAATTTTCTGAAGCCGATCGCCAAATATCCACAATAGGTTTTGTAATTGGTGGCCAACCATCAGCAATATGGTCTGGAGAAGGAATCAAAGGTTGCCCCGTTTTATATAAATCACGAATATAAACAATCCCGTCATACAAAGAATAAGTAACCAAAAAACTGGGAATCACAATAAAAGCCAGCATTATCATGGTAAGAACAATAATCGCTAAAGTCCTTTTCCCTCTAAATATTTTTACAAATACACAATGAATTGGATAAATAGCAACGGCAATTACTATTGCCCAAATCAAAATTGAGATGAATGGTTTTAAAATATCGAAACACCACCCCAACAGTAAAAAAAGCACTCCAATTCTAATAATTAAATCAACAATTTTATCAAAATTATAAACAGATGAAATGACATCTTTGCTTTCAATATTTTCTATATCTTTCATTTCCATGTAGTTTTATTTAGAAAGTAAAAATATAAATTTTATAACTGTGATTCTGATTTTTACTTTATATTTTACAAATAGATAAGAAGATTAGTAAGAATTTAAACAGTCATTCTTTTAATGGAAATTGACCTCTTGTTGCAAATCCATTCACAAAACAAAAACAACATATTATATATTTTATCAATACATCAAACTATCAGCAAAATACAATTGCAATTTTATGAAATTATCATTTTTTTGACAAAATTCAACTTTTTATACTTTAATTAATACTTATATTTGTTCAACCAAATATTTAAAATTTATGGAAGAATGTATCTCAGTTTTTGATATGCTAAAAATTGGAGTGGGACCATCCAGTTCCCATACACTTGGTCCTTGGCGTGCAGCCGAACGTTTTCTGAGTGAATTGAAAAACAACAAGGTCCTTACAAAAGTGACTAGAGTAAAAGTTGATTTATACGGTTCTCTGTCTTTGACCGGAAAAGGGCACGCTACCGATTTGGCTATTATGCTTGGATTAAGTGGTCAAGATCCTGAATACATTCCTGTTCAAAACATTGAGGGAATTATCAAATCAATCGAGAATAACAATCAAATTAATTTAGGTAACGAAATCTCAATTCCTTTTTATTTTCTTCAAGATATTATTTTCAATAAAAATTTTCTACCTTTTCATGCCAATGGTTTAACATTTACGGCTTTCGCCAATGACAAAATCCTTTATACATCTACCTTTTACTCCATTGGAGGAGGATTTGTTGTAAAAGAGGAACGCAGCAATGCCAAAAAAAAATTAGCCATAAAATGTGCTTTCCCTTTTCAGATACAAAATGCAGAAGAACTTTTAAATTATACGATTTCAGAAAACAAAACCATTTCGGAGATTGTTTATGAAAACGAAAAATCCATGCGTTCCGAAGCAGTTATTCATCACGAATTAATGCGTATTTGGAATACAATGTTGGAATGTATGTATATTGGATGTCACTCCGAAGGCATTCTTCCTGGTGGATTGAATGTACGAAGACGCGCCTTTGATATGCATCAAAATCTGATAGGTTTGGCAAACTATACCAACCCACAGGAATGGCTGGAAGAAATTCGAAAAACCGAAGTCAAATTTCGACAAATCCTAAAATGGGTGAGCTGTTTTGCATTGGCGGTAAATGAAGTAAATGCATCATTGGGACGAGTAGTTACGGCGCCAACCAATGGAAGTGCTGGAGTAATACCAGCTGTTTTGATGTATTATATGGTCATCGAAAATCATAATGCTGGCGAAAAAGAGATTCAACAATTCTTGATGGTAGCCGGCGAAATAGGCAGTATTTTCAAGAAAGGATCCACTATTTCTGCCGCAATGGGAGGTTGTCAAGCCGAGATTGGAGTTTCATCAGCTATGGCTGCCGCCGCTTTGTGCGAACTGATGGGAGGATCTCCAGCACAAGTTTTGATGGCTGCCGAAATTGCAATGGAACATCATTTGGGTTTAACTTGTGACCCTATAGGTGGCTTGGTTCAAATTCCATGTATTGAAAGAAATACTATGGGAGCCATAAAAGCAATAAACGCAGCAGAACTAGCATTGGAAACCGATTCCAAAAATGCAAAAGTTCCATTAGACAAAGTAATTGATACCATGTGGCAAACTGCCAAAGACATGAACTCCAAATACAAAGAAACCTCCGAAGGTGGACTTGCAATCGCGGTAAATATGGCAGACTGCTAGGATTTCAGATGGCAGATTTCAGAATACAAAAAATTGAACATTAAAAAAGATATCAGATAAGACGTAAATCTTCTTATTCTGATATCTTTTTTTATCTGCTTACTGCACTGATATCTGAAATCTACCTTCTGCAATCTGCTAAACGACCTCTTTTCTCTCCAATTCTAAATTCGAAATAGGTTGATACACTATAGGAATTTCCTCAATTACAACATCACTTTTATCCAATCCAAATGCTCTAGTATCAGACAGTGACATGTTTTTTAATATATAATATGAATTCAATAAAAGTCCATCTCTTACGGCAAACTCATTTTCAACCGATAAGAATTTTTCAATAATTACAAATTTAAAGTCAGGTTCAGGGTTGTATTTTGTAGAACCATCAGCGCGAATATGTAAATTCAGTTCTTTATTATCAACAAGATTTTGAACAATTCTTTTGAAATACAATTCCACTTTTGGTTGAATTCTGAAACCAATATTTAATACAATTTTGATCACTTTATCATCCAACAATTCAATAACTTCATAATTTAAATCAAAGGGAGAATTGGTTCTATTGATATGAAAAAACCAATATACATCAGCCCTTTTAGGTTTTTTAGAAAAAATAGAATTCAATATTTTCTCTTCAATTTCATAATTCCTGTCTGCTTTTGACAAATAAATTAAATGTGTAGAATACTTCGGAATGGAAACATCATTACTTAATTCCTCCAATCTCGCAGTATGCTCCGTCAAATTGGTAAATTTTACAAACTTATTATTGATTTTTCGAGAAAAGAACCAAACATACATGGTCATAAATATAAATAGCTCGAAGAACAAAAACATCCAACGTTCTTTGATTTTTACAATATTGGCAACAAAAAAAGCAATTTCAATAGCTGTAAAAATAGTTATGATTACACCTATAAGAATTCTATTCATCTTTTTGATATAAATCAAATAATAATTCAAAAGTACTGTCGTCATAAGCATTGCGATGGTTATCGAAAATCCATAAGCCGCTTCCATATTGGCAGAAGTTCTAAAATACAAAACCATCAAAATACAGCCAACCCATAAAATTGTATTCACTGATGGAATATAAATTTGCCCTTTCAAATTGGTTGGGTTTTTCATAGTCACACGAGGCCAAAAATTAAGGGATACTGCTTCGTTTATTAAAGTAAATGAACCACTTATCAAGGCTTGTGAAGCAATAATAGCAGCAAAAGTCGAGATAATTACCCCTGCAAATAAAAACCAATGCGGCATAATAGTATAAAAAGGATTCTTACCTTCAAGAAAAGGATGATTTTGATTCATTAACCAAGAAGCTTGTCCTAAATAATTAACAACCAATGCTATTTTTACAAAAACCCAAGTGGCTCTAATGTTTCTTTTTCCACAATGTCCCAAGTCTGAATATAAAGCTTCGGCTCCAGTGGTACAAAGAAAAACTGCTCCCAATAACCAAAATCCATGTGGATATTCAACCAATAATTCATAAGCATACATAGGATTTAAAGCAGTTAATATTGCTGGATGTTCCAAAATTTGAACAAATCCTAAAACAAAAAGCATAGAGAACCAAACCACCATGGCAGGACCAAAAAAGAATCCCACTTTTTGTGTACCAAAACGCTGAAAAAAGAAAAGTCCCGATAAAATTACAATAACAATTGGTAGAATTGGTATATTAGGAACGACATCTCCCAAACCCTCAACAGCCGAAGTTACAGAAATTGGTGGTGTAATAATTCCGTCGGCCAAAAGTGTGGTAGCTCCCAAAATAGTTGGAATTATTAGTTTTCCTTTTCCAAATCGTTTTACCAATGCATAAAGAGAGAAAACACCTCCTTCTCCGTGATTATCGGCAGAAAGAGTCAGCAATACATATTTGAAAGTCGTTTGAAAAGTAAGTGTCCAAAAGATACACGAAATCCCTCCATAAACAAGTAATTTTGATATTTCTCTTTGCCCTATGATGGCTTTCATAACATATAACGGACTGGTTCCTATATCGCCGTAAATAATTCCTAGTGCAACCAAAAGAGATGCAGCTGTTACTTTTTGAACCGTTGATTTATTCATTTTATTCTAAATTTATATTCATTTAACTCATTAATTTTTGGACATAGAAAGTCCACTATAGAGATGTATAGAACACTCATATTACATTATTTTTTTCAACTGTTTAATTGATTTAACTAGTATTAAATCGGTATCCTACCCCCGATTCTGTGATAATAAACTTAGGTCTGTTTGGGTCTTCTTCAATTTTTTTTCGCAGTTGTGCCACAAAAACACGTAAATATTGGGTTTGGTCGGCATAGCTGTTTCCCCAAACCTGTTTCAGCAGATATTGATGGGTTAAGACTCTCCCTTCATTTTTTATAAAAATAGAAAGAAGATTGTATTCGGTCGTTGTGAGTTTCAAAATTTCATTATTCAATCTCACAATCCTAGAAGCCAAATCAATAGAAACGGCACCAAACAAGATTATAGGTTCTTTTTCGTTTGGAACCAAATTTCGTAAAGCAGTACGAATCCTAGCTAATAATTCCTGTGTGCGAAACGGTTTGGTCAAATAATCATTTGCTCCGTTGTCAAGCGCTTTCACAATTTCATCTTCAGTACTTTTAACCGTTAAAATTATAATTGGGTTACTATACCATTCGCGTAAACGTTTCAAGACTTCTTGTCCGTCTTCATCTGGCAAACCCAAATCGAGAATAACCAAATCGGGTTGATGATTGGCCGCCATAGCCATTCCTTCTTTTGCATTTACAGCAAAAATTGTTTTGTAATCATTAGAATTTAGGGTGATTTCAAGTAGTTTTCTAATTTGAATTTCATCATCAATGACTAAAATTTGGGCACTATTACTCATTTGAAATTTCTTTAGTATTCATAGTTAGGGTTTGAAAACTAAGTGTGAAAACCGAACCACCTTCTTCTCTATTTTCGAGTTTTACTTTTCCGTTTTGCGCTTCTACAAATCCTTTTACAATAGACAAACCTAAACCAGTTCCGCCAGTTTTTGAATTTTGAAGGCGATAAAATTTATCAAAAACTTTGTCAATCTCATCTTCAGGAAACCCAATTCCATCATCTGCAATGGTAATCACACAAGGGAATAATTTATCGGGATTATAATCAAAATCGACATCGACGTTATAAGAAACTTTAATCTCTATTTTAGCCCCTTTTGGTGTATATTGAGCCGCATTAAAAACCAAATTAAAAATAATCTGTTGCATCAAACCGTAATCCAATTTAAAAAGCGGTAAGTTTTCATCAGTTCTTACCACCACTTTATGAAACTGTAAATCGTCTTTTAAATGATCCAAAACATTATAAATCAGTTCTTCTAAGTCACACCAATCCAATTTGGCTTGAACTACGCCAGATTCCAAACGGGACATATTCAATAAATTTTCTACTTGGTGATTCAATCTCAAAGAAGCTTTCTCAATTTCAGCATATAAATTTTCTTTATTTTCTTCAGAAATATGTACCGATTTACTTTGAATGGTATCGATAGCTCCCATAATTGTCGAAATGGGAGTTCTTAATTCATGCGATAAAGAATCGAGTAAAGCATTGTAAAGTTTCATCGTATTAACTCTAATTTCCTTTACCTGCAATATTTTTTCGGCTCTTCTAATTTTATTGGTCAAAACAGCGTTTACAAGTGCAATAATAAAGAATAACACCAATAGCAATGAATCTTCGGCATCGCTAATATGAAAAGTATAATAGGGTTGAATGAAGAAAAAATTTAATATTAGTGCACTCAAAACAGCGCTAAGAAGTAATGGTAATATAGCCAAAAACATTGACAGTACTGAAACTACCACCAATAAAATATAACCAACAATTTTATAATCTAAATAATCTCGGGTAAACAAACACAAGGAAGCGACTATACCAACAGATAATATGCTTATTAAATATTGATTTTTTATTTTAACTTGATCCAAAATACTACCCATATCCTTGTATTTAATTGATGGTACAAATTTACAAGGATATGATATAAGTATTTTATAATATAATAAACTAGGATATAAAGATTTTATAAAGATTTACTTTGTACCCATTTAAGCACTTAATAATTTGAAATAAAAAGTACTTCCCAATCCCAACTCGCTTTCTACACCAATAGTTCCGCCTTGAGCTTCAATGAACTCTTTACATATTGCCAGTCCCAATCCTGTTCCGGTTTTATGACTTCCGGGTATTTGAAAATATTTGTCGAAAACTTTGGCTTTATAACGGCTATCAATTCCCCTTCCTGCATCAATAACTTGAAAAACTAGAGTATTTTTTTCGGTTTTAAGACGTACAATAATTTTGCTTTTTTCTGATGAATAGGTAATTGCATTGGTTAGAAAATTAATCAAAACCCAAGCTGTTTTCTCAGTATCTGCTTTTACATACAGCAGATTTTCATCCATTTCGGTAATCAATTCAATTTGCTTTTGTTCCGCTTGAACCTTTACAGCTTCGGTGGCATAATGCACAATTTTATACGGGTTACTTTTTTCCATATTCAACTGAATATTTCCCGTTTCTAATTGTGATAATTCAAGCAATTCCCCAGTAATTTTCAACAAACGCTGACTGTCTTCTTTAATACTTTCTATCAATTGCTTTTGCCCTTCATTCATGGTTCCTGTTTGCGAATTTTCGAGCAACTGCAAACTTAATTTTATGGACGAAATTGGCGTTTTCAATTCGTGTGAAACAGTAGCTATAAAATTGGTCTTGGCAAAATCCAGTTCTTTAAAAACGGTTATATTTCTCAAAATGATTACATCGCCAATAGCAATTTCGTTGTCTTCACCAGTCGGTTTTATAGTGATAGTTACATTCTCTTTTTCAAAATAACTTTCTTTTCCATCTGCAAAAATCTTCATCGGAAGTGCCTTTTGATTGTTACTTTGCAAATCATTTACGATTAACGATTTCATCAAATCATTTGTCAATGCCAGAGTTATTGCACTTTTCCCGATTACGTCTTCCTGTTTCAATCCAATAATCTTTAAAGCTTCATCATTTACAAAAAGGATTAAACCTTGATTATCCAAACCTATTATTGGATCATGCATATTGTTAATCAAAGTCTCCAAACGTTTCTTTTCGAAAGATAATTTATAAAGATTACTATTATGATATTCTTCTAGTTTTTTGGCCATGGTATTAAAGGATCTTGCCAAATCGCCAAACTCATTATGGTTCATAAAATCTACTCTTCTGGAATAATTTTTATTGGCAATTTCTTTGATACTTTCAGTTAATTCTTTTATCGGATTGGCAATATTATTGGGCAAATTCACCAACAAATTAAATGCAATCAGAAAACAAAGTGTTCCGGTAATGGCAATCCACATATTGGCTGTTTCTGCAGTGCGCTTGGCAATATCACTTTTTTGCTTAATAGCAACCATATTCACTTTCATGATCTCGAAAATGTCTTGACGAATTTTGCTTTTCACAGTTTCATCAGACCTGTTATTTTTCAAAAAATTAAAATTTTCTTTTAAATTAGTGGTTGCTTTTCCCTCACCTACTTCGGTGATGTTTGCAATTTGATATTTGAGATTGGTTTCAAATACTGCAATCGATTTTTCTTCATTGGTATTAATTTCATCCAATGAAAGCAGCATATTTCGAGAATATTCTAGTGTATTATAATTGGCTTTCAATATATTTTCGGTGTCTTTTTTTATAGAAAAAACATAATAGCCGCTTACTAACACTAGGATAATTATCATTGTGAATAACAATCCAACTCCTAGGTTCAATTTAGTTTTAATTTTCATGAGAAGATAATTTTTATTTTTTAATGGAACATGGAATGCTTCGCCAGTTCGCTTATGCTCGGGTCGCCCTTTTTTATTTCTTTTTGCATTTTAAAATCATGACGATTTCATTTTAAGATAGAATTACAAGGTCAATATTAGATAATGAAAGATTGTTTAATAGTCTACTAAAAATTGTAGTAGATAAAATTACTTTAAATAAATTAAAATGTGGTTTCCCGATACAAACCGTTGTGATATTTTTTTGTTTTACCACTTCTAGCATCGCATCGGTAATATTATTACTTTCAATTTTAATTACTTCAGCTCCTAATTGGGTGGCCAATTTAAAATTATTAATCAAATGCCGTTGTTTGTCCAAAGCAATTTTATCGGAGCTCTCTTTGGGGGTTTCAACATACAAAACATACCAATCACTATTGTAATAACTAGCTAATCGAGCAGCTTTCCGAATCACAATTTTGGCCGTTCTATCGTTACTACTAATGCAAGCCAATAACTTTTCATGACGTAAAGCATGACTTTTAGGCACTTCACTTTCGACTTTTCGAACCACCTGACTTGCTACTTCTCGCAAAGCCAATTCTCGCAATTGCAAAATTTGATCTGACTTAAAAAAATTACTCAATGCGGTCTGAATCTTATCAGCTGTATAAATTTTTCCTTCTTTCAAACGGGCAATCAAATCCTCTGAAGTCAAATCAATATTGACCACCTCATCAGCAATTCGTAACACATTATCAGGAACCCGCTCTTGAACATCAACATTGGTAATTCGTTTTACATCTTCGTTTAAACTCTCAATATGCTGAATGTTTACTGCCGAAATTACATTAATTCCCGCTTCGAGAATCTCCAAAACATCTTGCCAACGCTTTTCGTTTTTACTGCCTTCAATATTCGTGTGAGCCAATTCATCAACAATTACTACTTCTGGACGCAAATTGATAATTGCTTGCACATCCATTTCTTCTAGTTGTTTCCCTTTGTAGAAAATAGTTCGACGCGGAATTAGTGGTAAACCTTCTAATAAATCTTGTGTTTCTTTACGATTATGTGTTTCGATATAACCGATCTTCACATCAATTCCGTTTTTCAACAGCGTATGCGCTTCTTGCAGCATCCTGAAAGTTTTGCCCACACCAGCACTCATACCGATGTAGATTTTAAACTTTCCTCGACGTGATTTCTGAATTAAATCCAGAAAGTGTTTGACGTTATTTTCTTTTGCGTTGTCCATTTTTTATTTAATAAAAATACCCACAAGGTCAATAAGACCTTGCAGGGTTAACTTTTCTATAAAGTTTTAACTTTGCGAAATTGTTTACTATTACCTTTCACTTTATCTACAATTATACATAAATTAATAAGGATTTTGATATAAAAATCTTTCTATTTTAATTCATCCAAAGCTACATTCAACTCCAATACATTTACTGTTGCAGTTCCCATAACAGTTGGTTTGTTGATTTTTGTTTCTACCAAAGCTTGTACTTTTTCTTCAGACAAATTTCTATTTTTTGCCACTCTTTTTACTTGAATCAAAGCGCCTTCTGGTGAAATATTCGGATCCAAACCACTGCCAGAAGCCGTCACCATATCCGAAGGAATCTCCGATTTTTTCACATAAGGATGAACAATCAAAAATGTGTCTATTCTTTTTTGTACCAAAGCCAAATATTCTGGATTGCTTGGTCCTTTGTTGCTTCCAGCACTTCCAGCAGCATTATAATCCACAGCTGATGGTCGTCCCCAAAAATAATTTGACTTATCAAATTTTTGTCCAATTTTTTGGTAGCCTACTACTTTTCCATTAACAGAAATAGTTTCTCCTTTTCCTTTATTTGGGGCAAATTGTGCAATTCCATATATCGCCAAAGGATAAATAATTGCAAATAAAACGACCGTTAATGCGGTGAATTTTAATATTGAAAATATATTCTTCATTTTGTTTTTTTTATAAACCTAACAGGTTTTAAAAACCTGTTAGGTTTGATTTTACATAAAAAGTGCCACAGCCAAATCAATTAATTTAATTCCGATAAAAGGAATAATTATCCCCCCTAAACCATAAATTAACAGGTTTCTTTTCAGGATTGCCTCAGCTCCGATTGGTTTATAATCAACCCCTCTTAATGCTAATGGAATCAGAATCGGAATGATAATCGCATTGAAAATCACGGCAGATAAAATGGCACTTTCCGGACTGTGCAAATGCATAATATTCAAACCTTGCAAAGCTGGAATAGCTGTAATGAAAAGTGCAGGAACAATAGCGAAATATTTAGCTACATCATTAGCAATAGAGAATGTAGTAAGCGTTCCTCTGGTCATCAGCAGTTGCTTTCCAATTTCAATAATTTCAATTAACTTAGTTGGATCATTGTCCAGATCGACCATGTTACCTGCTTCTTTGGCAGCTTGAGTTCCGCTGTTCATAGCTACACCAACATCTGCTTGAGCAAGGGCGGGTGCATCATTGGTACCGTCACCCATCATCGCTACAAGCTTACCAAGTTGTTGCTCGTTTTTGATGTAATTCATTTTATCCTCAGGCTTTGCTTCGGCAATAAAATCATCAACACCAGCCGCTTCTGCAATAAATTTGGCTGTCAAAGGATTATCTCCTGTAACCATCACGGTTTTTACACCCATTTTTCTCAAACGTTCAAAACGTTCTCTCATTCCCGTTTTGATAATATCCTGCAATTCGATAACACCTTGAACTTCGTTATTTTTAATAACTACCAATGGCGTTCCTCCTTTTGAAGAAATAGCAATAACTCTTTCAGAAACATCTTCCGGAAAAACATTACCCGCTTGAAGCGCAATATTTTTTGCAGCATCCTGAGCGCCTTTTCGAATGTTGGTTCCGTCTCTTAAAACCACTCCACTAGTTCTGGTTTCGGCAGTAAATTTTATTAAAGTAGCGCCTTCGATAGACAATTTTTGAGACACATCTGGACCAGCCAATTCAACTATACTTTTCCCTTCCGGAGTATCATCGGCTAGTGAACTTAATACCGCAGACTTGATAAAATCTTCTAGCATAACGCCTTTTGCAGGATAGAAATTCGTTGCTTTTCTATTACCTATAGTGATTGTTCCGGTTTTATCCAAAAGCAATACATCAATATCACCAGCAGTTTCAACCGCTTTACCTGATTTTGTAATTACATTGGCACGCAATGCTCTGTCCATTCCCGCAATTCCAATCGCAGAAAGTAAACCTCCAATAGTGGTTGGAATCAAACAAACAAAAAGAGAAATAAAAGCAGCAATGGTAATTGGTGCATTCGCATAATCTGCGAAAGGTTTCAAAGTCACACAAACAATCACGAAGATTAACGTAAACGCTGCCAAAAGAATCGTCAAAGCAATTTCGTTTGGCGTTTTCTGACGACTTGCCCCTTCTACCAAAGCAATCATTTTGTCAAGGAAACTTTCTCCTGGCTCTGAAGTTACAATTACTTTAATTTTATCCGATAATACTTTTGTTCCTCCGGTTACTGATGATTTATCTCCACCTGCTTCACGAATTACGGGAGCACTTTCGCCAGTAATGGCACTTTCGTCAATGGTTGCCAATCCTTCAATGATTTCACCATCGGTGGCAATCAAATCACCGGATTCACAGATAAAAACATCACCTTTTTTCAAAGCGGAAGAGCTTACATTTCTGATTTCTCCATTGGCCAAAAGTTGTCTGGCAGGCGTTTCTTCACGCGTTTTTCTCAAACTGTCCGCTTGTGCTTTTCCACGAGCTTCGGCAATGGCCTCGGCGAAATTGGCAAACAAAAGCGTTGCCAACAAAATTAAAAAGATAATAAAATTATAAACAAAACTACCTTGATCCTGTGCGCCAAACAAAATGGCAATACAAACAGCAAACATAATGGCAGTCCCTATTTCTACGGTAAACATTACCGGATTTTTGAACATTACTTTTGGATTAAGCTTCACAAAAGACTGCACTAACGCCTCTTTTACCTGCTTACTTTCAAATAATGAAGTGGATTTATTTTTACTCATTTTTATAAAATTATTTTAATGTAAAATATTCTGCCAATGGTCCTAAAGCCAGTGCTGGAAAGAAAGACAAAGCTGCAATAATCGCGATTACAGCAAAAACCATTACTCCAAAAATCGTAGTATCTGTTTTTAAAGTTCCTGCACTTTCTGGTATGTATTTTTTATTAGCCAATAATCCTGCAATAGCCAATGGTCCGATGATTGGAATAAAACGACTCAATAACAATATAATTCCAGTACTGATGTTCCAAAATGGATTATTATCACCCAAACCTTCAAAACCTGAACCGTTATTGGCTGCACTTGAAGTGTATTCGTATAACATTTCAGAGAATCCATGATGTCCAGGGTTGTTCAACCAACCTGTGGCGTTTCCACTAAACCAATAGCCCATCGCCGTATCATTTGCAGCAAAATAAGAAGCTAAAGCAGTTCCTGCCAATATCAATAAAGGATGAAGAATGGCAATGATGGCAGCAATTTTTACTTCGCGGGCTTCGATTTTTTTACCTAAAAACTCCGGTGTTCGTCCTACCATTAAACCTGAAATGAACACTGCCAGAATTATAAAGATGTAAAAATTCAACCACCCTACTCCACAACCACCATAAAAGGCATTGACCATCATAGCCAACAGTTGCATGGCTCCAGAAACTGGCATTGCACTGTCATGCATACTATTCACAGAACCAGTAGAAATTATAGTCGTAGCAATACTCCAAAATCCAGAAATAGCAGGTCCAAAACGAACTTCCTTACCCTCCATAGCACCGGTTGCTTGAGCAATTCCCATTTTCTCTATGGCAGGATTTCCATTGAGTTCACTGATAACTGTTGGTATAACGAGCATTAAAAAACCTGCCGTCATTACTCCAAAAACGATATATGATAATTTTCTTTTGTTAAGAAAAAATCCTAATGCAAATATCATTGCAAACGGGATAATTAACTGCGCCCATAATTCAACCGCATTGGTTAAATAAGTAGGATTTTCTAAAGGATGCGCAGAATTGACCCCAAAAAAACCACCACCGTTTGTACCAATGTGTTTGATACCAATAAATGCAGCAGCTGGGCCACGGGAGACTTCAACAGTATCACCTTGTAAAGTTACGATTTTATCTTTTCCTTCAAATGTCATTGGAGTTCCACTAAATACAAGAACTACAGCAACAATAGCAGAAAGAGGCAATAAGATACGAGTACAACTTTTGATGAAAAAATTATAAAAATTACCCAATTTATCTGTTGTTCGCTCCCTCATAGCCACAAAAACCATAGCGGCTGCGGCCATTCCCGTACCTGCAGAAACAAATTGCAAGAACATTAACATAAGTTGTCCTAAATAAGAAAGACCACTTTCACCTGAATAATGCTGCAGATTACAGTTTACTACAAATGAAATGGCAGTATTAAATGCCAAATCTGGTGTCATGGATGGATTTCCATCTGGATTTAACGGTAAACTTCCCTGAAAGATTAAAACAAAAAAGCAAAGAAAAAACCAAACCATGTTTACACTCAAAAGTGCTTTTAGGTGCTGTTTCCAGTTCATTTCTTCAGTGGAATTGATACCACTGATTTTAAAAATAAATTTTTCAATTGGATTGAAAATTGCGTCCAACAGTGTTTTATCTCCCAAATACACTTTGGCAATATACCTTCCAACAGGAATAGCCAAAACTATCGAGACGACAAAAATACTGATGAGGCCAAAAAATTCTGTGTTCATAATTTGTTTGTTAGAAATTAAATAAATTTTGGCTTTTATAAAAACATAATAAGCGTTATGAAGGCTAATGTCCAAGCCATAATTGCTATTGATATTTCATTAAATTCTGCCTTTTTCATTTTAAAATTTTTCGGGTTTAATTAGTACATAAACCAAATAACCGAATACGGCAAGTGCAACAATAAATAGTGCTGTCATGATTTAGATTTTTTTAAAAAATTCGACGGATTTAAAACAAATCGCAAAGAGCAAAGCTCCCAGTGCGAGTAAAAGAATAGTTATTAACATAGTATTAAAAATTAAGGTTAGATTTAAACTCCGGAAGCATTGATTTGCTTGATGTATTCTGCCTTCAACGATTTTGGAAACAGATTAGAAATACTGCAATGACGCAATTCCATAAAAGAAGAAACCGAGAAAACGTACACATTCGAAATGGCATTCTTGGTTTCGTTGCTTCCCGTTTCGAACAGTCGCTCGGCAAGTGCCAAACATTTTTTGGCTCGGTTAATATTTCCGGTAATAATTGCAATTTTTGTGATTTCGGCAAAGCGTTCTGCTTTTTCGTAAATCGTTGCTATTTTATTTTTCATTATTGGTCAAGGTTTATTATGTTCTTCCTCCCTTATGCCAAAAAGTATTCCTAAAAAAGCAAAAAAACATAAAGCATTGTTTTCTATAGCATTGTTACTTTCATGCCAAAAAAAGGCATAAAAAAAACCTATCAAAATGATAGGTTTTTCTCAAAACGATAACTTTCTTATTGAATATTATATTCGTCCAATTTTCGATACAATGTTGCAATACCAATTTCAAGTAAACGGGCGGCTTCGGCTTTATTCCCTTTGGTATAATTTAATACTTTCTGAATGTGCAATTTTTCAACACTATCCATAGAAAATGCCGATAACGTTTTATTGGTTTTATCAACTTGATGCTGTATTTCATAAGGCAAAACATCTTGTGTCAAAATATCGTCATTCACTAGAATTACTGAACGCTCAATCACATTTTTCAATTCACGAACATTTCCCGGCCAATGGTAAGTTTCCAATTTATGAAGAAAATCAGGATTGATAGTCAATGTCTTTTTATTGCCTCTTAATGAAAATTCTTCTACAAAATATAATGTTAAAGGAGCAATGTCTTTTACCCTTTCTCGCAAAGGCGGAATTTTTATTTCGAAAATATTCAATCTAAAATACAAATCCGAACGAAAACGGTGTTCATCACTTTCTGCTTTTAAATCACGATTGGTAGCGGCAATCAAACGAAAATTGGATTTTCTGGGAGTCGTATCGCCTATTTGAATATACTCATTCGTCTCTAAAACCCGTAACAATTTGGCTTGTAGTTCTAGTGGCATCTCTCCTATTTCATCCAAAAACAAAGTTCCTCCATTAGCTTCTTCGATAAAACCTTTTTTATCTTTTATGGCACCAGTAAAAGCTCCTTGCTTGTGCCCGAACAATTCGCTTTCCAGAATTTCTTTACTGAAAGTACTACAGTTTAACGCTACGAATGATTTTCCTGCTCGAAGACTGTTTTCGTGAATGGCTTGAGCAAAAACTTCTTTTCCAGTTCCAGTTTCTCCCATTAAAAGTACGGTCGAATCTGTTTTGGCTACTTTTTTTGCCAATTCAATAACTTGATTCAGTCCTTTTGACTTTCCTATTATATTATCAAAAGAATATTTATCGGAGATTCGTTTTTCGAGTTGCTTCACTTTCTTTTGAAGTTGTACTTTCTCTATAGCTTTGTACAACAACGGTATGATTTTATCATTATCGTCTCCTTTTACAATATAATCGAAAGCGCCATTTTTCATGGCCTGAACACCATCCGAAATTTTCCCGAAAGCGGTCAATAAAATAACTTCCGTTAAAGGAAAAGTAGTTTTTATTTTTTGAAGAAAATCGACACCATTACCATCGGGAAGTTTAACATCAGACAATACGACATCAATATCATTTGTTTCTATTTTTTTTAAACCAGACTTTAAATCTGCTGCCTCAAAAACTTCAAAACCTTCCGACTTTATGATTCGGGCAAGGAGATGACGTAATTTTTCTTCGTCATCAATAATAAGGATATTTTTCAAAATTGTGTTTTGTGTTTTAGTTCTTCAAAATTAGTTATTTTAGTTATTTGTTATAGAAATTCTTCAAAATAGTTTGGTAAAATAGCAATCCCATAATTTCAATAGCTTCCTTTTTGATATTCCTTATAAAAATTCAATTTAAAAAAATTCAATTTATTACTTTTACACTCTCAAATTAAAATCAATACCGAGCGTTTCGGAAATAAAATCATAAATCACAATGTCTGCAATTAAAAAAGATTACAAAAGAATTACTACAAAGTCTTTAATCGAGATGAAATCCAATGGAGAAAAAATCTCTATGCTAACGGCTTATGATTTTACCATGGCCAAAATTGTGGATACTGCTGGAATTGATGTAATCCTTGTGGGAGATTCGGCTTCGAATGTTATGGCGGGTCACGAAACGACTTTGCCGATTACATTAGATCAAATGATTTACCACGCTTCATCTGTAGTTAGGGCAGTCGAAAGAGCTTTGGTAGTCGTTGATTTGCCTTTTGGAAGTTACCAATCCGATTCGAAAGAAGCTTTGCGTTCTTCGATTAGAATTATGAAAGAAAGTGGCGGTCATGCAGTGAAATTAGAAGGTGGTAAAGAAATAAAAGAAAGTATAAAAAAAATCTTGAATGCTGGGATTCCAGTTATGGGACATTTGGGGTTGACTCCTCAATCTATTTATAAATTTGGAACGTATACGGTTCGTGCCAAAGAAGAAGAAGAAGCCGAAAAATTAATGGAAGATGCCAAACTGCTAGAAAAATTAGGTTGTTTCGCATTAGTACTTGAAAAAATCCCTGCACATTTGGCAAAATTAGTCGCTGAAAGCATTTCGATTCCCGTAATTGGTATTGGTGCTGGAGGTGGTGTCGATGGTCAAGTATTGGTTATACACGATATGCTGGGTATGAACAATGAATTCAGTCCTCGTTTCTTGAGACGTTACATGAATTTATACGAAGGAATGACTTCAGCTATTAGTCAATATGTTGATGATGTAAAATCGGAAGATTTTCCAAACGAGAAAGAGCAGTATTAGTGAGCAGTTTTCAGTGTTCAGTTTTTTTTGAGTTCAGTCGAGTTCACACGATTAAACGCTTAAACAATTAAACAATTTAAACCGCTTTAAACAACCTTAAACAATCAACATTGTCTAATAAAATAATTTCAAATAAAAACAACATCCAAATCCTACACGAAGACAATCACTTGATCGTCGTAAATAAGCGGGTAGGCGATATTGTGCAAGGAGACAAAACAGGAGACAAACCGTTAAGCGATGTTGTAAAAGAATACATCAAAGACAAATACAACAAACCTGGCGAAGTATTTCTTGGAGTCGTTCATCGTTTAGACCGACCTACAACTGGAATCGTAGTTTTTGCCCGTACTAGTAAAGCCTTGACTCGCATGAATGAGTTATTTAGTAACAGGGAAACCAAAAAAACATATTGGGCGGTAGTCAAAAACAGACCTTCAAAAAATGAAGATACCCTCGTTCATTACATCAAAAGAAACGAGAAAAACAACACTTCAAAAGCGCACCTCAAAGAAGTTCCCGACAGCAAAATGGCCAGTTTAGAATATAAAATCATCAAAGAACTGGATAATTATTTTGGACTGGAAATTCTATTACACACTGGTAGGCACCATCAAATACGTGCGCAACTGGCTGCTATTGGCTCTCCCATAAAAGGCGATTTAAAATACGGTTTTGACAGAAGTAATCCTGATGGAGGCATTCATTTGCATGCCAGAAAATTGGTTTTTATTCACCCTGTTTCCAAAGAAAACATAACTATCATCGCTCCCATTCCTGAAGAAGTAATTTGGAAAGCCATTTAATATTTTAGACAAAAAACACATTCTATTTGAATTTTAAAATTTAACTTGCATTATACTAAATAATCTATTTTTATAATGAATGATAAATCAAACGTTGGTTCAAGAAAAGAATCGTTAATTAAGTTGCTTGATGTAGTCATAAAGCATGAAAATGAAATTATTGAGGCTTTATACGAAGATTTCAAAAAATCTCCTTTTGAAGCTGTACTGACAGAAACAAGTTATGTCATTTCCGAATTAAAAGACACCATAAAAAATATTCACAGCTGGGCAAAGCCAAAGAAAGTATGGCCATCTCTACTCAATTTTCCTTCAACCGACTACATTTATAAAGATCCTTATGGTAAAGTCTTAATTATAGCACCATGGAATTACCCTTATCAATTGGCGCTATGCCCATTGATTTCGGCAGTTGCTGCAGGAAATCAAGTGGTTTTAAAACCGTCTGAACTCACACCAAAAACATCGGCAATAATAGCTAAGATTATTGGAAAAACATTTCAACCCGATCATGTGAAAGTCGTTGAAGGAGGAGTTGAAGAAACTCAGATTTTACTTTCAGAACGCTGGGATTATATATTCTTTACCGGAAGTGTTGCTGTCGGAAAAATTGTAGCCAAAGCAGCTGCCGAAAATCTTACACCAGTAACACTCGAACTTGGTGGTAAAAACCCTTGTATTATTGACGAGACTGCCAATTTAAAACTGGCAGCCAAAAGAATCGTTTGGGGGAAATTTATAAACGCTGGTCAAACCTGTATTGCACCCGATTATATCTTGATTCAAGAAGACATGAAAAGTCATTTTGTTGATTTTTTAAAAATAGAAATTACAAAAGCATATGGTGAAAACCCAAAAGAATCACCAGATTTTCCAAGAATAGTCAATGAAAAAAACTGGCTTCGATTGGTTAGTATGATTGAACCTGAAAAAGTAATTTTTGGGGGAGAAAATGACATTGAAGATTGCTACATTGCTCCTACACTCATTGACGAAAATTCTATGGAAAGTTTAATCATGAAAGATGAAATTTTTGGTCCCTTATTGCCTATTCTTACTTATAAAGAAGAATCGGAAATAAGCGCTATTCTTTTAAAATATGAAAAACCACTAGCCTTATATGTTTTTACTGATGACAAAAAATTTGCTAAAAAAATAGTCACGAATTTTTCATTTGGAGGAGGTTGCATCAATGAAACGGTAATGCATTTTTCGAATAAAAGGCTGCCTTTTGGCGGTGTTGGTCATAGTGGTATAGGAGCCTATCATGGTAAATTAAGTTTTGATACTTTTTCACATCAAAAAGGAGTGATCAAAAAAGCAACCTGGCTGGATTTACCCCTTCGATATGCCCCTTATAACAATAAATTAGCCTCAATTAAAAAATTATTAAAATGGTTGTAACCGCCGAAAAATCAGTGACTGAAGCTATAAAATACCGACGTTCGGTGCGTGTTTTTAAAAATGAACCCATAGACGAACAAAAAGTAAAAGAATGTCTCCAGCTTGCTACACTAGCTGCTACCAGCAGTAATATGCAACTTTGGGAATTCTACCATATTACTTCTCCTGAAATTATAAATCAAATAGCAACTGCCAGTTTTGATCAAAATGGAGCCAAAACAGCACAACAACTTGTCATTATTGTTGCCAGAAAAGATTTATGGCGAAAAAGAGTGCAATCTAACATCGATTTTTTGAAATCCCAATATGGAAATAAACCTGAATCTGAGTATTCAAAAAGAGAAAAATTTGCTTTAAACTATTATAAAAAAATAGTTCCATCAATCTATTTTGACTTTTTGGGAATATTGGGATATATCAAGTATTTTGCTTTTCAAATGATTGGGCTTTTCAGACCTATCTACAGACAAGCACGAGAAAGTGATATGCGTATAGTTGCGCATAAAAGTGCTGCACTTGCTGCCCAAAACTTTATGATTAGTATGGCTGCTATAAACTATGACACTTGTCCTATGGAAGGGTTTGATTCTTTAAGAGTAAAAAAAATAGTAAATTTGCCCTCATCTTCAGAAATTACAATGATTCTAGGCTGCGGCTTAAGAGACGAAAATGGCGTTTATGGAGATCGTTTTAGAATTCCATTTGAAGAAGTCTATTTTAAAATATAACTAAATCTACTAATATTAACTGACCAACCAAAATGAACCCAACACAAAAGCGATTACTGGATATTGAAAAGAATGGTTACCAATTGGATTTTGCCAATGTATTCAATCATGCATTCGAAAATTATAAAAAAATTGCATTATATGCAGGATTAGTGCTATTTATAGTTGCATTCATTTTAGGTGTAATTTACTTCATGAGTTTTGGTTTACACCTAAAATCACTTAATTTAGAAAGCGTAAACAAACAATTAATAGAAAATTTAGAACATCAAAAAAGCCTAGATGGACCATTATTATCCATCGTATTTTCGATTTTAATCTTATCATTATTATTGGCACCTTTCAGTGCTGGCTTTTACAAAATGACTGAACATGCAGATAAAGACAAAGAATTCAAATTTAAAAGTATTTTCAATTATTACAAAAGCCCCTATTTTATCAACATTATACTGGCCACTATTTTGAATGCTTTAATTAGCATGTTGATTTCCACAATTGTACTTTCATTGCTCAATTTAATACATATTAATCAACTTGGAATAAATATGTTTGCCAATTATACTATATCATTTTTTGTATATGTTCTTACTTTCCTAACCATCCCTCTAATCATTTTTGGAGATTTAAAAGCAATCGAAGCCATAAAACACAGCTTCTTGATTGCTTTCAAACAACCTTTTGTTTTATTAGGATTAATGATAGTGGCAATAATTGGTGCATTAGTGGGTTTTATGATATGCTGCATTGGTTTATTTTTTACGATACCTTTTCTATATTCTATGAATTATGCAATTTATTCTGCCATTGTAGGCATAGATACTCCTAAAATACTTGAATAGTTTTTTTCTTTTTTTTTAAAGAATTACAGAAAATTAAAATTGGAGCAGTTAAATTGCTTACATTTCAAAAAATTTAATTGAACAACCAAAAAAAAAGTCATGTTATCGCAATATAACATAATACAAAAATGTGCATCATACTTTACTATCACTAGTTTAGACAGTGTTTCTATGCATATAAAAGAAGGGTTTTCAATTTTTAACACTATTCTATTTCAAAAAAACATTTTAATTGCACTTTTAATCTTATTTGGAATTGGCTTATTTTTTTGTTCATTTAAAATCAATTCGGTTTTAAAAAACACAAAAAACCTAGGTACTAAAGACTCAGACAAAAGAGAATACCAACTGTATTTACTGTTTTTAGGATTCCTAATACCATTTATTGAAGTTCTTTTCGAAATTTATAACATAAGACCAAAAAGCCTATTGATAAACAATTTATCAATAGGTGCTTTCTTTTTACTTTTATTTATTGCCAGTGAAAAATTCACCTATTTATATGATAGAATTCGAAATATTTATATGTTCTTATTCATTTTATATTGTATTTTGATTGGCTATAATATTATTAATTTACCTAAAGACGATATTCCAAATTATGGATTTCTTGTAGCTTTTTTCTTTTCTTACATAATCATCAGGCCTATTAAAAAATATTGGATTTTTTGTGGATTTATATTTTTGTATATAATTGTAATTTATGCTTTTGATTTGGTTCCGATAAAAAGAACAATTGTACTTTTAAATTATTCAATTCTTGTTTTTATTATAAATCACATACGATACGTTTCAATTGCTAAAATCCAAGAAAAAATAAATTTTACTAATGAAATTGTAAATCAAGGAAACTCACTTACAATTGCAACAAATAAAGCTGGTGAAGTAACTTTTTGTAGTGAAAACATTACATCGATATTGGGATATACCGCAAAAGAAGTTATGGGATTGGGTTTTTGGGAACTTACCGAAGATCCAGAATTTATTGGAATTGATTATCATAACAATTTTATAGACAATCGATTATATATAAGAAAATTAAAATGTAAAAACGGCGAATACAAATTTATTCAATGGATTGACAAAAAGTTCAAAGATGAATTAACGATTGGAATTGGACAAGATGTAACTAATGAAATTAAAATAAGAAAACAATACGAGACCTTAATTCAAACTGCTGTCGATATTATATTTGAAGCAGATTATAAGGGACGTTTTACCTTTGTCAATGACTATGCAATAAAACTTTTAGGGTATTCAAAAGAAGAAATACTTTCCATAGATTTTTCTACACTAATCCGAAAAGATTACATCACCAATACGATGAGTTTTTATCAAAATATTTTAGATATCGAAGATAATTTCACCACCCTTGAATTCCCAATTATAAAGAAAGACGGAGGAGAATTATGGATATCACAAAATGTATTTATTAGACGAAATGATTTTGGAGAAATCGAAGGATATTCTGGAATAGCCAGAGACATTACCTTACTTAAAAACATAGAAGATGAAAAATCGAAAAGACAGTCTAAAATTGAAAAATACAGCAAAACGTTAAAAGATATTGCTATTATAAACCATTCAAACAATGACAATTTCGAAAATACAATTGATACTATTCTGCAAATTACGGCGTCGACATTAGGCGTAAACAGATCTGGATATTGGGAATACGATTTGGACAAAATTGTTTGTAAAAAACTGTACGATTCCAACACAAATACTTATGAGGATGATATCCAGTTTTATAAAAATGAAAATGAAAATTATTTTAACCAAATAGAAACAAAACATCAAGTTGTATTGTCAAACATTCGATCTCATTCAACTGACAATAAAAAAAATGACAGTTACATATACAAAAACAATGTCTTTTCAACGCTCGACACTCCGGTTTTTATTGATAATGAATTAAAAGGAATTCTTTCTTTCGAGTCAACCGGGCAAATCAAAAACTGGGACAATGAAGATATTAATTTTGCCAAATCAATCGCTGACTTGATTGTAATTGCACTGACTTCACAGCTTCGATTGGAAATCGAAAAACGACTGGCATACAAAAGCGAATTACTCTTGGTAATCAATAAAAATACCAATCAATTTTTATTGCAAAAAAGCACGAGTAAACTCATTATGGGAATTATAAATGAACTTGGAAAAGTGACCAAATCGGAGATTATTTCCTATTTCAAAAAAGACCCAAAAACCAATTTATTTGACCAAAAATGCAAATGGACAAATGAACTACAGGATTTTGATCAAGTGCATCCTAAATTACAAAACATTGCATTTTCTGAATTTGACAATACTATAAAAGATTTGCCGCCTATGCAATTCTTTGAAAAAATCAAAGACAAAATTCAAAATGAGAATATTAAAATATTTTTGAATAGCCTGAATCCTAATTCAATGCTATTTTTTCCTGTTTTTATAAAAAATGAATTTGATGGTTTTTTTGTTTTTGATGATTCCACAAAAGAACGTATTTGGAGTGCCGATGAGATTTCAATTTTACAATTGCTAGTAAAAAACATCTCCTCTTCCATCGAACGAAATATCAACGAATCCATCATTGAAGAAAGTGAAGAACGATTCCGATTACTGGCAAATAACATTCCTGGAACCGTATACTTATCAAATTATGATGAAAAATACACGAAAATTTATCTTAATGATGAAATAAAAAAATTGACAGGTTACCCAAAATCTGAATTCTTAGAAAATAAAATATTTTTTATCGATTTAATTTTTCCAGAAGATTTAGAAAATGTTTTATTAAAAAACAAAATTGCTTTAGAAGAAAAAAAGCCTTTACATATTGTTTATCGAATAACTCATAAAAACGGTTCTACAATTTGGGTCGAAGAATTTGGAGATTCGATTATAAAAAATGGTGATATTGCTTTTATGGAAGGAATACTCATTGATATTACCGAAAAGAAAAACAACGAATCCATTGTGAAGGAAAAAGAACTGGCCGAAGCTGCAAACAAAGCCAAATCTGAGTTTCTTGCCAATATGAGCCATGAAATAAGAACTCCATTAAACGGTATTATTGGTTACACTGATTTGTTGATGAATTCAAAATTGGAAAATTTTCAAAAACAATACATGAATACCATCAATCAATCTGCCAATATATTGATGGAAGTCGTAAATGATATTCTCGATTTTTCAAAAATTGAGTCGGGAAAACTCGAACTCAATATAGAAAAACATTCTATTTCAGATATCATTGTACAAATTAAAGAATTGATAAACTATCAAGCCAATGCAAAAAATCTGGAAATAAACTACATCATTAACGAGGATGTACCCAAATACATCTGGGTAGATTATATTCGATTAAAACAAGTTCTTATTAATCTTCTGACCAATGCAGTAAAGTTTACAAATAAAGGCAAAATCGAACTTACAATTTCTACTTTGGAAACAAAGAAAAACTGTACTCAATTGCGTTTTTCTGTAAAAGATACCGGAATCGGAATTAGAAAAAGTAATCAAAAAATCATATTTCAAGCCTTTTCACAAGAAGATAGTTCCACAACAAAAAAGTTTGGTGGTACCGGTTTAGGATTGACTATTTCAAACCAATTATTGGGTTTAATGGGTAGTAAATTACAAATTAGCAGTCAATTCAATGTAGGAAGTACCTTTTTCTTCGATGTAAAATTAAAAAGTTCCAATAAAGTTAAAATCTCTGATGACATAGAAAATTACAATTCCCCAATTTATGAAGACCGAAAAATAAGTTTGAAAAATGAAAGCCCCAAAATACTAGTTGTAGAAGACAATAAAATCAATATGCTCTTGACCAAAACATTATTGAAGCAAATTATTCCAAAAGTTATTATTTATGAATCAGAAGATGGAGAACAGGCGATTTCAAAAGTTATAGAAATAAATCCGGACCTAATTTTGATGGACATACAAATGCCTTTAAAAAATGGATATGAAGCAACAAAAGAAATTCGTAAATTAGACCAATCAAAAGACGTAATTATTGTGGCTTTAACTGCTGGCACAGTAGTGGGGGAAAGAGAAAAATGCATAGCGGCTGGCATGGATGATTATGTTTCGAAACCAATAATAAAAAAAACACTTGAGGATATATTAGAAAAATGGTTGAAACCTTAAAAAACAATTTATCATGAAATGGATTGGCAGAAGACAAAGCGAAAATGTAGAAGACCGTAGAGGTATGTCCTCAGGCGGAAAAACAATTGTAGGTGGCGGAATAATTGGCATTATTATTTTACTTGTAAATGCGTTTGGAGGCGAAAATGCTCAAATGATTACACCGATATTAGAACAATTCAACCAGCAGCAAACTACACAGACCGAAACTAGGCCTTTGACCGAAGCAGAAAAGGTCGAAGGAGAATTTGTCAAAACACTAATGGCAGATAATGAAGATGTTTGGAAAAAAATATTTGAAGAGAATAATTTGACTTTTGAAGCTCCCAAACTGATACTTTTTAGTGGTCAAGTTCAAACGGCTTGTGGTGGAGCCAGCTCAGCTTCAGGACCTTTTTACTGTCCTGGAGATCGAACCATTTATATGGATATGACATTCTTTGATGAACTTCGGACAAAGTTTGGTGCTGAAGGTGGAGATTTTGCTGTTGCATACGTAATGGCACATGAATTTGGTCATCACATTCAAACACTACTTGGAACTTCTGGAAAAGTACGTCAATTACAAGAAAATAAAAGCGAAACTGAGGGTAATAAACTTTCTGTAGCTCTTGAATTGCAAGCCGATTTTTATGCTGGTCTTTGGACGCATTACAATGAAAACCAAAATGCAATGCTGGAAGAAGGAGATATTGAAGAAGCTTTAAGTGCTGCAAATGCTGTGGGTGACGATGCCATTCAGAAAAAAATGCAAGGACAGGTAGTTCCTGATTCTTTTACTCACGGCACGTCACAACAAAGAATGGATTGGTTCAATAGAGGTTTTGAAACCGGTGATATCAAACAAGGAGATACTTTTTCGGAGTTGAATTAAAACCAGATCTAAGTCCCTTTTTTCAAAAAAAAGTAAAATCCCAGCCGTGATTTGTTACGAATCAAAACAACTTACTATTTGTCTTTAAATAAACAAAGCGACATAATCAAAGGTACATCGAATAAATTAGCACTACCTTTGCACCAAATTAAAGAAGTACTCTAAATAATGGGGCTTACTTCCTAAACACTATTTATGTCATTCAACTCATTAGGCTTATCTGATGCTTTACTAAAAGCCATCAGCAAAAAAGGATATACAACTCCTTCTCCAATACAACAAAAAGCAATTCCGCCGGTCTTAGAAGGCAAAGATGTATTGGCATCTGCGCAAACAGGAACAGGAAAAACAGCAGGCTTTACATTACCTATTTTACAACTATTATCGCAAGGAAAACACCTAAGTCATAGACCAATTCGTGCCTTAATTTTGACGCCGACAAGAGAACTAGCGGCACAAATATTAGCCAATATAAAGGAATACAGTGAATTTTTAGATATACGCAGCGCAGTCATTTTTGGTGGCGTAAACCAAAACCCACAAGTGGCTCAATTACGTCAAGGTGTTGATATTCTTGTCGCCACTCCAGGCCGATTAATCGATTTGCAAAATCAAGGTTTAATATCACTTTCAAAAGTAGAAATATTAGTTTTGGACGAAGCCGACCGCATGTTGGACATGGGTTTCTTGCGAGATATTGAACGCGTCATGAAAGTATTGCCTCCAAAAAGACAAAACTTGATGTTCTCGGCAACCTTCTCCAAAGACATTAAGAAATTGGCAATGGGCATCTTGCACCATCCAGTTCAGGTTGAAGCCACGCCCGAAAACACAACAGTTGACGCTATTATTCAAAAAGTATACCCTGTTGCCAAAGAGAAAAAAACAGAATTGATCATTAAATTGATAACAGATGGCAATTGGAAACAGATTTTGGTGTTTACCCGTACCAAGCAGGGCGCCAACAAACTGACCGAAAGCATGATTAGCGCTGGTATTAAAGCAGCAGCGATTCATGGTAATAAAGGTCAAGGTGCAAGAACTAAAGCCTTAGCCGGTTTCAAAAACGGAAGCCTAACCGCTTTGGTCGCTACCGATATTGCCGCTCGAGGTTTGGATATTCCGCTATTGCCACACGTTATTAATTTTGAATTGCCCAATATTCCCGAAGATTACGTTCACCGAATCGGCAGAACAGGAAGAGCGGGTGCAAGTGGAGAAGCTATTTCTTTATTTAGCCCAGACGAAACTGTTTTTTTACGCGATATAGAAAAATTGGTAGGTCTCAAATTGCCCAAAGAAAACATCAAAGGTTTTGAGCCAGACCCGAACGCATCAACCGAACCCATTAAACAAGGCCAAGGAAGACAACAACGCAATTCAACTCCCAAAAAAACAACTACTACAAATTCTAGCAGAAGTGGTAACAATAGCTTTGGTCCGAGACGTCCAAGTCAAAATAATGACAGACGTTCTAATAGATAATTTCATCTAAGAAATTGGAGTTTTATTATTTTTCAGGAGCAACATATTTTCGTTTCTTTTGAAAATCCCTCCCGCTATACACTATAATCTTGTGGTGGCATAAATGCCCGCCACCACAAGGATTTTCGTTTCTATCGGGGCTAAAACACACGAATATGGTTCTTTCAAATTTTCTAAAAAATTATAATCAAAAATTAGGTTAAATTATCACCCCAACCACCCATCACGATCCAAACTACGATATTGAATCGCTTCGGCAATATGTCCCGAAACTACATCAGGTGCTGCATCCAAATCAGCGATAGTTCTGGCAACTTTCAGAATTCTGTCATATGCGCGAGCCGAAAGATTCAGTCGTTCCATAGCCGTTTTTAATAATTCTTTGGAAGCATCATCCAACGCGCAATATTCCCGAATGTGTTTGGTGTTCATTTGGGCATTGTAATGAATGTGATCCATTTCTTCAAATCTTTTGGACTGGATTTCACGGGCTGATGTAACTCTTTTTCGAATATCTACACTACTTTCTGCTTTTCGGTCATCGGATAATTTTTCGAAAGGAACGGGTGTCACTTCAATGTGAATGTCAATTCTGTCCAATAAAGGACCCGAAATCTTACTCAAATACCGTTGCATTTCATGGGGTGAAGACGTTTGTGGCGAATCGGGATCATTGAAAAAACCTGACGGACTCGGATTCATACTCGCCACCAACATAAACGACGAAGGATAGGTCACCGTAAACTTGGCTCTGGAAATCGTTACTTCGCGATCCTCAAGTGGCTGGCGCATGACTTCCAAAACATCCCGTTTGAATTCGGGTAATTCGTCTAGAAACAAAACGCCATTGTGTGCCATTGATATTTCGCCCGGTTGGGGATAGCTCCCACCACCGACCAAAGCCACATTCGAAATAGTATGGTGTGGACTTCTAAAAGGCCGCTGATTCATCAGCCCCACTTCCTTCAACTTACCCGCTACACTATGGATTTTGGTAGTTTCCAGCGCTTCCCGCAAAGTCATGGGTGGCAAAATACTCGGCAGTCTTTTGGCCAGCATTGTTTTTCCGGCTCCAGGAGGACCAATCAAAATAATGTTGTGACCGCCAGCGGCAGCAATTTCCATGCAACGCTTGATGCTCTCCTGCCCTTTCACATCTGAAAAGTCAAATTCTGGAAAGTCCAATGTTTTATAAAACTCTGCTCTGGTGTCTATCGTTGTAGGCTCAAGTATTCCTTTTCCTTCAAAGAAATCGATCACTTCCTGTACATTCGAAACCCCATATACATCAAGTCCAACAACAATAGCCGCTTCCTTTACATTTTGAATGGGAAGAAAAAAACCTTTAAAACCTTCTTCTTTGACTTTTATGGCGATTGGCAAAGCACCACGAATGGGTTGCAAACTGCCATCAAGGGACAATTCTCCCATGATGATGTATTTATCAATTTCATCGGCTTGAATTTGGGCAGAAGCGACAAGAATTCCAATGGCCAAAGTCAAATCATAGGCTGATCCTTCTTTTCGTAAATCGGCAGGCGCCATGTTGATGGTGATTTTCTTGCCCGGCATGGCATAACCGTTATTCTTGAGAGCCGCAGCAATACGATAACTACTTTCTTTGATAGCATTGTCTGGTAATCCTACCAAATGATAGCCGATTCCTTTGTCCATATTCACTTCTACAGTGATAGTGGTAGCTTCAACTCCAAAAACGGCACTTCCGTAAACTTTAATTAGCATATACAATAGTTTGCCTTAAATGTAAAAACATTTTTACTTTAAACCTAAAACAATCATCTAAATTCTTACTTATGTAATATTTCAATGCTTTTAAATATTGAAAATTAGGAATAAACCAACCCAATTTGTTTTCGAACTTCATCCACAATTGCAATAAGATCCAAACTATTTTGATGTGACCAGAGATCACTTTCAATTCTTCCTGCTCGAATACAAGCATGGCATTCCTCAATTTCGTAAGTATAGCCTTTTCCAAGAGTTGGCCTTTTGAATTTTTCTTTATGATCGTCCTGAATTAAAGTATATGATTCGGTCATAAACCAAGGAGAGTTGAGATTAATTCGGCCTTCTGTGCCACTTATTGAAGCTTTTAGATTGGACGATGACAAAAAACTGGAATGCAATATTGCCTGTGCCGATTCGTACTGCAAAATAATGGATGTTTGCAAATCGGCACCAGAGGAATGAAAGTTGGATTTGGCTACAATTTCTTTAGGTATTCCCAAAATCAAATAGGCCAAAAACAACGGATACACACCTACATCCATCAAGGAACCACCACCCAATTTTATGTCTGTCATTCTGTTTCCTTCGAGGTTTTTTACAGCAAAAGCAAAATCGGCATTGACATATTTTACTTCACCTATAAGTCCGTTTTGAACATGTAATAATGCTTCGCGCACCGAAGGATTAAATCGGGTCCAGAATGCTTCCATGAAAAATTTGTTGTATTGCTTGGCGGTGTCAATCATTTGAAAAGCATCCTGATAGTGCAACGCTATCGGTTTTTCGCACAACACATGTTTGTTGTTTTGCAAAGCTTTGATAGTAAGTGCTGCATGGGAATCGTGTGGAGTTGCTATATAAAGAATATCGATACTTGCATCCTGAAAGAGTTCGTCATAGGAACCATATGCTTTTTGACATTCAAAACGGTTCGCAAAACCCAAGGCTTTGTCCAAATTTCTGGAAGCAACAGCACAAAGTTCAGCCGATTCGACCAATTGCAATTCAGCGGCAAATTGTTCGGCGATATGTCCCAAACCTACAATTCCCCATTTTATATTACTACCATTACCCATTGATTAAAAGATTTTAAAGCTAATAAGCGTTTTTTTTTACATATAAGTCACATAAGTTTATTTAAACCAAACCGCTTTGCCCTCATTAATAGTTTATAAATATACCCATAATTCCAATTCATTTTATAACCCAAAAAATTGAAAAGTAAATATAGTGATTTAGAATAAAATGAAGACTTACTTATCGTTTATGCCAATTTTCATAAATCCCGCAAGAATATATTTTAATACAAAAGGATCATTCAGTGCATTCAAATCCTTGAAAGCTTTGTTGGTAACCACATCCTCTGAGTTTTTTTCGGGAAAACACAACACTATCGTTTTCACCAGTTCGTTGTTGCTTTTTCGTTCTTTGTAGACAACCGCTATACCTCGATTCTTGTTGTCGCTTTTGGTGCTGAAATTTACAAATTGCAAAGACGCATTGATGCTGTTTGATTTCTTGACTGTACTGCCGGTCAAATCATTGGTCACGTAATCAAAATCAACTTGGTCAGACAAATAGTGATTCAGAATATAATCATAATCTTCCTGCCGCGTCTGGCACGAAACCTTCTGACAGGGGAAAACAACCAATAGGCCCAACAATAGGATTGCTTTTTTCATTAGAATATGAATTGGGGTACATCCTGATACGATAAATTTTTAGCAATCACAGTTACCGTGATATTATAACTTCTACTTTTGTTGACCCAGACGGTGTAGGAACCTACAGGTACGGCATTGAAAAAATAAAAACCATACGAATCGGTAATTGTACTGTTTCGTAAGACCCATTGATTGCCCACCGGTTTGGCGCCGTCATAAACATACAGATCGACATTGGCCGAAACCAATGGCACTTTCTGCTGATTTATAACCTGCCCCCTGATATTGGTTGCCTGCCCAAATATACAGGCACTTGCCAGTAAAGCGATACTAAGAAATAAATGATGTGGCTTCATGTTATTTATTTTTAGTTATACAATCTATTCAGGATTGGAAAAATTTGGCATTGAGGTAAATGTTCCGCTCGAATTGGAACCTATAGCTTCCTGGTCGTACACCTGTTTGACTTCCGTAAGCCTTACTTTGCCCAGATTGACTGTTCTTTTTTTGTAATTGAATGCAACCGAATCGGGACTCAATGTTTTGATTTGCGATACAAAACCCCGGTAAGTAAAACTAATTTTGGCGTCATCATCTGTATAATAGACTGGGAAACTCACCTCGTCGAGATGTTTGTAGTTGTAATTGTATTCAGGACTTGTTTGTATCAACAAATTGTTTTTGAGACTGTCTACCGTAATTCTGCTGCATTTTATATACTGATCACCTTCTTTGGTTTCGAGGGAAACTTTTGCCTTAACAATCCAGATCGAATTATTGTAAATGGATGCATTAATATTTTTTTGAATATCGAGTATAATAAAATAACCAATAGTGACAACCACCAGATAGGCCGCAAAAGCCCCAGTTGTATTGATAGACAACACGCCCCAAACACCACTGGCGCCCACCTTGGTATCGGGAAAATTTTTGTAAATGATAAAGGCAGGAATTAGCGGAACCAACACGTACATCAGGTACAGTATAAAACCATAAATGATAGGAATGGAAGACGAAGATAAAAAGGGGTTTGATGTGTCCATAAAGTTGCTTTTTAATTCTTTTTTTTAGGGGCAAAAAAAATATAAGTTTATGACAATCAAATATATATAAAAAAATTAATACAACAAAACATAAACTTTTATTTGTTGCAAATTGGTTTAGCACGCTATTTTGGGAATAAGACTGTTGCTAAAACCGAAAAAATTGCAGCTTGTATTGGTATCAAAAATTGCAAATAATCGTTTTTATTTCATTTTTTTCTTACGCCTTAATTAATCCTTACACGATTTGCACAAAAAAGACCGTATCACGGCATTATTTTTGCTTCGAACTCCTAATTTTGCTGGGTTTAGCATAAAATCAGCCCAAACAAATAAAAATACTACTTTGTAGGTTTCTAACTATTATTTCCTATATTTGAAGAAGGGTCTTTCGTGGCATTTATCAAGTCAAATTAACCCAATTTGGGTATGTATGATGGACTGATTTACACATATACAATAGTTATAAGCAATTTCAGGAAATAACGATTAATCAATTTATGACAAACAACATCGAAAAAATTTATTCGGATTTCATAATAAACTTTGAGAACAAATCAGATTTTGTAATTGACTTCTATGAAAAAAACTCCATTTATTTCAATAATATAAAACAGTTTAAAGACAAAAAGGAACTTTCATTATATATTGAAATGCTTTGCAAATACGCAGAAGCAATTTATCAAAAAAATCGCTATAATTTAACCCTTGACATAATCGCCAAAAAACTACTTTTTATTGACAATGAAATACAAAGACTAAACGCAGCTGAAATTATGGATTGTAGATATTACAGTTTGCTATTTGTCAAAGGAATGTCCAGTTATTATCTAAAAGACTATAAGACAGCGACACCTATTTTTAAAGAATTAGTTCATATTGACAATCAAAATGACCTTTATAAAAAATGGTTAACATATTCAAAATATGGTCTAAACTTATGGCTTGTAAAGATGATTAATATAGTATGCGGAGGATTTGTATTGATACAAATGGTTTTCGATTCACAAATTAATAATTATTTTAGTATAGTTTTATTGGTAATTGGGCTTTTAGGACTTTTGACAAACTGGAGTTATGAATATTATATTGGTCGAAATTTCCGAAAGGCAAATGAAAATTGAAAAAGAAACTGCTTGTAACTGCTACAACGGATTAGGGTAATTGGCTTAATGGTAATTTGGTTTTGCATCATTGGCCCAAAACGGAAAACGAATTCAAAAACAAGTTTGTAATTTTAAAAAAACAGAATACCAATTGCTGAATGAAATATACACTACAAGGACAAGAAACAGAAAGATTACAATTTAGGTTTCTACAAATTGAGGATTTTGATGTATGGATTAAATTATTTGAAGATACTGAAGTTTGTCGGTTTTTGGGCGTTGACAAAATCGAAACTCCCAACGAAAGATGTAGGCTTTGGTTTGAAATGACACTCGAGAGATATAAAAAAGATTTAGGAGGAGCAAACGTATTATTGGATAAGGCAACAAACAAAATTATTGGTCAAAGCGGACTTATAGTGCGAGAAATTGAGGGAAAACAAGAAATTGAAATAGCCTATTCTATTTTGCCGGAATATAGAAATAAAGGATTTGCATCAGAATCAACCAAAAAATGCAAAGATTTTGCATTTGAGAATAATTTTTCGCAAAGCTTAATTTCAATAATTAATACTGAAAATTGTAATTCTGAAAAAGTAGCCCAAAAAAACGGAATGAAAAATGATAAAACCATCGAGTATAATGGCATGTTGGTTAATATTTACAGAATTGATATTGCTGAATGGGAAAATAAATAAAAAGAACGACCAATAGCTACTAACGGTATTTGAGGTGAATTGGGAAATCCAAAATAGATTTTAATCAAGCCCAAAACTACTGTAGTAGCAGAAAGTTGGTAGATAATTAGATAAACAAAACACAAAAAAATCATGAAATTACTATTCTATTCCATATTATTTTTACAATTTTCATTATGCTTTTCTCAAAATTATTCTGGACAAATAACCACTAACGAAAATGACAGTTTAAATGTGCAAATTTTAATAAAAGGAGATATGATTTTCAAAAACAATAAAATATTATCAATACAAGAAAAAATAACAGTTGTAAATAATGGTGCATCAAAAGATTATTATCCAAAGGATTTAAAATCTTTCAAGATTAAAATGGAAAATGACAAAATCATAACATATGATAATATAGATAATAACATTTTTGCAGAAA
This sequence comes from Flavobacterium sp. N3904, assembly GCF_025947305.1. Taxonomy (NCBI): domain Bacteria; kingdom Pseudomonadati; phylum Bacteroidota; class Flavobacteriia; order Flavobacteriales; family Flavobacteriaceae; genus Flavobacterium; species Flavobacterium sp. N3904. The sequence goes on from NZ_CP110009.1 coordinate 3,708,742, forward strand.
GATATTATTCAAACAAAGTCAAATTATATTATAAATTAGTGAAAGTAGAAACAAGGCAAAGTCCTTATTTTGCAATTTATAGAGTGTTTTTAGTAAAAAACCCAAATCAGGAAAAAATGATTGAATTAATCCCAAATGGATTTAGTAGATTGATAACCCAAAAAGAAATGTTGAATAAATTTACTGATTGTAAAATTTCATTTGATAAAATCACAAATGATGAATTCAAAATTAGAAATGAAGAAAAATTAGTTGAATTTATTATTGACTATGAAAAGAATTGCTTCAATAATTAAAGAACATAAATAAATACTTAAGAAACCTAAAAAAATAAAAAGATTAAAAATGAAAGTAAAATTAATTATAATTTGTTTAATAATTACTCAAGCTGGATTTTCTCAACAAATCGAATTTGGTGCAAATGTTGGTTATGGATTTACTAACATCGCAAATTCTAGAATTACCGAAGGAAGAGCTGTCATTGGAAATGCATTATGGAATATTAATGAGGGCATTTCAATTGTTTATTATTTTAATAACCCACATAAAAGCCCAACAAATGGTATTCATTTTGAATTTTTAAATAGTCAAAGAGGTTCGAAAAGTGATAAGTTTTCTGATGCTGAATATAATTTCAATTCAAAATCATTCAATTTGAATTACAGAAGAGCTGGAAGTCTTGGTAATAATTTTGGAATTTATGCAGATTTAGGATTTGGTTACAACAAACTAGATAATGAGAATATTTATAAGGGAAGCGAAAATGAATTAATTGCATTTGAAAAAATAAATGAACCTCTTGTAATAAAAAATAATGAAGTAACATTTTTATATGCAATTGGAATCGACAAACTTATTCTAAAAGATAATTTTGTAATTTTTTTAGAATTTAATGGAGATGCTGGAATTTCAAAAATCAATCTAAATTCTGGGTCGTATAGGACTCAATCTATGGGGTTTTCAACTGGATTTAGATATTTAATAAAATTAAAAAAAGTAAAGTAATCGATCCACAAACAATTGCTACAATGGATTTGGTCAATTGACTTAATGAAAGTTGGGTTTGTATTTGGAAAAACTGCTTTTTGACAATATTAACCACAAAAGATAATAGCTACAACGAAAACACTTCTATTATGAAAATATTTAAATCAATTAACAAAGCGGAAGCGAGACAAACTAAATTACTGACAACAGTAATTATTATACTGACACTTTCATTTAGCAATAACACCATGGCTCAGGAAAAAAATCAAATGGTAAGATTGGCAAAAATTAATGTTGACCCATTGCAATTGGACAAGTACAATAGTGCGCTAAAAGAGCAAATGATTACAGCTGTTCGTCTTGAGCCAGGAGTATTAACATATTATGCAGTAGCTGATAAAGACGACCCTTCACACATCACAATACTTGAAATCTATGCTGATACTGCCGCATATCAAGCACATATCACAACAAGTCATTTTAAGAAGTATAAAGAAACCGTTAAGAATATGGTTAAATCTTTAGAGCTTGTTGATGTCAATCTAATCGCTTCTGCTAAAAAATCTGGCTCATAATTTTAAAAAAAAACGCTTACAATACTGTTACTACAAATTAGACAATTGGTTTAATGGAAAGTTGTTTTTGCTTTTATAATATGCTGTACATCCACAAAAAACGGTAACAACCCAATATAACGTAACATACTATTGCTTTTTTGTAAAACAACCAAAGCATGAAATTCTTACCTTAGTAATCGTAACTTAATTTTAAGTGTATGGAAACTAAAACAATATGGGCAAATCTGGCCTCAAGCGACTTAGACCGAACTACCCGGTTCTACACCGAATTGGGTTTTAAAACAAATGGAAATCGCACCGAAGAATTAACGAGTTTCCTTTTTGGAAAAGGCAATTTTGTTATTCACTTCTTTGCAAAAGCAAGATTTGAAAGCAGCATAAAAAGTGAAATGGCAAATCTGGAAAAGCAAAACGAAATAATTTTTTCTATTTCGGCAGCAAGTCCGGAAGAAGTAGATCAATGGTACCTTAAAGTGAAGGAAGCAGGCGGAAAAATTTATTCGGAACCCGAGAAATTCGAAAAAGGATACACTTTTGGGTTTGCAGATCCCGATGGCCACAAATTCAATTTCCTGTATTGGCCAGGAATGTAAAGTAAGCATGTGCAATCATTTGAGCAATAAACAATAATAGAACTAAAAATGACAACAGCAATTATAAACACTACACCTGAGTCCGAGATAGTAAGTTCCCGAATTTTTAACTCACCCAGAGAACTGGTCTATCGCGCCTGGACCAACCCCGAGCATTTAAAAAATTGGTGGGGCCCGGCAGGTTTTACAAATACGTTTAATGAATTTGATTTTAGGGTGGGCGGAAAATGGAGTTTTGTAATGCACGGCCCCGAAAATGGACATTATGTCAATGAGTGCGAATTTATAAAGATTGAGAAACCTTCCCTTATTGCTTGGAAACGCCACTCAAAACCCCTTTTTCAAGTAGTAGCAACATTTGAAGAAATAGCCACAGGCAAGACAAAACTGGTCTTTAAGATGCTGTTTGAGACAGCAGCTGAATGTAACAAATTAAAGCCTTTTGTAGTAGACAAAAATGAAGAAAATTTTGACCGCCTAGAATACGAATTATCCAAAATGACATTATAAAAAATAATAGCCAAATTAGGATAATGGGGCTAACCTTACATAAAAACAACCTTTAACTACTGTATAAAATGAGAAAAAGTATCTTATATTGCTTATTGTTGACATCTTCAATTGCATTGGCCCAAAGCGAAACGGCAACAACCGCAAGCGGTAAAAAAGTGGTATTAAAAGCAGACAAAACCTGGGAATATGTTGATGTACCTGTAATTAGTACAGAAAAAAAGATTCCGGGAAAAGTATGTGATTTGGAAGAAAATTTTGTTGAACCAAAAAGTGACAAAGGAATCAACTCTTGGCTGAAAAGATACAATGCAACTACCGATTATTTGAAAAAACAGGTTGCCAAAGAAAACAATTGCAGTATTAACGATGTGACGTTACTCACGATTTCGGAGCAGAAAGAAAATGGAACCTATTCGCTTTGCGCAAAAGGAACGGAAATGAAATACCAGAGAATAGGTTTTGCATTCTCAAAAGCTGATTAAAAGCATTAGACCTATGATTTTGTGACAAATTATACTGCTGAAACAAGTAAATTCTTTAAATTTGAGTCTTACAACTTAAAGAAAATACCATGGGACTATTTAATGCTATTCTGGGCAACGCATCTGAAGTAAATACTGAAAATCTTTCGAAAGAATTTGAGCCTTTAATGATAGAGGGCGAAACAATAGAGAAAGGTTATAAAGTGATTAAAGATATGTTTGTTTTTACCAATAAAAGACTGATTTTGGTCGAAAAACAATTGGTGGGCAGCAAGGTCGATTACCTTTCGATTCCGTATGCTTCTATTAAAAAATTCTCAAAAGAAAGTGCTGGAATTCTGGACATGGATGCCGAATTGAAGATTTGGCTCACAGGCGAAGATACTCCAATCTCTAAACAATTTGGTAAAGGTGGGAATAATATCAACGAAGTCTATCAAATATTGAGTCAGCATATATTGAAATAAGCTTTAGAAAATAGAGGAAAGAAGCAAGAGTAAAGATTTCTGGATTATTTTTTCAAAATTAAATTCTTTATTCTTTCTTCTTGATTCTTTCATCTTTTTAAAACCTACACACATGAAAATCATCATTCGCACTTTCAAACTTAAACTGAAGCACACTTTTACAATTTCGAGAGAGTCACACGATATACAACCTACGCTGATTGTGGAATTGCAAAGTGAGGGATTTTCGGGTTTTGGCGAAGCAACTTCAAATCCGTATTATAATATTACGGTAGATAGCATGAGAGCCAATCTGGAAGCTATTATTCCGTTTATAGAATCACACAATGACGAAACACCGGAGGAATTCTGGGACAGCGCCTCGGCATTATTAAAGAATGATATGTTTTCTTTATGTGCATTGGATATGGCGTACAACGATTTGTATGCCAAGAAAAAAGGCAAAAAGTTATACGAACTTTGGGGGAATTCTCCTTTGCACAATCCCAAAACCGACTACACCATTGGGATTGACAAAATTGACAAAATGGTGATGAAACTGAAAGAAATGCCGTGGCCAATTTATAAAATTAAACTAGGCACCAAAGACGACATTGCCATTGTTTCTGAATTGCGTAAACATACTGATGCCCGTTTTCGAATTGATGCCAATTGTGGCTGGACGGTTACCGAAACAATCAACAATGCTATTGCGCTGAAAAAATTAGGCGTCGAATTCCTAGAACAACCGATAAAAGCAGACCAATGGGCCGCACACAAAGAGGTTTTCAAGCATTCTGTCCTGCCAATTATTGCCGATGAAAGCTGTATTGTCGAAGAAGATGTAGCGAGATGTCACAATCATTTTCATGGTGTAAATATAAAACTCGTAAAATGTGGTGGTCTTACACCTGCACGAAGAATGATTGCCGAAGCCAAACATTTGGACATGAAAACCATGGTGGGTTGCATGACGGAATCCTCGGTTGGAATTTCGGCTATTGCCCATTTATTACCGCAACTCGATTATGTAGATATGGATGGTGCTTTGTTATTATCCGAAGATATTGCTTCTGGTGTTACCATTACTGACGGAATCATTCATTACGCCGATGCTGACGGAATTGGGGTCACTTTAAACCATTAAACCAATGCAGGTAAACCAAATCCCAAATAGAGTGTTTTATAAGGATGGAGAAGAGTTTCTCTATTTTGGAGGTACCAACTATCTGGGTGTTACTACACTTCCCGAATTTCAATCGCTTTTATTTTCAAGTTTTAAAAAATGGGGAACGAGTTATGGAAGTTCCCGCTCAGCCAATATCCAGTTGGAAGTATATAAAACCGCAGAAGATTTGCTGGCCCAACAAATAGGAACCGAAGCTGCTGTAACCGTTTCTTCAGGAATGCTGGCTGGAAAATTGGCTTTGGAACAACTGCAACATAATACTGATTTGATTTTTCACTTCCCCAATACACATCCTGCTTTACAGCATCCTTTTTCTCTGCCACTAATTCAAAACGAAAAACTGAATCCATTTCTTTTTGATTCAGCCGTTTCAAGAATCGGAATCGTAGCCGACGCTATTCCATCGCTTGAAGTTTTCCCTATTGATTTGAGCATTTTGAAGAAAATCCCAAGTGATAAAAAAATTATTTTAGTACTTGATGAGTCCCATAGTATTGGAATTCTTGGAAACAAAGGACAAGGGGTCTTAGACCAATATGGGCTTCCTTCAAACGTTCATCAAAAAATTAGTATTGCATCCCTAGGAAAGGCTATGGGGCTTTCCGGAGGGGTTATTGCTGGTGATTCTCACTTTATTGGTGAAATAAAAAAACTGCAAAATTTTGTTGGAGCTTCCGGAATGAATCCTGCCTTTTTGGAAACCTATGTAAACGCACAAGAGATTTATCATTTACAAAGACAGCAACTAAAAAAAAATTTGAATTATGTTGCTGAAAATTTGATTCCAAACAGCGCCTTAACATTTACCGCAACATATCCCACTATCTATTTTGATCAAGAAGAGCTGCTACAACTACTTCTGGAAAACAATATCATCCCAACTTCATTTCCTTACCCAACAGCATCGGGAAAATTGAGCAGAATTGTCATAAGTGCTCATCACACCAAAGACGATTTGAACAAGATGATAACACAATTGAATATTTTTTCTAAATTAAATTTCGGTTTTGAGGGTGATACCCGTTTTGTTTTGTAAAAACGTCTAACTTTTATAACAATAAACAACATACTTTTTTGATTTATAACTTTAACTTGTAATCTCTCTTTAAAAGACCAAAAAATCAAAAAATAATTCTCGTTTTTTGGTCGAAAAAAAAGCATTAAATTAAAGTATTGTTATTTTTAATTGCATTTTGAGTTAAAGGCATATAATTTAGGGGGTGTTGACTGAAAAATTGATAAAAATACAATATCAACTTCCATTTTAACAGGGCATCTGAAATGATTTTTTATTTTTGCATAAAAAAATAAATTTAATCTACAATGCGAAAAATAGTTTTAAGTGTGATTCTAATCACGATTTTGGTACTATCCTATTGCTCCAATTACTTTTTAACAAAAAACCCAACAAACCTTTCTGAAATTTCAAAATTCAATACTGGAGACACTGCATGGATGCTAGTGGCTTCTGCATTGGTACTATTAATGACGCCTGGTTTGGGATTTTTTTATGGCGGTATGGTCGGCAAAAAAAATGTCATTAGCACGATGCTTCAAAGTTTTATGGCTATGATTATAGTAACGGTTTTATGGGTACTTATAGCTTTTGGACTTTCTTTTGGCCCGTCAATTGGAGGTGTAATTGGAAATCCACTCCCAAATATTTTTTTCCAAGGAGTTGGTATTGGCACTTCATGGAAATTGGCTCCAACAATTCCGTTTTTATTATTTGCTTTATTTCAAGCTAAATTCGCTATTATAACTCCGGCAATTGTAACAGGTGCCTTTGCAGAACGCATCCGTTTTTGGGCTTACCTATTATTTATGGTTTTGTTCATTTTATTTGTTTACACTCCGCTAGCTCACATGACTTGGCATCCTGATGGGTTGTTATACAATTTAGGAGTATTGGATTTTGCAGGAGGAACCGTCGTACATATGAGTGCGGGTTGGGCTGCTCTTGCAGGAGCAATGTTTCTCGGAAAACGCAAAGTACCCAAAGTTAACCCAGCCCGTATTACTTATGTGTTATTAGGAACGGGTTTATTATGGTTTGGCTGGTTTGGATTCAATGCAGGATCTGCAATGGCCGCCAATGGTCTGGCAGCACAAGCATTAGGCACAACAACTGTAGCCGCGGCCTCAGCATCAATGGCTTGGGTGTTTATTGATAAGATAATGGGACATAAACTTTCAGCGATGGGAGCTTGTATTGGCGCAGTGGTAGGATTAGTTACCATTACTCCGGCTGCAGGATACGTGAGCATTCCGCATGCCATTACTATAGGAATCATAGGAAGCATTGTAAGCAACATTATGGTCAGTAAATTCCCTAAAGGAAAAATCGACGATGCTTTAGACGTATTTGCTTGTCACGGAGTTGGCGGTATGGTCGGAATGGTATTAACAGGTGTATTTGCTTCAAGAGATATTAATCCAGCTGTCATTAACCAAGGACTTGCTTTTGGAGAGACTACATTATTCACTCATCAACTTATTGCTTTGGTAGGCGTGTCAATTTTCGCATTCTCAATGTCGTACTTCCTTTTTTATGTGGTAAACAAAATTACTCCTTTGAGAGTTTCCGAAGAGAGAGAAGAACTGGGACTGGACATTTCACAACACGGAGAATATTTGTAGATTCTATTTCTATTATATAATTCAAACACTCTATTTATTAGGGTGTTTTTTTTTTTGAATATTTGCAACCTTTAAAAACTCAATTCACACTGTACTTACCAGTATTAAGAAACAAACTAAGTTCTGTAATTTAATAGATTATTAGAAAAACAAATACCTTATTGCAGCCCAAACACGCTCAGCAGGTATGAACATATAAAACTGCTAATTATTTAAACAAAACATAAATATTTTTTTTTATAATTTTAAGAGATTTTTTTAAACATAATTACAAATATGTAAAAACACCTATAATAATAAGAAAAAAAAAGTTAACTGAACAAATCATCTTAATAAATTAAAAGAACGGGCACTTATAAAAATTAGTTATTTATAGAAGTTTTAAGTTATCATTAACAAAAATTCCGTTCAACTGCCAAAATAGGCGATTATTTCACATATAATTTACCAATTAAAGAACAAAACTTAAAAAAAACTTAAAATTTCATTAGCACATTCTACATTTTGACATTAAAAATTAAATACCCCTCAAAATATAAGGGTACTTAATACAATATTCATAAAAATACACACACAACCCTATATTTTTTTGTAGGTATGCATTGATTTAATACATTTATAAAAAATTAAAAACCAAAAAACTATGCGAAAAATTATTTTAAGTGTGATACTAATCACTATTCTGGTACTATCTATTTTTTCAATTCATTTCTTTGTTGAATCACCAACATTAGGAGCACATGTTATACCGCTAAAATTAGACACGGGAGACACAGCTTGGATGATTGTAGCCACGGCCCTTGTATTATTAATGACTCCAGGACTCGGATTCTTTTATGGAGGAATGGTAGGCAAAAAAAATGTCATTAGTACCATGTTACAAAGTTATATGGCCATGGTCATTGTAACTGTGTTATGGGTTGTAATTGGATTTGGATTATGTTTCGGACCTTCAATAGGAGCAGTAAGAGATGAAGCAGGTAAAATTATATCTGGCGGTTTTATAGGTAATCCATCTGCAAATTTATTTTTCAATGGTGTAAGTGCCAATACAGCTTGGGAATTAGCTCCAACAATTCCATTTATTTTGTTTGCCTTGTTTCAAGCAAAATTTGCCATCATCACTCCCGCTTTAATCACTGGAGCATTTGCTGAAAGAGTTCGATTCTGGGCTTACTTATTATTTATGGTATTGTTTATATTATTTGTATATGCTCCATTATGTCATATGACTTGGCATCCTGATGGATTATTCTTCAATTGGGGAGTATTAGATTTTGCTGGTGGAACTGTAGTACACATGAGTGCTGGTTGGGCTGCTTTGGCAGGAGCAATCTTCTTAGGAAAAAGAAAAGTACAAAAAGCAAATCCAGCTCGTATTACTTATGTATTATTAGGAACTGGTTTATTATGGTTCGGTTGGTTCGGTTTCAACGCTGGATCTGCTGCAGGTGCAGGTAGTCTTGCTGCTCAAGCATTAGGAACTACAACTGTTGCTGCTGCTGCTGCTGCAATGGCATGGGTATTCCTTGATAAAATTCTTGGTCACAAACTTTCAGCAATGGGCGCTTCTATTGGTGCCGTGGTAGGACTAGTTGCTATAACTCCTGCTGCTGGATTTGTAAGCATTCCTCATGCAATTGCAATTGGTATCATCGCCAGTGTAGTAAGTAACCTTGTTGTGAGTAAATTCCCTAAAGGAAAAATTGATGATGCTCTAGACGTATTTGCTTGTCACGGTGTTGGTGGTATGGTAGGTATGCTTTTAACTGGTGTATTTGCTTCAAAAGCAATCAATCCAATTGTAGGTGATAACCAAGGTTTGATATTTGGTGATCCAACTTTATTTTTAATTCAATTAAAAGCATTAGTTATTGTTTCCATATTTGCTTTCTCTGTTTCTTATGCTTTATTCTTTATTGTAAATAAAATTACACCTTTGAGAGTAACTGAAGAAAAAGAAGAATTAGGATTAGATATTTCTCAACACGGAGAATTTTTGTAAAAACTCAATTTCCAAATAATTACCTAAAAACACTCTAGAATTTAATTTTAGAGTGTTTTTTTATTCAAAAAAACTAAATTTAAATAATCATTTCTACCCATTTACATTTATTAAATTAAGAGATACGCTTTTATTGTTCGCAATATTATTTTTCCACACAAATAAGCATAAATTAACAATTTTACAATTTTTAATATTTTACTTGTAAAACAAACAAATATTTATTTATTTTATAAAAAATTTACATTAATAGATTTTATAAAATAATCCTCATGAATATATCCACTTGCCCAACATTCACAGCCGAAGACGCTTTATCGGTATTAGAACAACATTGGGGAATTACAGGTTCACTAAAGCCGTTAGACAGTTATTTGGATCAGAATTTTTTAGTAAAATCTACAGATGGGTGTAAATACGTGCTTAAAATTGCCAATATAGAAACTCCGGAGCCTTGGCTTGATCTCCAAAATCAATCATTAAATCATTTACAAGGAAATGCAATTCCAAAAATAATACGCTCTAAAGATGAAAAATCAATGCTTTTTATGCAATCACATTGGTGGAGAGTATTAAATTTCTTAGAAGGTACAATGCTTTCTTCAGTCCCTTATCGTTCAAATAAACTATTACAAAACATCGGAACATTTGTTGGGCAAATTTCAAATCGACTGGATTCTTTTTCGCATGAAGCTGCCGAAAGACCTTTGCAATGGGATTTACAACAATCGGCTTCGTTATTAGAAAACTGGGTTACATTTGTTGAAGAAGGAAATACAAAAAGTGCTATTTTGGCCATCATGGAAAATTGGAAAACCAAAATTCCAGACATCAATAAAGTCCGCAGAAGCATCATCCATGCCGATTTAACACGATACAATCTTTTACTTGATGATTCAGGAAATCAAATACAAGGGATAATCGATTTTGGCGATGTTTGCCTTTCATGGACAATAGGAGAATTGGCAGTTTTAGCTTTAGAATCGGCTATGACTGGAAGTCCAACTCCATTTGCTGACGCCTACGAAGTAATAAAAGCGTACCACGAAGTTTTTCCGATTACAAAAGAAGAAGTCCAATTGTTATATCCTTTAATTCAATTGAGGTCTGCAACAATTGTAAGCGCATCTGCTCGACAGTTGTCTATGGAACCCGATAATGAATACGTTAAAAAACAAGCCATAGCCGATCGCGAAATGTTTCAGCAGCTTTCTTTAGCGAAAAATGATTTTGCAACTGCTCTTTTTCTAAAAGCTTGCAATTTAGAAAGTGATGTAGTGAAAAAATTTCATGATTATTTTAAAACAAACAAAATCACTTCCCTTTTTAAAGAAACAGTAAACTTAAAAACAATTGACATCAGTCCATCCTCCGATATCTATAATGACGGTGCTTGGACCTCTCCGGAAGCTTGTAAAAAAAACATCAAGGCCAAACTGGAAAATGGTTTCGGAATTACTACAGCATTTACGCCTACATTACAACCCTATACTTTTTGTACTCAGGAAACTGAAACAATTGCTTTAGGAATATATGCCTTTGCTCCAATTGGCACTCCAATTTATGCGCCAACCAATATCACTTTTATAAAACAAACTACTGACAAACTCATTTTCAAAACTAGTGATTTTTACATTTATATTATTGGAGTCGATTCTAATTTAGAAATTGGAACCAATCTAAAACAAGGCGAAACTTTAGGAATAATTACAACTGAAAACCCAGATTCACCATTCCCTTCTCATGTTTTTATACAAATAGATGCATCGGGCAATGCACCAACTTATTGTCGTCCTAGCGAAAGAATGGGTTGGGAAATTCTATGTCCTGATCCTACTGTCTTTCTACAATTAAAATCTAAAAAAGATATTTTAGACACCCAAACATTAGAAACACGCAGAAATAAAATTATTCAACAAGCTCAAGAATACTACTATCAAAAACCGATGAATCTCGTACGCGGTTGGCAACAATACCTCATTGGCGATGATGGTCAAGTCTATTTGGATGCTATAAATAATGTGGCACATATTGGTCATTCTCATCCAAAAATAGTGGAAGTAGCCACCAAGCAACTTCAAAAACTAAATACCAATGCCCGCTTTTTGTATGAAGACAACATCAATTATGCCGAGCGATTATTACAGTATTTCCCAGAGTCTTTGCAAGTGGTTTTCTATACCTGCACCGGAAGCGAAGCCAATGATCTCGCTTTGCGATTAGCAAGAGCTTACACCAACCAAAATGATATATTGGTTATTGATGGCGAATACCACGGAAACACCACCGCTGTAGATGAAATAAGCACCTGCTTGATGGATAATCCCACTGCCTCCAAAAGTATACGACCCTTTACGCATCCGCTAATACAACCCAATACCTTTAGAGGGAAATACAAAGCTGACACTCCCAATGTAGCAGAACTTTACGCCCAAGATGCAGATGAAAAAATAGCCTTTATTCATTCTCAAGGCCGAGGTGTTGCAGCTTTCATCTCTGAATCTTTATTGGGCTCAGGCGGTGGAGTAGAAATGCCAAAAGGGTATTTGAAAAAAGTATACGAATCTGTTCATCAAGCGGGAGGTGTGTGCATAGCCGACGAAGTACAAATTGGTTTTGGTCGAATGGGAAGTCATTTTTGGGGTTTTCAAAAAGAAGAGGTTTTGCCGGATATAGTTACTCTAGGAAAACCAATGGGGAATGGACATCCTGTTTCTGCAGTGATTACAACTCGAAAAATTGCTGACGCTTATAAAGAAAAATATACGTATTTCAACACCTTTGCGGGTAATCCAGTTTCTTGCCAAATTGCGAATACAGTCTTAGATGTTATAAAAGACGAAAAATTACAACAAAATGCTGCTGAAGTAGGCGGATTCCTAAAGCAAGAATTGGAAAAACTAATTGACGAATTCGAATCTGTAGGAGCTGTTTACGGACACGCTATGTATTTGGGTGTAGATTTGATTAAAGACAAAAAATCAAGAACTCCAGATAGTCAAAAAGCATTGTGGGTGTCGGAAACGATGAAACAAAACGGAATTATAATTTACCCAACAGGAGATTATTATAACATCCTTAAAATCAAACCTCCTATGTGTTTTACTAAAGAAAATGCTGTTTTTGTAGTAGATACTTTACGAATGATTTTGACCAAAATGGAAAATTAAAACCCTTGCTTTTCTTATACAAAAAACCCAATCTTTTAACGATTGGGTTTTAATTTTTATTTTTTAAAGTTTGCAATTCCTATTTTCAACCAACTTAGATATTCTGCAACAGGTACATAACTTATAGTAGGCTGTTTTGTGTTTAAAACATTACCATTTAAATCTGTCAAAACATACAAAGGTTGCGTATTGGTATTGTATTTTGTAATCATAAAATCAGTCCATTTATCCCCAATCGTTTCGATTTCGGCACCGGTTGATTTTGAGACAAACTGTTCTGATTTTGGTAATTCTCGCTTATCATCCACATACAATGAAATCAAAACAACTTCATTTTTCAAAATTGGAAGTATGCTATCATCCGACCAAACATTATTTTCCATTTTTCTGCAATTTACACAAGCATGACCTGTGAAATCAAGCATTATAGGCTTATTAACCGTTTTGGCATAAGCCAATCCTTTGTCATAATCATCAAAAACTACGATTTGATGGGGGCCTGATTTTGCACCTTCCGGCAAAATTACAGATGAAGTATTTCCCGAACTGGAACTACCTACGCCAAGCGGACTTTCACTGTATTCCATTGGAGGTGGGAAAGCACTAATCAATTTAAGTGGTGCTCCCCAAAGTCCTGGAATTAGATAAATAGTAAAAGAAAGAACAATCAAACCTAACGACAATCTACCTACTGAAATATGAGATAATGGGCTATCGTGTGGCAAAGTAATTTTTCCAAACAAGTAAAAGGCCAATGCTCCAAAAATAGCAATCCAAATCACCAAGAATACTTCTCTTTCCAATAAATGCAATTGCAGCACCAAATCGGCATTCGATAAAAATTTAAATGCCAAAGCCAATTCAAGAAATCCTAATACAACTTTTACAGTATTCAACCAGCCTCCTGATCTTGGCAAAGAATTCAACCAACCTGGGAACATTGCAAAAAGCATAAAAGGCAAAGCCAATGCCAATGAAAAACCTAACATCCCGATTATCGGAGCAATTCCTCCTTTGGAAGCTGCGTCAACCAAAAGCGTTCCTACAATAGGCCCCGTGCAAGAAAAGGATACAATTGCTAATGCTAATGCCATGAACAATATACCAATGATTCCCCCTCTATCAGCCTGACTGTCTACTTTGTTAGCCCACGAATGAGGCAACATAATTTCAAAAGCACCAAGAAACGATGTAGCAAATACTACCAATAAAATAAAGAATAAAATATTAAACCAAACGTTGGTTGACAAAGCATTGAGGGCATCGGCACCAAAAATCCAGGTGACCAAAAATCCTAATACCACATAAATTAGAATAATCGAAATTCCATAAATAATGGCGTTTCTAATTCCGGCGGCTTTGTTTTTACTCTGTTTGGTAAAAAAACTAACCGTCATAGGAATCATAGGAAAAACACAAGGGGTCAATAAAGCTGCAAATCCAGAGAAAAAAGCAATAAAGAAAATAGACCATAATCCTCTTTGCGAATCAGGTTTTGGTGTTTCGATATCCTTTTTCACTTTCGGCTCAATAGTTTCCTTTTTATCTACAGTAGCTGTGCTTACAGTATCTACCTTAGTTGAATCCAATTTCACAACTGCTATTGGAGTAGTGACAATTGTTGTTGCTTCAGTTTTCGGTATTTTAAAAGTGAATTTCTTTTCCAGATTGATACAAACTTCTTTACAAACCTGATAATTCAATTCGGCTTGAATAGCAGTAGTTTTTGGATTGATTAGCGTTATTTCTTGCTGAATTTGGGCTTTATCATGAAAGAACGTTTCGTTTACACCAAAAATATCATTGAAGGCTGTAGTCGTTTTACTTTCTTTGGCTTTACCTACCAAATTAAAATTCCCTTTTTGCTCTTTAAAAATAATCTCCAAAGGCAGTGGTCCGCCATCTGGCGTAAATTGGGAATACAGATGCCAATCTTTTTCAATTACACCATTAAAAGTCAAAATATAATTGGATTCGGATTTCTTTTCTATTGTCGTCGTCCATTTAACTGGATCCAATACCTGGGCATTTCCTTTGGCAAAAGCGAAAAAAGTAAGGAGTATAAAAAGTATTTTTTTCATTTTATTTTTCTAATTTCTAATTTTCTAATTCAATTTTAAGAATGTTTTTGGTCTTATCTGTTGTTTTAAATTGATTGTCAGCACGGATTCCGATAACCCAAACTATTTGATTGTTCGAACACAAAAGCCAGGTGTTTTCTTTTTCTATCAAGGATAATTTTTCGTCTTTAAAAAGTTTGCTTACTTTTTTTGATTTTCCGTTCAAACCAAAAGGCGTGAAAACATCACCAGTTTTCCACTTGCGCAGTACCAATGGAAAAACCAATTGATCAGCGTCGACAAAGATAGTTTTATTTGTGGCTACCGAAATGTCGGTTACTTTACAAAACGACATATTTAAGGGAATCTTAACTTCGGCCTGATTGGCATTAATAAAAAATTCTTGGACAATTTCTAAATCTTCAATAGGCAACAAAATCAATGAATCCCTATCTTTTAACAAACGATAATCAGCAGAAAAAACCTGTTTTCCAGATTGACTTTCGACCAAATCATAAATATCCTTCCAAGCCGTAAACCCAAATTCCTTAAGCCATTGATACAAATAGGATTGGTAATTGGGTAATTTCAACAATTGATTCAAATCAAAATGAATTTGATCATCCACTTCCTTGGCCACTTGCTGATAGACCATAATTGCTGCGTCTTCAACCATAGCAAAAGATTCCTGAAGGTAGCTTTCAGTTTTTAAAAAAGAAGTTATAAAATTGGGATTCAACTCCTTCAAAACTGGAATCAAATGATGGCGTATTTTATTTCTTAAATATTTATCGGATGCATTACTGCTGTCTTCCCTCCATTGAATGTTATGTTCCTTTGCATAATTTTCAATTTCAAGTCGGGATAAAAAAAGCAAAGGTCGAATTATTTTTTTATTTTGCTCCGGAATTCCTGTCAATCCTTCCAATCCGGTTCCTCTGGTGAGATTGATCAAAAAAGTTTCCAAATTGTCATCGGCATGATGTGCGGTAAGTAAGTAATCAAACTTTTCTGTTTCCAACAATTCATAAAACCAATTGTATCGTAATTCCCTTGCGGCAATCTGGGTCGATAATTTATAATCTTTGGCAAAAGCTTCGGTATCAAATTGAGTTACATAAATAGGAATTGCATTAACTTCGGCATAATCCTGTATAAACTTTTGATCTCCAAAACTTTCAATCCCTCTGAGTTGAAAATTACAATGGGCAATAGCAATATCATAGTGTAATTCATTGAATAAATGCAACAAAACCATACTATCCAAGCCACCGCTTACAGCAAGAAGCAGTTTTTTTTGTTTCAAAAAAGGGATTTCCTGATCGATATGATTTTGAAGTGTGTTTTTCATACGAAGTTAATATTGTTTTTTTTTATAGGAATATGGTATCGCCAATCTTCATTTCAACTCCAAATTTAGACTCATGGTGATTTCATATTTCAAAAATACTGATTATTATTTAATCCAATGACAACTCAATTATTGCAAAACTTCAAGCATTGCTTTTGCTTTAAGCAAACATTCTTCGTATTCGTTATCTGGAATGGATAAGGAGGTTATGGCGCTTCCAACGGAAAAAGACACATATTTATTTTCTTGGTTGTACAAAATGCTACGAATAACCACATTAAAATCGAAATCACCATTTGGAGTGAAATAACCTACTGCTCCACTGTACAATCCACGCTTGGTTTCCTCCAATTCTTCGATGATTTTCATCGCCGCATACTTGGGTGCTCCCGTCATACTTCCCATCGGAAAAGTAGTTTTAATTGTATCTACTGCTGCATATTGAGTGTCAATTTTGGAAGTTATCGTCGAAATCATTTGATGCACCTGCAAGAAAGAATAAATGCCGCAAAGTTCTTTTACTTCAACCGTCGCTTTTTGTGCTGTTCTTGACAAATCATTTCGAACCAAGTCGGTAATCATAATATTTTCGGCACGTTCTTTAGGATCTTGTACCAAATCATTCTTGGCTTTTTCATCTTCTATTGAATCCAAATATCGCTTGGCCGTCCCTTTTATAGGCTGAGAAATTAGTTTTTCTTCTTCTTTTTTCAAATAGCGTTCAGGCGAAGCCGAAAGTAAAAATTGCTTATTGTTCTTCAAAAAAACAGTAAACGGAGCCTGTGAAATGCTATTTAATTTTAAGAATTTAGTCAATGGATCAATTGTAGCCTTTTCAGCAAAAAATTCCATACAAAAATTGGCTTCATACAAATCTCCGTGATGGATGTGTTCAAGTAATTTGTTTACCTTCTCTATATAATTTTGTTTTGAAATACGTTGCTTTACCTCGACTGCGGTCGAAATGACATCATTATTGATTTCAAAATTAATTATTTCATCAAAATCAACTTCAACCTCATCATCACACATATTCAAATATTGAATTTCGAGTTGATTTCCTTTCAATAAAAATATTTTTTTGGGCTGAAAAAAGAACAGATCCGGAAAATTCAAACCGTCAAAATTATTAGATTGCAAATACTCTACATCGTTTTTTAAATCATACGAAAGATATCCAAATAACCAATCTTTGGTTGTTTGCTGGTATTGTTTTAAATCCTCAAAAGCATTGTGATAATCTGTTTTTAGAGACGTAAAAGCATCAACTGCCAGGATACAGTCGAAACTGGAATATTCGTTGAAAAATGAATTGCTGTCTAAAAACGTTATTTCGCGAAACTGTTGCGCCCAAGAAATAATCTTTTGCTTAAACTGAAGCGGGTTTATAATTGTTTTATAAATGGAAGTTCTCAAAAATTAATCTATTTATGGAGTTCAAAATTACAATAAAAAAAACCGCTTCTCAAATAGAATTTTCATAAAAAATGGTTAGTATGCTCTGTATAAATAATAATGTTACCGATTAATATTTTAAGATTATTCACCTTTATTTTTGCATTTTTTATCAAAAAAACACAAAACAAAAACAAACAAAAAGACAACAATATCCTTGATAACAAATAGTTACAAACAAATAAAGCTTAAAAATCGATAAAACTCTTATCAAAATTGATTATATTTGTTAAGAAGATGGACGCAACTTTCTTGCCCGAAAGTTACTAATGGCAATGGATCTAATATTGATTATTCTCTTTAAATAATATAATCGTTAACTAGAACATTTAATCAAAAAAATTATGCCATGAAAAATGTAATCCTCTTTTTTCGAATCACTCTTGGGCTAATACTAATTTCTTTACCCGTTTGTTACTTTTTTAACTTAATTCCTGAACTGGAAAATACTGGAGATTTCAAAGCTTTCCAAATTGGTTTAGTCCCTTCTGTCTATTTAGTACCTATCTCAAAAGTGGTGGAATTTATTTGCGGTTTATCTTTTTTGTCAAAAAAATATGTGACTTTATCAAATATTATTGTATTACCCGTTACAATAAATATTCTTTTTATCAATTATTTCACTTCTTCACCAATTGGTTTTAGCATTTCTTTATTTATTTTTTGTGGAAATATAATACTATTTTACGCCTATTGGAAACACTATAAACATTTGTTTATCGCTTAAACAAAACTAAACTCATTAAATTAAAGACATTTCATTTTCACCGATGAGATGTTTTTTTTTTTGATAAAGTTATTTTTTTCTTGTTTTATTGTAAAATAATTATATTTGAATGAACCAATTTTATCATTAAAAACAACTTTAAAATTTAAAAACTATGAAAATTGCTACCATTATCATTCGTTCGCTAATTGGATTATTATTACTCTTCGCATCTATAAGCTATTTTTTGCATCTGTTTCCAGAACCACCTTTGGAAGGTAATATGAAAATTTTCAATGATGGAATAAAAGCTTCAGGCTATTTAATGCCTTTGGTAAAAATAGTGGAACTCCTTTGCGGACTTTCTTTTATTACAGGAAAATTCAATAAATTATCATTCATACTATTGATGCCAATTTCAATCAATATTCTTTTTACCCACATTTGTTTAGCGCCAGAAGGCATTCCTGTTGCGGCTTTCCTATTCGTGGGTAATATCTTTTTGATTTACACCAAATGGGATAGCTACAAAGGCTTGTTTGAAGCATAATCCAAAGTCATTTATAATAACAAAACCCTGTCTAGTTTTACAACTTGACAGGGTTTTGTGTTTTTTAAAAGCCCAAAACTATACGTGCAAAGCTCTATTATCAGTTGCGGCCAATGCGGCTTCTTTTATCGCTTCCGCAAAAGTGGGGTGCGCATGTGACATTCTGGAAATGTCTTCGGCAGAGGCTTTGAATTCCATGGCAGTAACTGCTTCGGCAATCAAATCGGCAGTTCTGGCTCCAATCATGTGCACACCAAGAACTTCATCTGTTTTTGCATCAGCAAGAATTTTTACAAATCCATCCAAATCTCCACTTGCTCTGGCACGACCCAATGCTTTGAAAGGAAAACTTCCCACTTTATATTCAACTCCTGACGCTTTCAATTGCTCTTCTGTTTGTCCAACTGCCGCAACCTCCGGCCAAGTATAAACCACTCCTGGAATCAGGTTATAATCGATATGTGGTTTTTGACCCGCAATGATTTCTGCAACCATAGTTCCTTCTTCTTCAGCTTTGTGAGCCAACATCGCTCCACGAACAACATCTCCAATGGCATAAATATTTGGAATAGAAGTTTGCAGATGATCGTTTACTTCCACTTGTCCTCTATCCGAAATTTTAACTCCTGCTTTGTCGGCATTCAATCCATCAGTATAAGGACGACGGCCAACTGAAACTAGAGAATAATCGCCTTCCAAAGTGATAGTTTCTCCTTTTGCATTTTCTGCTTGAACAATCACTGCATCTCCATTTCTTTCTACCGATTTCACTTTGTGCGAAACATAGAATTTCATTCCTTGTTTTTTCAAGACTTTGGTCAATTCTTTAGACAAAGCGCCATCCATTCCAGGAATAATTCGGTCCATAAATTCCACAACTGAAACTTGTGCTCCCAATCGTAAATACACTTGACCCAATTCGATACCAATAACTCCACCACCAATAATTACAAGGTGTTTTGGTACTTCTTTTAGAGCCAATGCTTCTGTCGAAGTGATGATTCTTTCTTTGTCAATTTTGATAAACGGCAAAGAAGATGGTTTTGAACCTGTTGCTATAATGATATTTTTTGCTTCTATCGTTTCTGAAGTTCCGTCAGCTTTGGCTACAGCAACATGAGTTGCATCTACAAAAGATCCTAAACCATTAAAAACAGTAACTTTATTTTTGTCCATCAAGAAATTAATTCCTCCAGATGTTTGATCTACTACGCTTTGTTTGCGGGCAATCATTTTTTCCAAATTTACTTTTACTTCACCCGAAACTTCGATTCCGTGATCTGCAAAATGCTTAATCTCGGCATAATGATGTGAAGAGGACAACAATGCTTTAGATGGAATACATCCAACATTTAAGCATGTTCCCCCAAGAGTGGAGTATTTTTCTATAATGGCAGTTTTGAAACCCAACTGCGCACAACGAATAGCTGAAACATATCCGCCTGGCCCAGAACCTATAATGACTACGTCAAATGAACTCATAGTTTGTGTGTTTTATTTTTTAGTGATGCAAAATTAAGGAATAAAGTTTTGTTTAAAGTTTAAAGTTTCAGGTTTTTTGTTCGAATTATAACGATTTCATCAAGAATTAATGAAAAACCTTTTATAAAAAACAACAAATCATAATTTACCTCTTAACCAACATAGAGCACCAAAAGCATCTATACTCTTTAAAAACTACTCAGCTTTATAATTCATATTAACAATACTAAAATCAAAACCAAGTATTACACAACCAATTAATAAACAATTAATTACACTAAAATTACAAACAGTTTTTTTGATTTTTGTTAAAAACAACAAAGTTACAAACACTACAACGTAATAGTAGACATACAAAAACAAACACTGTAATTTTTATGTTAATAAAATATACATTTAACAAAAAATAACAATATAAATAGTAAATAATCAACTCATGAAAAAAAACCTACTATTATTTTTTGCCTTACTCATTCCTTTTGTTTTTGTCAAAGCACAAGTGAATACAACTTATTTATGGCATCTTCATCAACCTACTTACTGGGGAGATATCAGCAAGAAAAATCCGAACCGATACCAGATGGTAAAAGAGTCTCAAGATTTAAAAGTTTCTGGTGCAAATAATGACAAAAACGGACTTGCACATCCCACCAACAATCTTGAAGAAATTTTTGGTACTGGTGACCGCGTAGCTGCTTATCAATTTGCTCCAAAAAATGCAATCAATTCTATTCGGGATTTATCCAAAGCAGGAGCGCAAATAACCTATGGCGGCTCGCTGATGGAAAACGTTAATGAACTTGCCCAAGCCAATCAATGGGGATATTCCAATTCATGGACCCAGAATATTAAAGATGCAAAAGCCTGGAAAACTTCTGGCGGTTTCCCCCGTATGGAAGTGGTTTCTTTTACGATGCATCATGCACTTTCTCCGCTATTAAGTGATGAAGCGCTGAAAAAAGAAATAAAAGCGCATCAATATTAC